>NZ_JBHZAN010000033.1:0-107935 GCF_042754285.1 Streptomyces sp. NPDC059224
TTGGCTTTTGTTCGGGGGGCCCTGCGGGGGCGGGCCCGCCCCGCCGGCCCCCCCCCCACCCCTCCTGGTCAGCCCTTGCCGAGGAGGTGGTTCATCTCCTTGATCTCGGCGTTCTGGCCGGTGACGACGGCACCGGCCAGAGCGGTGGCCGGTCCGTACGCGCCGGCGGACCGCTCGGTGGCGGCCATCCGGACGGCGCCCCGGTGGTGTTCGGCCATCATGGTCAGGAACTTCGTGTCGAAGTCCGTCCCTTCGGCCTTCTTCAGCGCGGTCATGTCCGCGTCGTCCATCATTCCGGTCATGCCGGAGTGACCGCTGTGGTCCATGCCGGCCATGGGGACGTCCTCGCCCCAGGCCTTCAGCCAGCCGGCCATGGTCCTGATCTCCGGATCCTGGGCCTTCTCGATCCGGACGGCGAGGTCCTTGACCCGCGCCGAGGAGGCCCGGCCGGCAGCGAGTTCCGCCATCTCCAGGGCCTGCCGGTGATGGGGGATCATGCGCTGCGCGAAGGTCACGTCCTGCGCGTTGTGCGCGCCGTCGGCGGCTCCGCCGTGCGCCGCCGCCTCGCGGTGAGCGGGGCCGTCGCCGCCGCACGCGGTGAGGGCGAGGGCGGCGAGCGCGGTCAGCACGCCGAACACGGCGCGGGAACGGGTACGGGTGGTGGTCATGCTCGAACTCCTGCGGTGGGTGGGAAAGGGCACGCGGGAAGACGACCGCGGCGCGGTGCGCGCACGGCCGGCTCGGGTGCCTCTAGATCCGCAGCAGCTGGAGTTCGGCCAGATCAGGGGGTGCGCGGGCGCCGTCCGGCGGCGTGGCCGGGCGGGAGTCGGCCGAACGGGTGGCCGTGGGGCAGGGCGCCGGGTCCGGGACCGGCGCCGGCAGCGTCGGTCCGCCGCTCACCGCGCCCGAGGCGCAGGTCGCGTCCGCGTGGTGCGCGTGACCGCCGCCGTCCCCGGAGCAGCCGTCACAGGCGGTGGCCGTCGCGGCTGTCTCCATGACCCGCTCATGACCGCGGTGGTCTCGACCGGGCCCCATGCCGCCGCCGGGTGCCAGCGCGTGCATGGCGAGCAGCCCGGCCAGGAGGCCCAGCACGAGCAGCGCTCGCCACCGCCGGTGCGGCGGGAGCGGGGCGGGCTGCTCGGTGGGGCGCATCGGGATCATCCTACGCGCGGCCCGAACCGGGGCCGGGACGGACACGTCACCCGACCGGTCACGGGACCGGCACCACCCGACGACTGTGCTATTCATACCGGGCCCGGCAGACTTCGGCTTGGGTACGACCTGTTGGAGCGAAGGGCGAGCCATGTTCTACTACCTGCTCAAGTACGTGCTACTCGGGCCCCTGCTGCGGCTGGTGTTCCGGCCCCGGATCGAAGGTCTGGAACATGTCCCCGCGTCGGGGCCGGCCATCGTCGCGGGCAACCATCTCTCCTTCGCCGACCACTTCCTGATGCCGGCGGTCCTCAAGCGGCGGATCACCTTCCTCGCCAAGGCCGAGTACTTCACGGGACCGGGCGTGCGGGGCCGGCTGACCGCGTTCTTCTTCCGCAGCGCCGGGCAGATCCCGGTGGACCGCTCCGGCAAGGAGGCCGGCCAGGCCGCGATCCGGGAGGGACTCGGGGTGCTGGGCCGGGGCGAACTGCTCGGTATCTACCCGGAGGGCACCCGCTCGCACGACGGCCGGCTCTACAAGGGCAAGGTCGGCGTGGCCGTGATGGCGCTGCGGGCCGGTGTCCCGGTGATCCCCTGCGCGATGATCGGCACCTTCGAGGCGCAGCCGCCCGGCAAGGTCATCCCGAACATCCACCCCGTGGTGATCCGTTTCGGCAAGCCCCTCGAATTCTCCCGCTACGCCGGGATGGAGAACGAGAAGGCCGTCCTGCGCGCGATCACCGACGAGATCATGTACGCCGTCCTGACCCTCTCCGAGCAGGAGTACGTCGACGAGTACGCGGCGGTGGTCAAGGCCGGACAGGCCGCGGCGAAGAGCGCCAAGGAGCGCAAGTTCCCACGGGCGCCGTTGAGTTGACCTCGTACGGCGAAGGGGCGGCGGGAGTGTTCCCGCCGCCCCTCGGCACCGCCGCGGACGGGTTACGGCTGCGGTGTGGCGTGCGGCGTGCAGGTGACGTCCGCGCGGTCCAGCTTGCCGGTGAGCAGGTAGCTGTCGACACGGCTGTTGATGCACGGGTTGACCAGGCCGGTCACACCGTGCGAGCCGGCCCCCTGCTCGGTGATGAGGCGGGAGCCCCTGAAGCGCTTGTGCAGGTCGACGGCGCCCGGGTAGGGAGTGGCGGCGTCCCGGGTGGACTGCACGATCAGCACCGGCGGCAGACCCTTGTGGGTGGTGACGTGCACCGGGGTCTGCTGCTTGACCGGCCAGGTGGCGCAGGGGAGGTTGAGCCAGGCGTTGGCCCAGGTCATGAAGGGGTACTGCTTGTTGAGCTCGGTGTTGTCGCGGTCCCACTTCCGCCAACTGGTGGGCCACTGCGCGTCGGTGCACTCGACGGCGGTGTAGACGGCGTTGCCGTTCTCCGCCGAGATGTTGCCCGCGGTGTCGGAGAGGTCCGGGGCGGCCGCGTCGACCAGTGCCTGGGTGTCACCGGCGACGTACTTGGAGAACACCGTGGCGACCGGCACCCAGGAGGAGTCGTAGTACGGCGCGCTCTGGAAGAAGCCGATCAGCTCGTTGGGTCCGACGACCCCGCCGATCGGGTTCTTCTTGGCGGTGGCGCGCAGCTGGAGCCACTTGGCCTGGACGGCCGCGCGAGTGGTCCCCAGGTGGAAGGCGGAGTCGTGGGCGGCGACCCAGTCCTCCCAGTCCTTCCAGCGGCCCTCGAAGGCGACGTCCTGGCCCAGGTTGGCCTGGTACCAGATGTTCTCCCGCGACGGGCCGACGACGCTGTCGACGATCATCCGGCGCACGTGCCCCGGGAACAGCGTCCCGTACACGGCGCCGAGGTAGGTGCCGTAGGAGACACCGAGGTAGTTGAGCTTCTTCTCGCCGAGCGCGGCCCGGATGACGTCCAGGTCACGGGCCGTGTTGGCGGTGGTCATCTGCTGGAGCGTCGCCCGGCCGGTGCGCTCGGCACAGCCCTTCGCGTACTCCTCGGCCAGCTTGCGCTGCGCGGTCTTGTCCGCCTCGGTGTCCGGTACCGGGTCGGCCTTGGGCGCCTTCACGAACTCCTGCGGGTCCTCGCAGGAGATGGGTGCCGAGTGACCGACGCCGCGCGGGTCGAAGCCCACGAAGTCGTACGCCTTCGAGGTGTTGACCCACAGCGGGTTCTTGGTGGTGACCCGCAGCGGGAAGCGCATTCCCGAACCGCCAGGGCCCCCGGGGTTGTAGACGAGCGCGCCCTGGCGCTCCGCCTTCGTCCCCGTGCTGCCTATTCGGTCGACGGCGAGCTTGATCTGCTTGCCGTAGGGCTTCGCGTAGTCGAGCGGCACACTGACCCAGCCGCACTGGACGGGCTTGGTCAGGGCCCAGTCGGCTGGGCAGTCGGCCCAGTCGATCCCGGCCTTGGCGGCATGGGCGGCGGCGACGGCCGCGCCCCGCTGTTCGCGGTCCTGGCCGTGCCGGGCCTCGGCGCCGGACGCGGGGGCCGCGAGCGCACCGGTGATCAGGCTCGCGGTGACGAGCGCTCCAGCCGTGCCGAACGCGAGTACCCGGCTCCTCGATCTGAAGTTGTCCCTCAAGTGGGCCCCTCCCCGTACGTGGTTACGAATGGTCAGGGGGATCCTTCCGGCTGTGAACCTCCTGAGAACAGGGTGTGAGAGCCGTCTTTACCAATCCGATAACCGGACGATCACGTCCCGCTGAGCGGATCAGCCACCGAGGTGGCCCAACGCCTCGTCCAGGACCCGCCTGAGCAGCAGCGCATCGCCCGCCACCGCGCTCACGAGCACGGCGGGGCCGGCCAGCGGAGTGAGCGCCGCGCACTCCCCCAGCATCCGCGCCGCCACCGGCTCCCGCGCGAACTCTGGCCTTACGACGACAAGTTGGCCCACCGCACGATGTCCCGCCAGCACGGCGGGACCGTCCCAGCCACCGGGCGCCCCGGGCCCGCAGGCCAGCTCCTGGTCGAGGAGCGCCCGGCCGGCGACGCGGACCGTGAGCCGGCTGGTGAGGCGCCCCGGATCCTCCCTCACCCGCCCGAGCACCTGCTCCTCCCGCAGCACCAGGCGCCCGGCAGGTCCGACCTCGACGCGGGTGGAGACGTGCAGGTCACTTCCGTTGGCGGAGATCAACTGCTCGGGCAGCCAGCGCAGTTCGCCGCCGTCGGCGACATCGAGACGAACGTCGTAGCGGGCCTCGCCCTTGCGCTGCCCCGGCAGCGCGATGGTCGCCGCGGCCGAGCCCACCCGGAGCCGGGCCCCGTCCTCCACCCGGGCCTCGATCGCGAACCGGTCCCCGCCGAGCGGCCCGCTCATCGCCCCGACGACCATCACGTGGGCCTCGGCCCCGCTTCCCCGGGTCCGTCGCAGGGCGAGCGGCCCCCCTCCCTCCAGGACGGGAAGCGAGGTGCCGCCCCTGCCATCGCCCCGGGCCAGGACACGCGCGCCGGCGCGCACCCCCGTGACGGTCATGCCGTCCACGCGCGCAGCCGCTCCCGCACCCACCCGGCCACGTCCGCGACCCCGGTTTCGCCGCGCAACGACTGCAGGACGACAGGCAGTTCGGCGCGCTGTGCCTTCGCGTCGGCGGCCATCCGCGCGAGGTCCGACCCCACGTAGGGCGCCAGGTCGGTCTTGTTGACGATGAGCAGGTCGGCCGTGGTGACACCGGGGCCGCCCTTGCGCGGGATGTCGTCGCCCCCGGCCACGTCGATCACGAAGATCTGCGCGTCCACGAGCCCCTTGGAGAAGGTGGCCGTGAGGTTGTCGCCGCCCGACTCGACGAGGATCAGGTCCAGTGGTCCGACCTCGTCCTCCAGGTCCTCCACGGCTTCGAGGTTGGCCGAGATGTCGTCCCGGATCGCGGTGTGCGGACAGGCTCCCGTCTCGACGGCGGTGATCCGTTCGGGCGGCAGCACGGCCTCCCGCAGCAGGAACTCGGCGTCCTCACGCGTGTAGATGTCGTTGGTGACGACGGCGAGGGACAGCTCGTCGCGCAGGGCCCTGCAGAGGGCGGCGACGGTGGCGGTCTTGCCGGACCCGACGGGGCCGCCGAGGCCGATGCGCAGGGCACGCCGTGATCCGTCCGGACGGCGGGCGTCGGCGCTGACGGCGGCGGGGCCGTGGTGGTGATCGTGGTCGAGATGCATGTGCGACTCCCTGTGAATACGTGGCCCTGCGACGGCCTGTCCTTCGACCTGCGGCTCTACGACGCGAACAACCGCACCGCCCACCCCGCATGCCACTGCGCGCCGATCTCCAGCAACGGGGCGGAGCCCGCGGGCAGCTCGTCCACCCCGCCGCCCGCGGCCGCGCTGCGCGCCGCCTCCGCCGCCCGGTCCACCACCCGGTCCACCTCGGGGGCCAGCCGGGCCAGCACCCCCGTCGCCTCGAAGGGGTCCAGACTCAGCAACCGCACCACCGCCGTGGCCGGCCCGCTCACGCACTCGTACGCGGCGCAGTAGGCCGCGTCCTCGGCCGCGAGCCCCGCGGCCCTGGCCACCACCCCCAGCACCACCGGCTGATGGGCTCCCTTGGGGAACTCCCTTGCCAGGGACTCCAGTTCGGCGGCCGGCCAGGCGGCTCGAGCGGCCCGCAACAGCTGCCGCCCGAGCCTTCGAGCCGTGTTCCTGAGCGCGGGCGACGGCGTCCGTGCGTCCGCCGCCGCGTCCAACTCCCCTACGTCGAAGCCGAGTACGGCGGCCCCGGCGAGCGCGCCCGCCACCAGTCCCGCCGTGTGCAGGCGCCCCCGGCAGAACTCCTCCAGACTCGCCGCCCCGGTGATCCGGCCGGCCTTGACGGCCGCCTCCGCCCCGCCGGAGTGCGCATGCCCTCCGGCGGGAAAGCGGCCGTCGGCCAGGACCAGCAACGCTGCCCGAGACATCACAGACACCGGCTCTCAGAACAGGAAGTAGCGCTGGGCCATGGGCAGTTCGGCGGCCGGTGCCGCCTCGACCAGCTCCCCGTCGATGTACACGGCGAAGCTGTCGGGGTCGACCCGCACCCTGGGACGCGCGTCGTTCTCCCGCATGTCCGCCTTGGTCACCCCACGGGTGGACTCGATGGCGACGAACCGCTTCCCGAGCTGCAACCGCTCCGGCAGCCCGTCCTCGACGGCGAGCGGAGCGACGAAGTTGAAGGAGTTGGCCGCCGGTGCCCGCCCGATCGCCCCGAACATGGGGCGCGGCAGGATCGGCTGGGGAGTGGGGATCGACGCGTTGGCGTCGCCCATCTGCGCATAGGCGATCTGGCCGCCCTTGAGCACGAGGTGCGGCTTGACCCCGAAGAACGCGGGCTCCCACAGCACGAGGTCGGCGAGCTTGCCGCTCTCGACGGACCCGATCTCGCGGGCGAGCCCCTGGGCGAGCGCCGGGTTGATCGTGTACTTGGCGACATAGCGCCGCACCCGGTGGTTGTCGGCGCGTCCGTCGCCCGGCAGCGCGCCGCGCCGCCGCTTCATCACGTGGGCGGTCTGCCAGGTCCGCAGTATCACCTCGCCCACCCGCCCCATGGCCTGTGCGTCGGAGGAGATGATGGAGATCGCGCCCAGGTCGTGCAGGACGTCCTCGGCCCCGATCGTCGACGGCCTGATCCGGGACTCCGCGAAGGCCAGGTCCTCCGGGACCGCCGGGTTCAGGTGGTGGCACACCATCAGCATGTCGAGGTGTTCCTCGGCGGTGTTCACGGTGTAGGGCCGGGTCGGGTTCGTCGAACTCGGCAGCACGTGCGGCTCGGAGACGACCGTCATGATGTCCGGCGCGTGCCCGCCCCCGGCGCCCTCGGTGTGGTACGCGTGGATCCCGCGCCCGCCGATCGCCGCGAGGGTGTCACCGACGAACCCCGCCTCGTTCAGCGTGTCCGTGTGGATGGCCACCTGGATGCCGGTGCGGTCGGCGACGGTGAGGGCCGCGTCGATGACCGCGGGGGTGGAGCCCCAGTCCTCGTGCAGTTTCAGTCCCAGAGCACCGCCCCGGATCTGGGAGACCATCGCCTCGTGCGAGACGGTGTTGCCCTTGCCGAGCAGGCCGATGTTGAGCGGGTACTGCTCCATCGCCTCCAGCATCCGGGCGAGGTGCCACGGGCCCGGGGTCACGGTGGTGGCCTTGGAGCCCTCGGCCGGTCCCGTACCGCCGCCGACCAGTGTGGTGATCCCCGCCGCCAGTGCCTCGTCGGCGATCTGCGGGCAGATGAAGTGGACGTGCGCGTCGACGCCGCCGGCGGTCAGGATCCGCCCGTTGCCGGCGATGACCTCGGTCTCGGGCCCGATCACCAGCTCCGGGTGGACCCCGTCCATGGTGTCGGGGTTGCCCGCCTTGCCGATGCCGGTGATCCGGCCGTCGCGGATCCCGACGTCGGCCTTCACGACGCCCCAGTGGTCGATGATCACCGCGCCGGTGACGATCGTGTCGGGAGTGCCCTCCGCGCGCGTGGCGCGCGACTGGCCCATGGATTCGCGGATGACCTTGCCGCCGCCGAAGACGGCCTCGTCCCCGGCGCGCCCGGGGCCGCCCGAGCGGTCCTCCTCGATCTCCACGATCAGGTCGGTGTCGGCGAGCCGGATCCGGTCGCCGGCCGTCGGTCCGAACAGGTCGGCGTAGGCGGCGCGGGAGATCTCAGGCATCGAGGGCACCTCCGGTCTCCCCGCGCAGCCCGGGGACGACCCGGGCCCCGGTGAGCGGGACGAGTTCGACGTCGACGGGAATGCCCGGCTCGAAGCGGACGGCGGTGCCGGCGGCGACGTTCAGCCGCCGTCCGCGCGCGGCGTCCCGGTCGAACTCCAGTCCGGGGTTGGCCTCGGCGAAGTGGTAGTGGGAGCCGACCTGGACGGGCCGGTCGGCGGCGTTGAGGACGGTCATCCGGGTGACGTCGCGGCCCTCGTTGTACACGATGGGCCCGTCGGCGAAGAGGAACTCTCCGGGGATCATCGGTGGCCCCTCAGACGATCGGGTCATGGACGGTGACGAGCTTCGTGCCGTCCGGGAAGGTCGCCTCGACCTGCACGTCGTGGATCATCTCGGGGATGCCTTCCATGACGTCGTCCCTGGTGAGGAGCTTGCGCCCGGATGCCATGAGTTCCGCGACGGTGCGACCGTCACGGGCGCCTTCGAGGATGTGCGACGTGATGAGGGCGATCGCCTCCGGGTGGTTCAGCCGCAGTCCGCGGGCCCGGCGCTTCTCGGCCACGTCGGCCGCCACGTGGATCAGCAGCCTCTCTTGCTCGTGCGGGGTCAGTTGCACGTCCCACCTCACAGTCCTCGCTCCGGACCGTGCGGGGTCCGGTTGCCGCAGCCACCGCGACAGATCGGGCGGACCCGATCCGGATACGAAAACCCCTGGTGGCGTGGATCGGCAGGCTAGTTTGCCGGAGTTTCGACGACGTTAACCGGACCTTGATCGTCTGATGACCGGCGCATGGAGGTGCGGCCCGGCCCACGGCGCACGCCACCGGCGCCGCCGAACGGGTCCTGTCACCTCTCGTCGCCGCCCTGGGGGCCGTCCGGGTGAACACCGCGCCGTCCGGGTGAACACCGCGCCGACGGGCAGGGCCGGCACCGCCCCGGTCGCCTCCCCGGGCACGTGCGTCGACCCTCCTCCGCTGGCTCCGGAGAAGGGCCGATGTCGTGACAGGCGCTCAGGAGCCCGCGACGCCCCTGTGTTCGGCCGTGATGCCGAAGCGGCCGCGCTCCGGGCGTACGGCGGCGCTCTCGCGGACCGTGGAGACCGCGCTCACCACCTGGTCCTCGGCGGCTTCCGACAGCTCTTCGAGGCGTTCGAGGTCGGCTGCGGAGACGAGGGCGACCAGCGGCTTGCCGTGCCGCGTCACGACGACGCGCTCACCGCCGTACACCACCCGGTTGATCAGGTCGGCGAGCTCAGCCCTGGCTTGCGTCACCGGAATCTCGTAGGCCATGCCCCCAGCTTACGGGGCACCCCGGACATCACATCTTGTTCGGCGACAGCGGAATCCCCGCACGACACCCCTCCAGGGTTCTGTACGTCCTGTACGTTTCTTACTGAGAGTTCGGCCACTGAGTCAGCTCAGCCGCGAGGAGGGGTACGTCATGACCCGACCGTCCGCCCGCTACGTCCTGCCCGAGTTCACCGAACGCACCGGCGCCGGGCAGCGCACGCTGGATCCGTACTCGAAGCTGCTGGAGGAACGGATCGTCTTCCTCGGCACGCCCGTCGACGAGACCTCGGCCAACGATGTGACGGCCCAGTTCATGTACCTGGAGCACGCGGCGCCGGAGCGGGACATCTCGCTGTACATCAACTCTCCGGGCGGCTCGTTCAGCGCGATGGCCGCGATCTACGACACGGTCCGGTACGTCACCTGCGACGTGGAGACGATCTGCCTCGGGCAGGCCGGGGCATCGGCCGCGGTGCTGCTCGCGGCGGGCACCCCGGGCAAGCGCTCCGTGCTGCCGGGTGCGCGGGTCGTGCTCAAGCAGCCGTCGCTGCCGGAGCCGGTACAGGGCCAGCCGAGTGATCTGGTCGTCCGGGCGGCGGAGTTGGACAGGACCCGCGGGCTGCTCGAGGAGATGCTCGTCCGGCACACCGGGCGGACGGCGGCCCAGGTCCACCAGGACCTGGAGCGGGACCTGGTGCTGGACGCGCGGGCGGCGCTGGCGTACGGGCTGGTGGACCGGATCGTGCAAAGCCGCAGGAGCACCCTCGACCTGCCGGACGCGGGGTGAGTGTCCGATGCTGCCACCGGAGCTGCCGCCGCTGCCCGCGCTGACCCGCGCCGAGGGCGAGTTGGTCGACCGTTACCTGGACGTGGTCGACCTGCTGGGCCGGATCAACCCGGCGCAGAACGAGGACACCTATCGTGGGCTGCGCGCCGCGCAGGCGCTGGTGCGCGCGGCGGCCGAGCTGCGCGACGCCCTCGCGCTGATGCACCGGCGGGGCGAGACGGAGCTGCACGGCGACACGCTGGCACGGGCGTTGCGGGTGCTCGACGGCGAGCGCCGGACCGCGCGCGTCGCACTCCCGCCCGACTGCGTACGGTGACGCCCGCCGACGTCCGGGGCGAGACGTCCACCGGTCGATGGGACCGGAGTTGAAACGACCCAGTGGGGTTACGGCCGTTCGGCGGAGTGTGGCGTGGTTTTACCTGACCGCGGGGGCCGCTCAAGATGCGCGCACGAAGGGGCCCGCGAGGGGTTCCGGTGCAGGTCCGGGGCTACGCAGGGCAGTTGACGACTAATCGAACACAACTCTGTCCACCCGAACGGGTGGGTGGTGAGTAACCCCACAAATCCCCGATTCGGTTGGGATTTTCGGACACGCGTGAGTGAGGATCCCTGTCTGACGACAAGCCCCCGCCACCGCGGCGGGGCGATCCGTGCGGACGCCGAGTCCTGCCGCCGCCCGGATGACCGGTCGACGGAAGTGGATCGGCAGGAGTGGAGGACCCGAGCACGACGGGTCGCCGGCACGGTCGCACCACGACCGGACCGGGCAGCCCTTGGGGTGAAGCCGTGGCAACGCGGCCGGGCAACTTCGCCAGCCCGAATCCGACAGGTCATCCTTCACAGGCGGCTGACGAAGGGTTGCGCATGACTGCGCTCAATCGTGTCCCGTCGCTGATGGCGCGGGCCGGCACGGCCTCGGCGCTCACCATCGCCGCCGTGGGCGGCTCCATCGTGATCCCCGGTGTCGCCTCCGACGCCTCGGCCGCCACGATGGGGACGAAGGCACTTCAGGTCGCGGCCTCGAAGAAGGGCGCGCCCTACAGGTGGGGTGCCACCGGACCGAACCGGTTCGACTGCTCAGGGCTCACCCTGTACTCGTTCAAGAAGGCGGGCAAGAAGCTCCCGCGAACGGCGGCCCAGCAGTACAACAAGACCCGTCACATCTCGGCCGGCAAACGCAAGGCCGGTGACCTGGTCTTCTTCCACTCGGGTTCCAGCGTCTACCACGTCGGCATCTATGCCGGGAAGGGACGGATCTGGCACGCCCCGAAGACCGGGGACGTGGTGAAGCTCCAGAAGATCTGGACGCGGAGCGTCTGGTACGGCCGGGTCAGCTGACTCGCACAGCGGCACCCCTCAGCAGGCCGGCGGGAACTCGGGGCTACGGTTCCTGCCGGCCGGCTGCGGTGACCGTGCCGGCCCGGACCGCCCAGGGCAGTTCGATGAAGACGGTCTTGCCGCCCTCCCGGGTGGGGCGCACCCGGAGCTTGCCGCCGCACTCCGCGGTGAGCCAGCGGATGATGACCATGCCGCGCCCGTTGTCCTGCTGCACCGCGGCAGGGAGTCTCTTGGGGAAGCGCGGATGGCTGTCCGTGACGCCGATGCGCAGCTGTTCGTCACGGTCGAGGACGAGGTCCACCGTGAAGGTGGGCGACTGGCCGAAGGTGTGCTGCACCGCGTTGGTGGCGAGTTCGGAGACGATGAGGCGGATGGTGTCCGCGGTCTCCGTCTCCGGTGGCAGCCCCCATTCGGCGAGGGTGCCCAGCGCGTAGGAGCGGGCCGTGGAGACCGAGGCGGGATCGCTCGGCAGAGTGATGGATGCTTCCAGGTGGTCTGCCATGGCGACGTCGTCCCTTTCCCACGGGACCGGAGTCCGACACACGGTGCGGATGGTTCGAGTACGGTCCCGGACTGGTGCTTCTTCGCCAGACTGCCATTACCAGGGTGGCCAGGGGAGCGATCCACCAAGATATGCATATATCTGTCGCTCGATGCGGTGAACTCTGCGACCCCAGAGTGTATTTGGGCGGCTCGGAAGGAGTAAGGAGTAGCCCATGCAGAACGGTCCCGCGGTGCGCCGTCGGAAACTGGGCTCCGAACTGCGCACTCTGCGCACCGGCGCCGGGCTCACGAGCGGTGAGGCCGCCCGTCTGGTGGGCTGGCATCAGTCGAAAGTGAGCCGGATCGAGACCGGCGCCAGCGGTGTGAAACCAGCCGATGTGCGGTTACTTCTCGACGCGTACGGCGTGGTCGAGGGGCAACTGCGCGAGTTGCTGCTGGTGTTGGCGGGGGCGGAGGACACCGCCGGGCGACACCACTGGTGGCACGCCTATCGTGGCGTACTGCCGCCCACCTACCGCGATTTCATCAGCCTGGAGTCGCAGGCGCGTGCGATGCGCACGCTGGAGACCTCGGTCGTACCGGGGCTGCTGCAGACCCCCGAGTACGCGCGTGCCGTGACCCGGGCGGCCGTCGACGGGCTCGACGACGAGGCGCTGGACGCCCTGGTGAAAGTGCGGCTGGCCAGGCAGGACGTGCTGCGCAACCATCCGCCGCTGGAGCTGAGCGCGGTCCTTGACGAGGCGGTGCTGCGCCGGGAGGTCGGCGGCCCGGGCGTGATGGCGCGGCAGCTGGAGCGGCTGCTGGAGGCGGCCCGGTTGCCCCAGGTACGGCTCCAGGTGCTGCCGTTCTCGGCCGGAGCCCATATCGGCATCACCGGGCCTTTCGTAATCTTCTCATTTCCGAGCACTTCTGATCTGGATGTGGTTGTTCTCGACCAGTTGACGAGTAGCCTCTACCTCGAACGGAAAGAAGACCTCCAGACCTACGCGGAGGCCTTCAACACCCTTCAGATCCACGCCCTTTCGCCCGAGGATTCGCTGGATTACATCGCCGGGATAGGTGACGGCGCGTAAGGAGGCACCATGACTGCACTGCCTCGGAACGTACCTTCAAGTGCTGATCTGCACGGATTGCGGTGGCTGCGCAGCAGCTACAGCACCGGAGCGAACAACTGCGTGGAGACGGCACGGCCGCGCTCCGGCCGGCTGGCCGGACTGCTCGCCGTGCGCGACTCCAAGGATCCGGCCGGACCCGCGCTGCTCTTCTCCCCCGGGAGCTGGGCGGGTTTCGTGTCGTCGCTCACCTGCTGATCACAGTCCGTAACCGAGTCCATATCCGCATTCGGTCAGGATCCGACCGTGTCACGCCGACTCATGGCCGTGTCTGACCGATCACCTGTACAGCGCGTTCGATCTCGGCCCCGGAGAGGTCCGCCCGGGCGGTCAGCCTGAGCCGTGAGATGCCGTCCGGCACGGACGGCGGACGGAAGCACCCCACGGCCAGGCCTGCCGTACGGCAGTCGGCCGCCCACCGCACGGCCCCCTCCGGGGACGGGGCCCGCACGGAGACCACCGCGGCGTCCGGACGCACCGCTTCCAGACCCGCGGCGATCAGCCGTGCGTGCAGTTCGGCGGCCACCGCACGGGCTCGCTCCGCGCGTTCGGGCTCGCGGCGCAGCAGCCGCAGCGCCGCCAGGGCCGCTCCCGCCGCCGCGGGGGCCAGGCCGGTGTCGAAGATGAAGGTCCGGGCCGCGTTCACCAGATGGTCGATCACCCGGGCCGGCCCGAGCACGGCCCCGCCCTGGCTGCCCAGCGACTTGGACAGGGTCACGGTGACCACCACGTCGTCGGCGCCGGCGAGCCCGGCCGCGTGCGGCGCGCCCCGGCCGCCGTCCCCGAGCACCCCGAGCCCGTGCGCGTCGTCCACGAGCAGACCGGCGCCGTGCTCCCGGCACGCTTCGGCCAGGCCGGCCAGCGGTGCCGCGTCGCCGTCCACCGAGAACACCGTGTCGCAGACGACGACCGCGGGCCCCTCGTGCGTCCCGAGCGCCTTGCGCACGGCGTCCGGGGCGGCGTGCCCGACGACCTGGGTGGCGCCCCGGGCCAGCCGGCAGCCGTCGATCAGCGAGGCATGGTTGAGGGCGTCGGAGACGATCAGGGAGCCGTGCGGGCCGAGGGTGGTGACGGCGGCGAGGTTGGCGGCGTAGCCGGAGGAGAAGACCAGGGCCGCCTCGAACCCGCAGAATTCGGCCAGCTCGCGCTCCAGCTCGGTGTGCAGCTCGGTGGTGCCGGTCACCAGCCGGGAGCCGGTGGAGCCGCCGCCCCAGGTCCGGGCCGCCCCGGCCGCGCCCTCGGTCACCTCGGGGTGGTGGGCGAGGCCCAGGTAGTCGTTGCTCGCCAGA
This sequence comes from Streptomyces sp. NPDC059224, assembly GCF_042754285.1. Lineage (NCBI taxonomy): Bacteria > Bacillati > Actinomycetota > Actinomycetes > Kitasatosporales > Streptomycetaceae > Streptomyces > Streptomyces sp. NPDC059224. The sequence continues at coordinate 14,053 of NZ_JBHZAN010000033.1, forward strand.
TCCAGCAGCGGCGAGTCGGCGGGGCGGGGGCGCAGGGTCCGTACCAGTCCGGCGCGGCGGCGGAGTTCCGCCTGTTCGTCGATCCAGCCGAACGCCATGGCTCCTCCGGTGAATTTGTAGGCAGTGGACAGACCCTAGCGGGACGACCAGCCACCCACTGTGTGGCAATACCCACACGTCGAACTGACAGGGTTGTGCAAACTCTCCTTGGCCAGGAGCGGCCCCGTAGTACAGGATCGGCTTTCATGGACCTGCTGAACACGCTGGTGGACAAGGGGCTTCGGCGCGAGCTGCCGACCCGCGAGGAAGCGCTCGCCGTGCTGGCGACCTCCGACGACGACGTGCTCGACGTGGTGGCCGCGGCCGGCAAGGTGCGCCGGCAGTGGTTCGGCCGGCGCGTGAAACTCAACTACCTGGTCAACCTCAAGTCGGGCCTGTGCCCGGAGGACTGCTCCTACTGCTCGCAGCGCCTCGGCTCCTCGACCGGGATCCTCAAGTACAGCTGGCTGAAACCCGACGAGGCCTCCAAGGCGGCCGCCGCCGGTCTGGCCGGGGGCGCCAAGCGGGTCTGCCTGGTGGCGAGCGGGCGCGGCCCGACCGACCGGGACGTCGACCGGGTGGCCGGCACCATCAAGGCGATCAAGGAGCAGAACGAGGACGTCGAGGTGTGCGCCTGCCTCGGTCTGCTCTCCGACGGCCAGGCCGAGCGGCTGCGGGAGGCGGGCGCGGACGCCTACAACCACAACCTCAACACGTCCGAGGGGACGTACGGGGACATCACGACCACGCACACGTACGCCGATCGGGTGGACACCGTCAACAAGGCGCACGCGGCAGGTCTGTCGGCCTGCTCCGGTCTCATCGCCGGTATGGGCGAGAGCGACGAGGACCTGGTCGACGTGGTCTTCTCGCTCCGCGAGCTGGACCCCGACTCGGTGCCGGTCAACTTCCTGATCCCGGTCGAGGGCACCCCGCTGGCCAAGGAGTGGAACCTGACCCCGCAGCGCTGTCTGCGGATCCTGGCGATGGTGCGGTTCGTCTGCCCGGACGTCGAGGTCCGTATCGCGGGCGGCCGCGAGGTCCACCTGCGCACCATGCAGCCGCTCGCGCTGCACCTCGCGAACTCGATCTTCCTCGGCGACTACCTCACCACCGAGGGCCAGGCCGGCCAGGCCGATCTGGAGATGATCGCGGACGCCGGGTTCGTGGTCGAGGGCGCCGACGAGGTGACGCTGCCGCAGCACCGCTCGCAGGTCGCGGCCGGCGGCTGCGGGTCGCACGCGGAGGCCGGGTGCGGGTCGCACGCCGAGGCCGGGTGCGGATCGGGCGTCTGCGGCTCGCACGAGGACACCGCGCAGGCCAACGAGCCGCGCACCGACCTCGTCGCCGTCCGCCGCCGGGGCGCCGGAACGGATCTCGCGCCCAATGCCTGACCTGAGCGTCCCCGAGCTGCTGGAGCTGGACCGGCGGCACGTCTGGCATCCGTACGGACCGATGCCGGGCCGGGCCGAACCGCTCGTCGTGGAGTCGGCGAGCGGGGTCCGGCTGCGGCTCGCGGACGGCTCGGGCGAGTTGGTCGACGGCATGTCGTCCTGGTGGTCGGCGATCCACGGCTACAACCACCCGGTGCTCAACGAGGCCGCGCGCGGCCAGCTCGACCGGATGAGCCACGTGATGTTCGGCGGGCTCACCCACGAGCCCGCGGTACGCCTGGCGAAGCTCCTTGTCGACATGTCGCCGGACGGACTGGAGCATGTCTTCCTCGCCGACTCCGGCTCCGTGTCGGTCGAGGTCGCGGTCAAGATGTGCCTGCAGTACTGGCGGTCTCTCGGCCGCCCCGCGAAACAGCGCCTGCTGACCTGGCGGGGCGGCTACCACGGCGACACCTGGCAGCCGATGTCGGTGTGCGACCCCGAGGGCGGGATGCACGAGCTGTGGTCCGGGGTGCTGCCCCTCCAGGTGTTCGCGGACGCGCCTCCGGCCGAGTACGACGAGTCGTACGCCGACCGTCTGCGGTCGCTGATCGAGCGGCACGCGCACGAACTGGCCGCGGTGATCGTGGAGCCGGTGGTGCAGGGCGCGGGCGGGATGCGGTTCCACTCCCCCGGTTATCTGCGGGTGCTGCGCGAGGCCTGCGACGCGCACGACGTGCTGCTGGTGTTCGACGAGATCGCGACCGGTTTCGGCCGTACGGGCGCGCTGTTCGCGGCGGACCACGCGGCCGTCACGCCCGATGTGATGTGCGTGGGCAAGGCACTGACCGGCGGCTACCTGACGATGGCGGCGACCCTGTGCACGCCCCGGGTCGCCCAGGGCATCTCGCGGGGCGAGGTGCCGGTGCTGGCCCACGGCCCGACGTTCATGGGCAATCCGCTGGCCGCCGCCGTGGCCTGCGCCTCGCTCGGGCTGCTGCTGGCCCAGGACTGGCGGGCGGAGGTGAAGCGGATCGAGTCGGGCCTGCGGGACGGGCTGGCGCCGGCCCGGGAGATCCCCGGCGTGCGGGACGTCCGGGTCCTCGGCGCCATCGGGGTGGTCCAGCTGGACCACGAGGTGGACATGAAGGCCGCCACGGCGGCCGCCGTACGCGAGGGCGTCTGGCTGCGGCCGTTCCGCGATCTGGTCTACACGATGCCCCCGTACGTCACCGGCGACGCGGACGTGGCACGGATCGCGCGCGCGGTGTGCGCCGCCGCGCGGGAGGGATGAACATGCCGATCCTGATCATCACCGGGACGGGCACCGAGGTCGGCAAGACGGTCACCACGGCCGCCGTCGCCGCCGCGGCGCTCACGGCGGGCCGCACGGTCGCGGTCCTGAAGGCCGCGCAGACCGGGGTACGACCGGACGAGCGCGGGGACGCCGACGAGGTCGGGCGGCTCGCCGGCCCGGTGACGACGGCCGAACTCGCCCGATTCCCGGAGCCGTTGGCGCCCGGGACGGCGGCCCGGCGGGCCGGGACGGCTCCGGTGCGTCCGCACGAGGTGGCGGAGGCCGCCGCCAAGCTGGCCACCGAGCACGAACTGGTGCTGGTCGAGGGGGCGGGCGGGCTGCTCGTACGGTTCGACGCGGCGGGCGGCACGCTGGCGGACGCGGCCCGGCTGCTGAACGCGCCGGTGCTGGTGGTGGCGTCGGCCGGGCTCGGCACCCTCAACACCACTGAGCTGACGGCACGTGAACTGCGGGCACGTGAGCTGGAGTTGCTGGGTGTGGTGATCGGCAGCTGGCCCGGGTCCCCGGATCTGGCGTCGCGTTGCAACGTCGCCGATCTTCCGGAGGTGGCCGGGGCACCGCTGCTCGGTGCGCTGCCCGCCGGGGCCGGGGCGCTGACGCCCGCCGACTTCCGTGCGGCGGCGCCGGGCTGGCTGTCGGCGCGGCTGGACGGCAACTGGGACGCGGAGGCGTTCCGGCGACGGGAAGCGCGCTAGTACGCGTGACGGGCCGCGCAGCCGTGCCCCCGAAGGGGTGCGGGGAACTGCGCGGCCGGCCCCCACGCAGCCGCACCCGGCCGACGGCCCTGGGCCGGCTCGCCGAGCAGCCGTACCAGTTCGATGCGGGAGCGGATGTCCAGCCGGGCGAAGACCCCGCGCAGGTGGTGGTCGATGGTGCGCGGACTCAGGTTGAGCCGGTCGGCTATCTCCCGGTTGGTGGCCCCCTCGGCGGCCATCCGGGCGACCGTCAGCTGCTGGGCGGTCAGGACGGCGGCCGGGTCCGGAGAACCGGCGCCGGACGGTGTCGACGCCGTTCCCAGCGCCCGGAGTTCCGCACGGGCCTGGGCCGCGCAGTGGGTGGCGCCGAAGGACTCGAAGGCGGCCAGCGCGCTGTGCAGCCGGTCCCGGGCCTCGGGACGCTGCCGCAGCCGGCGCAGCGCCCCGGCGAACAGCAGCTCGGTACGGGCACGTTCGAAGTCACGGATGCCCCGGGCGTGCAGGTCGAGTGCGGCACGGTAGTGCTGGAGGGCCTCGGCGCCAGGGGCGAGCAGCGCCCGGCAGCGGGCGCTCAGCGCGAGGTCGTCGGCGCTGCGGACGGCGGTCGCCCAACGGTGGTGGTCGGCGTGTGCGGCACGGGCGACCCTGGTGTCTCCGGTACGGACCGCGGCCTCGACGTAGTGCGGGGTGGCAAGGTGCCGGATGGCCCGGTGGCCGTGTCCGGGGCCGAATCCGGCGAGGGCGCGCAGCCGGGCGGCGGCAGCGGGGAAGCGGCCGGCCGCCAGGTCGAGGAAGGCGAGCGCCCACTGCGCGAGGGCGGCGGGCAGACCGAGCCCGTGTGCCAGGGCGTGCGCGTGCACGGCGGCGGAGCGCTCGCGGCAGGCCTCCTCGTCGCCGCGGACGGCGGCGAACATGGCGAGGGCGGCCCGGAGGTGACAGGCACCGTTGTCCTGCCCGGTGGCGTGGGCCTGGCCCAGGGCCTCCTGGACGGCGGCCTCGGCGGCCCGGTTGCGGCCGCTCCAGAAGTCGGCGTAGGCCCGGAACTCCATGGCCTGTGCGGCCGTCGCCGGGGTACCGAGGGCACGGGCCGAGGCGGCCGCCCGGAGGGTGGCGGTGGCGGCGCGGGTGTGGTCGCCGAGCATCAGCGCGGCCATGCCGGAGTGGATCAGCAGGCTGGGGTCACCGCCCGGCCCGCAGCGGCCCGCGGTGCCCGTGAGGAGGATCCGGGCGTCGTCGTAGCGGCCCTCCACGGCGGCGGCGAGTGCGGCGAGGATGCCCGGCGGGGAGACGCCCAGCCACCTGGCCAGGTCATGGGCCTCCCGGCAGCGTCTGAGGTCGCCGGTGTAGACGGCGGCCTCGGTGGCGAGGGCGAGGAGTACGGCGGAGTCGGCGGAACGTTCCTGCCCGACGGCGGCGGTGAGCAGGGCGTCGAAGGCCTCCGCCGCGTTGCCGGCCCGGAGGGCGAGGACCCCGTCGAAGGCGGAGTCGTCGGTACGGGCGGCGAGCCGTCTCGCCCGGTCGGGCTCTCCGCAGCGCCAGGCGTCGGCGGCGGCCCTGGCGAGCAGCCGGGCCTCCGCCACCGGGTCCGGGCAGAGGTCGGCGGCGCGTTCGGCGAGGGCCCGGGCGAGCGCGGGTCTGCCCTCGGCGCGCGCCCGGTCGGCGGCGACCCGGAGCTCCGCCGCGAGCCGGGCGCTGGGGCCGAGCGCGGCGGCGCCCCGGTGCCAGGAGCGGCGGGTCGTCTCGCCCTTGCCGCCCAGCACCCGGGCGAGGAGCTGGTGGGCCGCGCGCCGGTCGGCGGGCGAGGCGGTCCCGTAGGCGGCGATCCGGGTCCAGGCGTCCCGGAAGAACACCCCGCCGGCACCGGCGTGGGCGACTCCGGCGGTCTCGGCGGCCTCCAGCGGACGGGTGTCGAGCCGGCCGGCCGTGACCGCGCGCAGGAAGGCGTGGGTGGCGACCGGGTACTGGTCGGCCGCGGCCAGGAGCAGTAGCCGACGGGTGTCGTCCGGCAGCGCGCGGATCTCCCGGCGCAGCCCATGGAGCAACCGCGGGGCGAGTTCGGCCGGTTCGGCCGGCAACGGGTCGAGTCCCGCCGTCTGCCGTCGGGTGAGGCGCGGCACGAGTTCGGCCACGGCGCGCTGGTCCTCGTATACGACCCGTCGCACCCGGGCGCGTACGCCCTCGGGGAGCGCCGATGCCGGGCACGGCACCGCGTCGGTGGTCTGCGGTGGCGAAGTGCGGTCAAGAGGTTGGGGATTCACCGGTATCACCACACGAAAGACGTTACTGGCGAGTTAGTTGACTCGTAAAGACTGGCGACTTCGCCGATGCGGCGCGCGTAGACCCGTCCCGACACTCCTGAACAACCCCACCCGTTTCAGGAGGCATCATGCAACGCGCCACGCGTCGCATCGCAACCGCTCTGACGGCGATAGCCGGTTCGCTCCTTCTGTCACTCCCCCTGGCCACCACTCCCGCGCAGGCGGCGAGCCACGACCCGGTCGTCTTCGTACACGGCCTCAGCAGCGACTCCAGCAGCTGGGACGACTGGATCGCGGACTTCGAGGCGGACGGCTACGCGTCCTCCCAGCTGTACGCGTGGTCCTACGACTGGACGAAGTCGAACGTCACCACCGCTTCGCAGTTGTCGAGCTACATCCAGACCGTGCTGTCGCGGACCGGCGCCTCGAAGGTGGACCTGGTGGTCCACTCCATGGGCGCGCTGAACAGCCGCTACTACCTCAAGAACCTCGGCGGGACCTCGTACGTGGACGACTTCGTGTCGGTCGCCGGGGTGAACCACGGGACGAGCGTCGCCTCGCTGTGCGGGTGGCTGTACACGTCCTGCAAGGAGATGACGACCGGCAGCTCCTTCCTCACCTCCCTCAACTCCGGTGACGAGACGCCCGGCAGCGTCTCCTACGCGGCGTACTGGTCTAACTGCGACTCGGCGATCGACCCGGACTCCTCGGCGCTGCTGAGCGGGGCGACCAACGTCGGGGTCGGCTGCATCTCGCACACCGACATGAACGACGACCACGGCGTCTACCAGCAGGTGCGGGACTTCATCGCCTGATCCGGCGGCGGGGGGTGCGACGGGCCCTCGCGGGGGACAATCACCGTAGACCTGCTCCCGTCGGGAGGTATCGTCATGCGGCTGATGTCCACCGCCACCGGGAATCCGGTGCGGGACCCCGTCCACCACCCGCTGTTCGCCCGCTGCTACGCCCGCGTCAGCGTGAGCGCCGAGACCAGGCTCGGGATGGCCGCCATCAGGGAGCGGCTGCTGTCCGGGCTGTCCGGGCGCGTGATCGAGATCGGTGCGGGCAACGGCCTGAACTTCGACCGCTATCCGGCCTCGGTCGCGGAGGTCGTCGCGATCGAACCGGAGCGCACGCTGCGGCAGTTGGCGGCTGAGGCCGCGGTCCGTACGGAGGTCCCGGTGGACGTGGTGCCGGGCGCGGCGGAGGCGCTGCCGGTGAAGAGCGAGGCGTACGACGCGGCGGTGCTCTCCCTGGTGCTGTGCAGTGTGCGGGACGTGCGACGAGCGCTCGCGGAGGTCCGGCGGGTGCTGCGGCCGGGCGGTGAGCTCCGGTTCTTCGAGCACGGCCGGGGCGGTGGTCCGGCGATGCTGTTCACCCAGCGGGCGCTGGACCGGACGGTGTGGCCGCTGCTGAGCGGCGGCTGCCATCTGTCCCGGGAGCCGGTCGCGGAGCTGCGCGCGGCCGGGTTCGAACTGGGCCCGTACCGGCGGATGTCGGTGCCGGAGAACGGCCTGCGGCTGCCGTCCTCCTCCTGCGTGCTGGGCGTCGCTCGCAAGCCCCCGGAGTCCTGAGCGGAACCCGGTTCACAGGCTCCAGCGGCGCAGTTCCTCCGCGATGTCGGAGACGCTCGCCTCGCCGGCCTTCACCAACCGGGCCAGATCACGGACCTGTTCCGGCGAGGTGACGACCTTCAGGCCGCTGGCCACCAGGTAGGCGTAGGCGACCGAGGACGCGAAGAGGGCGTTCGAACGCTCGAGGGCCGGGACGTGGATGAGGAGTTGCAGCAGGGCGGCCGCACGGGCCTGCGGGGTGTCGTAGACGGGGACGTCGAATATCTCGGCCTGATGCCTGGCGACGGCCGCGATCAGCGCGCCCCAGTCGGTGACCTGCGGGTCACCCGGGGTCTTCTGTTCGGCGAGCATGAGGAGCCAGGCGAGGTCGATGGTCAGGTCGCTCAAGGGATCAGTGACGGCCTTCGCTCTTGTCAGACGTGTCGGGACCCTGTGCTTCGCCGAACTCCTCCGCGAAGACGGACTCGTACTGCTTCATGAAGTCGGCGGCGGCCTCGACGAACGTACGGCCCGCTTCACCCGTGTCCTGCATGACCAGTTCCTCTATGTAGCGGTTGACGCTCATGCCGCGCGCGAGGGCGCGTTCGCGGGCCGCTTTGGCGGTGCCCTCGTCCACGCGCACGTTCAGCTGGGTCTTCGCCATACGTACGACGCTAGCGCGGTTGTGCTAGCAGCGGCAAGCGCGCATCGGAATCGAAAAGGGATACCACCTGTGCGACGGCTCACACTACGCTCGGCGCCGACGAACCCGCGCGAGCGAGGAGGCAGTCTTGGCCACACCTGCTGCGAAGGCACCCGCCGCCGAGGGGACAGCAGCCCGGGCACGGGGGCTGACCAAGGCGTACGGCGCGGGTGAGACGGCCGTGCTGGCACTCGACTCGGTGGACGTGGACATCGATCGCGGCCGCTTCACCGCCGTCATGGGCCCGTCGGGTTCGGGCAAGTCCACCTTGATGCACTGTCTGGCCGGACTGGACACCGTGTCGGCCGGTCAGGTCTGGCTCGGCACCACCGAGATAACGGGGCTGCGGGAGCGCGAGCTGACGCGGCTGCGCCGGGACCGGATCGGGTTCATGTTCCAGTCGTTCAACCTGATCCCGACACTGAACGCGGCCGAGAACATCACCCTGCCCATGGACATCGCGGGCAAGAAGCCCGACGGGAAGTGGCTGGACCAGGTCATCGACACGCTCGGGCTGCGGGACCGGCTGAAGCACCGGCCGGCGCAGCTGTCCGGCGGACAGCAGCAGCGGGTGGCCTGCGCGCGGGCGCTGGCCTCCCGGCCGGAGCTGATATTCGCCGACGAGCCCACCGGCAACCTGGACTCGCGGGCCGGTCTGGAGGTGCTGGGCTTCCTGCGGGACGCGGTCGACCAGTTGGGGCAGACGGTGGTCATGGTGACCCATGACCCCGGTGCCGCCGCCCACTCCGACCTGGTGCTCTTCCTCGCGGACGGCCGGCTGGTGGACCGGATGGAAGGGCCGACGGCCGACGCCGTACTGGAACGGATGCGCCTTTTCCCCGGAGCCGGCGGCCCCGCCGAGCCCGCCGGAGCCGCCGGGCCCCCCGGTTCCGACGTGGAGAGCGGGTCCGCGGGGCCCGAGGAGGACTGACCCCGTGCTCAAGGCAACCCTGCGGAGCTTTCTGGCCCACAAGGGACGGCTGCTGCTGTCCGCGCTGGCCATCGTCCTGTCCGTGGCGTTCGTCGCGGGCAGCCTGATCTTCTCCGACACCGTCACCCGCACCTTCGACCGGCTGTTCGCCTCCACCTCCGCCGACGTGACGGTGGAGCCCAGGGAGGACCTCAGGTCGTCGGTGCCGACCGGTGCCGTACAGACCGTGCCGGCCGCGCTGAGGGAGCGGGTCGCCGAGGTCGACGGGGTCGCGGACAGCCATGCGGACGTGTCCGTGCAGAACGTCGTGGTGGTCGACAGCCACAACGAGTCGGTCGGCCCGACCACCGGCGCCCCGACCATCGCCACCGACTGGTACCTCACCCACCGCAGCCCCGTGAAACTCACCTCGGGGCACGCGCCGCGGGGCGCGGGCCAGGCACTGCTCGACGCGGACACCGCCGACAAGAAACACGTGCGCATCGGCGACACCCTCACCGTGCAGGCCCAGCCCGGCACCTTCGAGGTCGAGATCGTCGGCATCGCCACCTTCACCACCACCAACCCCGGCGCGGCCCTGGTCTTCCTCGACCCGTCGGTGGCCGCGAAGGAACTGCTCGGCACCGCCGACCGGGCCACCAGCATCTCGGTGGACGCGGCGCCGGGCGTCACCGACGCCGTGCTGAAGCACCGGATCGGCGAGGCGATCGGTACCGGCACCTACGACCTGAAGACCGCCGACGAACAGGCGAAGTCCTCCGCCGCGGACCTGGGCGGCTTCCTCGACGTCATCAAGTACGTGATGCTCGGCTTCGCCGGTATCGCCACCCTCGTGGGCGTCTTCCTGATCGTGAACACCTTCTCCATGCTGATCGCCCAGCGCACCCGCGAGCTGGGCCTGCTGCGCGCTCTGGGCGCCGACCGCCGTCAGGTACGGCGGTCCGTGCTCACCGAGGCGGTGCTGCTCGGGCTGGTCGGTTCGACACTGGGACTGGCCGCTGGTATCGGCCTGGCGCTCGGACTGATCAAGCTGATGGGCGCGTTCGGGATGAACCTCAGGACCACCGAGATGGTCATCGGCTGGGGCACCCCCGTCGCCGCGTACCTCGTGGGCGTCGGTGTCACCTTCGTCGCCGCCTATCTGCCCGCCCGGCGCGCGGCCACCGTGTCGCCGATGGCGGCGCTCGCGGACGCCGAGATCGCCGGGGTGGGCAAGCCGTTGCGGACGCGGGCGATCGTGGGCGCGGCCGTCGGGGCGCTCGGGGCGGCGGCCCTCGTCGGCTGCGCGACTGCCACGAAGACCGCCCCGGCCGCCTCGCTGCTCGGCCTCGGGGTGGTGCTGACCCTGCTCGCCACGGTCGTCTCGGGCCCGCTCCTGGTACGCCCGGTGATCCGCGTCCTGGGCGCGGCCTTCCCCGCCCTCTTCGGCTCGGTCGGCCGGATGAGCCAGCGCAACGCCCTGCGCAACCCGCGCCGTACCGGCGCCACCGCCGCGGCGCTCATGGTGGGACTGGCCCTGGTCGGCGGGATGTCCGTGGCCAGCGCCTCCATGTCCAAGTCCTTCGACCAGCAGATCGACAGGACGCTGGGCGCCGACTTCATCGTCCAGAACGGCAACTTCCTGCCGTTCACCGAGGAAGTCACCGACAAGGTGCGCGGCACCGAGGGCGTCGGGCTGGTGGTACGGCAGCGCTTCGCGCCGGTGGCGGTGCGGCTGCCGGACGGCAAGCGGGTCACCACGACCGCCGCCGGGTACGACCCGCGGGTCGACGAGGTCGCGCATGTCGCCTACAAGGGCGGCGACACCGCCGCCGCACTGGCCGACGGCAGCATCGGCATGGACGCCGCCTTCGCCGCGGACCACAAGGTGCGCCTCGGCAGCGTTCTCCCGGTCGAGTTCCAGGGCGGCAAGCGCGCCGAGATGACGGTGGGCGCCCTCACCGACCAGGACAGCGGCAGCGCCTTCGGCACCCAGGGCGGGCTGTTCTTCGGCATCGCCACCGTGGAGAAGTACGTCCCCGGCGGGCAGGACTCGTCGTTGTACGTCAACCACGCCTCCGGTACGAGCGTGGACCGGCTCCGCGCGAACCTGGAGAAGACCCTCGCACCGTTCCCGCAGGTCCAGGTCCGCGACCAGGCCGACTACAAGAAGCTGGTGCACGACCAGATCTCGGTGCTGCTGTACCTCGTCTACGCGCTGCTGGGCCTCGCGATCGTGATCGCCGTGCTCGGCGTGGTCAACACCCTCGCCCTGTCGGTCGTGGAGCGCACCCGGGAGATCGGCCTGCTGCGCGCGATCGGTCTGGGCCGGCGGCAGCTGCGCCGGATGATCCGGCTGGAGTCGGTGGTCATCGCGGTGTTCGGCGCGGTGCTGGGGCTCGCGCTCGGCCTGGTGTGGGGCGTGTGCACCCAGCAGGTGCTGGCGCTCCAGGGCATGAAGGCGCTGGCGCTCCCGTGGGGCACGATCGTCGCCGTGGTGGTCGGCTCGGCGGTCGTGGGCATCGTGGCGGCACTGCTGCCGGCGCTGCGTGCCTCGCGCATGAACGTGCTGGCGGCCATCGCGCACGAGTGACTCAAGTCGTCGACCGTTGAGGAGAGTTCATGCCGCGCCCGTTCCGCTTCGGGGTCAGCCTGCTCACGCCCGCGTCGGCCGCCGAGTGGCGTGCGAAGTGCCGGCGCGCCGAGGAACTCGGCTACGACGTGCTCCTCGTCCCCGACCATCTGGGCATGCCCGCGCCCTTCCCGGCGCTGGTCGCGGCGGCCGGGGCGACCGAACGGCTCCGTCTCGGCACCTTCGTCCTCAACGCGGGCTTCTGGAACCCCGTGCTGCTCGCCCGCGAGGTCGCGACGACCGCCGCGCTGACCGGCGGCCGTCTCGAACTCGGGCTCGGCACCGGCTACGTGCAGGCGGAGCACGAGCGGGCCGGGCTGCCGTTCGGCTCGCCGCGCGAGCGGGTGGACCAGCTGCGGAGCACGGTCGAGAAGCTGCTCAAGGCGGACGGTCCCCGGGTGCCGCTGCTGATCGGCGGCAACGGCGACCGGATGCTGCGGCTGACCGCCGAGCACGCGGACATCGCGGCCTTCGCCGGGGCCCGTCTGACGCCGGGCAGCACGGAGGGCCGTCTGGAGCCGGTCACGGCACGGGACCTCGACGAACGGGTCTCCCGCTACGCGGAGTTGGCGTCGGGGCGCGGTGAACCAGCCGAACGGAACCTGCTCATCCAGATCGTCGCGGTCACCGACGACCCCCGGTCCGCGCTCGGTCCGCTCCTGGAGCGGCGGCCCGACCTGAGCCTGGCCCGGGCCCTCGCCCTGCCCACGGTCCTCGTCGGCACCCTGGAGGAGGTCACCGGGCGGGTGCGGGGGCTGCGCGAGCGGTACGGGTTCTCCTATCTGACCGTCCTGGAGCCGTACATGGAAGCCTTCGCGCCGGTGCTGGCCGGGCTCGCGGGCGACCGCTGACGGTCCGGCGTCACCATCCGGCCAGGCTTCCCCACTGCACAACGTGCCCATGGGTAATCTCCGTTGCGGCTGTTGCTTTCCCTTTCAAGATTCACTGGATCTCCGGCACGTCCCCCGCTCACACACCTGGACCGAGGCCTCCATGTCGAACTCCTCCGCCGGCCGCGCGGGCGTCCGCCACCACAGGGGCAGAACGCTCGGTCCGGCGCTCCGCCGTGCCGCCGTCATCGCGGTGACCGCTCCCGTCGCCGGGACGATCCTGTTCGGCACGTCCGCCTTCGCGGCGCCCACCACCCTCGACCCCGCCGAGCAGTCGATCGCGGACCGTCTCAGCACCCGTGTCCAGGACATCCGCCTGGGCAGCACGCTGAGCGGTGTCGTGATCGACGCGGACTCCGGCGGCCTCGTGTGGGGTCATGACGCGACCACCGCGCTGATGCCCGCGTCCAACACCAAACTGGCCACCTCGACCGCCGCGCTGACGGTTCTCGGCCCAGACCACCGTTTCACCACCAAGGTCGTCTACGGCAACGGCACCGTCACCCTGGTCGGCGGCGGGGACCGCACTCTGACCTCCGCCGACCTCGACGCGCTGGCCGACACCGTCGTCGCGGGCCTGAAGAACGCGGGCGTGACCTCGGTGAAGGTGCGGGTCGACGACAGCCTCTTCCCCGCGCCCACGCTCGCCGCCGGCTGGAACGACGGCTACTACCCCGACTCCGTCGCCCCGGTACGGGCGCTGGTGGTCGACGGCCGCCACGTCACGGACACGTCCCTGGACGCCGGCCAGACCTTCGCCAGGCTCCTCGCCGAGCGAGGCGTCACCGTCAGCGGGAACGTCGCCCACGGCACCGCTGCCACCGGGACCGCCACCGTGGCACAGCACCGGTCCGACGTGCTGTCCGCCGTCGTGGAACACATGCTCAAGGTGAGCGACAACGACATCGCCGAGACCCTGCTGCGGACCACCGCGCTCGCCGCAGGCCGGCCGGCCACCTTCGAGGACGGCACGGCTGTCGTACGTCAGGTTCTCGGCCAGTACGGCGTGTCGCTGGCCGACTTCGAGATCCACGACGGCAGTGGGCTCTCCCGTGCCGACCGGATCCCGGCACAGACCATCGCCGACATCCTCGACCTGGCCGGCTCCGCCGCCGACAGCAGGACCCTGAAGTACATCGTCGACGGACTGCCCGTCGCGGGTGAGGCGGGCTCGACGCTGGGCCCGGAGTGGGGCCGGTTCGACACCGCGGACTCCCAGTGCGCCGTCGGAAGGGTCAGCGCCAAGACGGGCACGCTGACCGGGGCGATCGCGCTGAGCGGACTGACGAAGGCCGAGGACGGCCGCTGGAAGATCTTCTCCTTCATCGAGAACGGCTCCACCGCCGACCCGGCCGCCACCAAGGACGCCCTCGACGGCCTGGCCGCCACCGTCAACGGCTGCTGGGCGTAGGGCGCGGAACGAGATCGGCCGGGCGGGACCGCCCGGCCCGCGGGTCCCGCCTGATCCGCCTGATCCGCACGGCGGGAAACTCGTTCGCCAGACGGGTGAACACCCTGCTTGGCTCGTGCCATGAGTGATCTTCGTATCCGCTGCGCCACCTTCTCGGACGTCGACACCGTGCTGGGGTTCTGGCGTGAGGCCGCGGAAGGAACGAGCATCAGCGACGACCACGACGGCGTGACCCGGCTCATCGCGCGGGACCCCGGGGCCCTGCTCCTCGCCACCCGTGACGGTGTCCTCGCCGGAACCGTCATCGCCGGTTTCGACGGCTGGCGCTGTTCCGCCTACCGCCTCGCCGTACACCCGGACCACCGTCGGCGGGGTGTCGCGACCGCGCTGCTGCGAGCCGCCGAGGAGCGCTTCGCCGCCCTGGGCGGACGACGCGTGGACGCCATGGTCCTGGAGGCCAACGCGCCGGCCCACCACACCTGGGCCGCCACCGGCTACCACCGCGAGGACCACTGGCGACGCTGGGTCAAACCGCTGTAGGTGACACTTCCGCACACCCCGCTTTGCCGATCCTTTACCCTTGAGGAGTCGTGCCGTTCCCCGATGGAAGGTGTGTGAGCGTCCGCCCATGGGCGAGCCTCCCGGTCCCCCGTCCCGTCAACACCGCGCGGTCCCGACCGCCCTGTCCGACCATGGGACGGAGGTGACCCGATGACCGAAGTGCTCCTCCTGCTGGTGGCGATCCTGCTCTCGCTCGCCTGCGGCGCCTTCGTCGCCGCCGAGTTCTCGCTGACCACCGTGGATCGCGGCGAACTGGAGCGCGCCGTCGTGCGCGGCGAGCGCGGGGCGGCGGGCGCCCTCAGGGCCGTACGGCAGCTGACCTTCCAGCTCTCGGGAGCGCAGCTCGGCATCACGGTCACCAATCTGGTGGTCGGCATGCTCGCCGAACCGTCGATCGCCAAGCTGCTGGCCGGTCCGCTGGAGGCGGTCGGCATCGCACGCTCCGCGGCGAGTTCGCTCGCCCTGGTGATCGGCACCGCGCTGTCCACGGTCTTCCTGATGGTCGTCGGCGAGCTGGTGCCCAAGAACTGGGCGATCTCCTCTCCGCTCGCCGTCGCCAAACGGGTGGGCAACGCCCAGCGCTGGTTCAGCGCGGCCTTCCGGCCCTTCATCACGCACCTGAACAACACCGCGAACCGGTTGGTACGACGGTTCGGCCTGGAGCCCGCCGAGGAGCTGGCCTCCGCGCGCGGCCCCCAGGAGCTGGCCGCGCTGGCCCGGCACTCCGCCAAGAAGGGCTCGCTGGAGGCGGACACCGCCGAGCTGTTCGTGCGGACCCTGAACCTCGCCGATCTCACCGCGGAGAACGTGATGACCCCACGCGTGCAGGTCGTCGCCCTGGAGGTCCACGCCACCTGCGAGGACGTCGCGAACGCGACCCGGGCGACCGGGCTGTCCCGCTTCCCGGTCTACCGGGAGAGCCTGGACACGGTCGTCGGCACCGCCCACATCAAGGACATCCTGGCCCTGCCGGTGGCGGAGCGGGGCCGGGTCCGGGTGGCCCAGGTGATGCGCGAACCCCTGCTGGTCCCCGAGTCCCTCACCGTCGACCGCCTCCTTGACCGCCTCGGCGGCCGGCGCACCATGGCCGTCGTCATCGACGAGTACGGCGGTACGGCCGGCGTCGCCACCCTGGAGGACATCGTCGAGGAGGTCGTCGGCGAGGTGCGCGACGAGCACGACCCGCACGAGACGCCCGACCTCGCTCCCGCGGGCGCCGACGAGCGGGGCCGCGCGCTCTACTCCGCGGACGGCGCGGCCCGTATGGACCAGCTCGCACGCGTCGGCCTGAGGCCGCCCGACGGGCCGTACGAGACGCTGGCCGGGCTGGTCGCGGCCGAGCTGGGACGGATACCCGAGACCGGGGACGGCGTCGAGGTCGCCGGGTGGCGCCTGGACGTGGTGGACGCCTCGGGGCGGCGGGCGGCCCGGGTGCTGCTGCACGCGCCGCACGCCGACGAGCAGGACCAGAGTCAGGAGGGGCACCGGTGACCGCCGTACAGCTGCTCATCGGCTTCGCCACGCTGGTCGTCAACGCCTTCTTCGTGGGCGCCGAGTTCGCGCTGATCTCCGTGCGCCGCTCCCAGATCGAGCCGCACGCCGAGGCGGGCGACCGGCGGGCCAGGAGCGTGCTGTGGGGCCTGGAGCACGTGTCGGCGCTCCTGGCCGCCGCGCAGCTCGGCATCACCCTGTGCACGCTGGTGCTGGGCGTGGTCGCCGAACCGGCCATCGCCCATCTGCTGGAGCCGGTGTTCCACGCGGTCGGCGTGCCCACGAGCGCGGGCCATGTCGTGTCCTTCGTGATCGCGCTGACCCTGGCCACCTACCTGCACATGCTGCTCGGCGAGATGGTGCCGAAGAACGTGGCGCTCGCCGAGCCCGTGCGCAGCGCGCTGCTGCTCGGGCCGCCGCTGGTGACGCTCTCCCGCGCCCTGCGCCCGGTGATCTTCACGGTGAACGCCTTCGCGAACGGCCTGCTCAAGCTGTTGCGGGTGGAGACCAGGGACGAGGTCGCCGCGACCTTCACGGACACCGAGCTGGCCGAGATCGTCAAGGACGCCGGCGAGGCGGGCCTGATCGACGACCGGGCGCAGGAGCGGCTGCACGACGCCCTGGAGCTGGGCCGGCGGCCGGTGCGCGACGTGGTCGTACCGCTGGAACGTGTCGTCTACGCGCGCGTGGGCGTCACCCCGGACGAGCTGGAGCGGCTGTCGGCGGGGTCGGGTTTCTCCCGGTTTCCGGTGGTCGACGAGGGGCGGCGGATCGTCGGCTATCTGCACGTCAAGGACGCGCTGGACGCCTCGCCCCGGGACGAGGCGTTCCGGCTGCGGGAGATGCGGCCCATCGCCCGGGTTCGGGAGGACACCCCGCTGGACGACGTGCTCACCGCGATGCGGGGCAGCCGCACCCATCTGGCGGGCGTGCTCGGCGACGACGGCCGGCTGGCCGGGCTCGTGACGATGGAGGACGTGCTGCGGGAGCTGTTCGGGCAGCACGCGTAGCCGCCTCCGGGGAGGAACCGACTGACGGGTATGCGCCTCGGGATACCATCTCTGTCGCCATGCAGAAGAACCCTTTGCGCCCCGCGCCGCCCACCCACTCCAGCCTGGTCGCGGTCGGCGACTCCTTCACCGAGGGCATGTCGGACCTGCAGCCCGACGGCTCGTACCGGGGCTGGGCCGATGTCCTCGCCATCCGGATGGCCGGCCGCACCCCCGGCTTCCGCTACGCCAACCTCGCGGTGCGAGGCAAACTGATCCGCCAGATCGTCGAGGAGCAGGTGGACGTGGCGGCCGCGATGCGGCCCGACGTGATCACCCTCGTCGGCGGCTTGAACGACACCCTGCGCCCCAAGTGCGACATGGCCTTGGTCCGGGACCTGCTCACCGAGGCGGTGGAGCGGCTGGCGCCGGCCTGCGAGCAGCTGGTGCTGATGCGCAGCCCCGGCCGCCAGGGCCCGGTCCTCGACCGGTTCCGGCCGCGCATGGAGGAGCTGTTCGCCTGCGTCGACGAGCTGGCCGGGCGGCACGGCGCAGTCGTGGTCGACCTGTACGGCGCCCCCTCGCTCTCCGACCCGCGCATGTGGGACGTGGACCGGCTGCACCTGACCGCCGAGGGACACCGCCGGGTCGCGGAGGCGGTCTGGCAGACCCTCGGGTACGAGGCCGAGGACACCGAATGGCACACGCCCATGCCGGTCACGGCGCCGCCCGGCTGGGCCGCGCGGCGGGTGGCGGACGCCCGCTTCACCAGACAGCACCTGCTGCCGTGGATAGGCCGCCGCCTGACCGGCCGCTCCTCCGGCGACGGCCGGACAGGGGCCCAGTTCAGCGCTGAGCTGGGCAAAGCCTTCTGGGTCACCCCCGCGGACCACACGAACCCCGGCCCGGTGACGGACTGGCGACGAGTGGACTCCTGAGCCGGAGCCCCGTACAGGCCCTGCCCTGCCCGGCTGCCCCGCGCGGGGCGGCCCGGGCGTTCGGGGCGGGGCACCCCCGCGGTCGCGGCTCCGCGGGCTCCCCCTGATCGTCTCTCCCGGCACGGTGCTCCGTCGGTACCGTGACCTCCGGCGGGGGCGCCGCGTCCTCGTCGCCCCGGCGCGACCGGCCGTCGTCGCGGCCGGCCTGCCCGCATGTTCCAGGAGCCTCTTCCAGGCACGGGAGGCTCGATTCAGGTCTGGCACCGGCGTGGCCGCGATGTTCGGCATTCGGCACGTACGGCGTCCGCCGCGGACCGCGAGGGCCTGCCGGCCGCGTGGAACGGCGTGGAACGACACGGAACGCCCCACCCTCGGGTGGTCACGCCGGGCTGCGCAGGCCGCGCCCCTGAGAGGGCGCGCGGTCCCGGACCGGTCGGCTCCACCGAGTCAGCACACGGGACGAGAACCGGGACAGGGATGAACATTTCGAGAACGTGCCGACTGTTCGCGGCGGTCGGGGCACTGGTGACCTCACTGGCCGTGTCCGCGGGCACCGCGTCGGCCACCGTGCCCGCGGGAGCCGCCGGCCGCGCGGCCGACTCGCCGGACTTCAGCATCACTTCCGACGACCAGCAGAACCAGTTCGTCCAGGCCGTCGGCACCCCCAACGCGACGGTGACGATCGCGGGGACCGTGAATCTGGACCTGAGCGGCCTGTCGGCCGTACCGGTGGCACCCGGGGTCCGGGTCATCGGCGATCGCACGGTCGTCGCGAAGGGGCCGCGGATCTTCACGACGACGTTCCCGCGGACGCTGCTGACGATCGGGGACAGCGGCGGCGGAACCGCGGACAACGTGCGGATCAGCGGGATCAGGTTCGACGGCGGGGAGCCGATGGACCCCGCCGCGTCGGTGGGCACCACCGACGCGAACGGGATCGACATCTGGTCCAGCCAGAACGTGGAGATCGACCACGACGAGTTCGCCCGCTGGCGCGGCGCGGCGATCAACGTGCAGGATCCGGGCAACCGGATCAACCGAGCCAACGCCGACACGGTGTGGGTGCACGACGACTACATCCACGACAACCAGCACCCCACCATGGACGGCATCGAGGACGCGTTCGGCAGCCATCACGGCGCAGGTTACGGGGTGGCCCTGAACAACGGCGCCTACGCGCTGATCGAGAAGAACGAGTTCCAGGCCAACCGCCACTCGGTCACCGGTGACGGCCGGCCGGGCACCGGGTACCTGGTGTACCGCAATCTCATGGAGTCACCCGGGCTCGGCTTCTCGCTCCTGGGCTGGGACCACTACGAGCACCTCATCGACATGCACGGCCGCGGTGACTGCTCCAACTACCAGTGCGGTCCGGCCGGCGAGTACGCCGACATCGCCTACAACTCCTTCCCCTCCACCAACTCGACCGAGATCAAGCTGCGCGGCACGCCCACGGACGGCTTCGACGTCGAGAACAACGTCTTCGCCCACACGGTCCGGTGGTCGACCACGTTCACCAACGGCGCGCTGGACCAGACCGAGACCGGCCTGCACGACAACGGCGGGAACATCCTGGGAGCGAACCGGGACAATCAGCGCACGTGCGACTTCGACGGCGACGGCGTCGCCGACCCCTTCATGACCACCGGTCTGACCTGGTGGTACGCCACCAGCGCCGGGGACCAGCACTGGGTCTACCTCAACCAGTCGAACGAGCGCATCGCCGACCTCCGGTTCCGCGATGTCAACGGCGACGGACTGTGCGACGCGACCTCGGTGAACACCGGCAAGGTCTACTACACCCACCGCCGGACCGACGACTCGGTGCGTCCCGGCAGCGGGCTTCCCACGGTCGCCCCCGTCCCCGGCTCCGCGGTCGCCATGGCCTCCCAGGACGAGACGGACGCCGCGAAGGGGGTCCAGGCGTTCGCCGTCGACGCGCAAGGCGGGCTGCACACCACCCACATCGTCCCGGGGCAGCCGGCTCCGGACTGGACCGCCGACTACGACACCCCCGCACCGCTGACGTCCGTGACGGCGGCGGCCAACGCCGACGGGCGGATCGAGCTGTTCGCCCTTGACCGGAACGGGCTGATCCACTCGCGCACCCAGACGAGTCCCGGATCGAGCGGGTGGTCGGCATGGCGGAGCATCGACGGCATCCTCAATTCGATCTCCGTGGCACGCAACCAGAACGGAACCCTCCAGATATTCGGCACCAACTCCGCCGGCTCGATCTTCACCCGCTCCCAGCTGCAGCCCTCGGTCGACAACTGGAACGGCTGGCAGCAGATGGACGGCCTCCTGAACAAGATCGTCGCGGGAACGCACGCGGACGGGACGATCGAGGTCGACGGCTTCAACTTCAACGGCACCCCGTTCCACCGCCGGCAGACCGCCGTCAACGCCACCGGCCCCGGGTCCGGCTGGTCGCCCTGGGCCCAGATGTTCACGAATCAGGGGGTGCTCACGGACATCTCCGTAGCCCCCACCTCTTATCAGGAGTTCGCGTTCTTCGGTGTCTTCGGTGACGCGGCGTACCAGAACACCGAGGTGTCGTGGGGCGGCTACAACACCGGCGGGTGGCACGCCCTCGGCAACGGCGGCGGCATCCGCGAGGTCGCCGCGCAGCGGTGCGGCACGGACGTGCTCCTCATCGGCGTCGCCGACGACGGCAGGACCGAGATCAACGAGATCGGGGGCGGCTTCATCGGCGGTGACTACGGGTGGGGCCTGATCAACGGCGCCACGGCGCGCGCCACCTGATCCGTACCGACGGCGCGGCCGACCGAGGCGCGGCGAGGGCCTAGCCTGGATCCCGTGTCCACGAGAGTGATCAATGTCAGGGGCCGGATCCACGAGTTCGGTCCCCGGCTGGAGCACGCTCCCGGGGACGTCGTCTACGTCGGCCGCCGCTGGACCATGGGCGGCTGGGACCTCCCCGGCCACCCGCTCCGCAACCCGTTCGTCCACGACACCCCGGGAAAGAAGCGGGACGGCACCCGGGCCGAGGTGATGTCGATGTACCGGGCGTACCTGCTGGAACGCCCCGAGCTGCTGGAACTGGTGACCGAACTGCGGGGCAGGACCCTGGCGTGCTGGTGCGCGCCCGAGCTGTGCCACGCGCACGTCCTGGCCGAACTGGCCGACCTGCCCCAGCCGTGACCTGGCTCTCGTAGCTTCGCACGAGCGGACCTGCGGCGCTGGCCTGCACGTATCGCCAGTAGAATCCGTACACGTGACTTCTGCCGCTCCCGCCAAGCCCCGCATCCCGAACGTCCTCGCCGGACGTTACGCCTCCGCCGAGCTCGCCACGCTCTGGTCGCCCGAGCAGAAGGTGAAGCTGGAGCGGCAGCTCTGGCTCGCCGTGCTGCGAGCGCAGAAGGACCTCGGGATCGAGGTGCCGGACGCGGCGATCGCCGACTACGAGCGGGTCCTGGACACCGTCGACCTGGCCTCCATCGCCGACCGCGAGAAGGTCACCCGGCACGACGTGAAGGCGCGGATCGAGGAGTTCAACGACCTCGCCGGGCACGAGCACGTCCACAAGGGCATGACCTCCCGCGACCTGACGGAGAACGTCGAGCAGCTCCAGATCCGGCTCTCGCTCGAGCTGGTGCGCGACCGCGCGGTGGCCGTCCTGGCGCGGCTGGGCAAGCTGTCCGGCGAGTACGCGGAGCTGGTCATGGCCGGCCGCTCGCACAACGTGGCCGCGCAGGCCACCACCCTCGGCAAGCGTTTCGCGACCGCCGCCGACGAGCTGCTGGTGGCGTACGGCCGGGTCGAGGAACTCCTTGCCCGCTACCCGCTGCGCGGCATCAAGGGCCCGGTCGGCACCGCCCAGGACATGCTGGACCTGCTGGGCGGCGACACGGCGAAGCTGGCCGAGCTGGAGAACCGGATCGCCGTTCACCTGGGCTTCTCGCAGGCGTTCACGTCGGTCGGCCAGGTCTACCCGCGCTCGCTGGACTACGACGTCGTGACCGCGCTGGTGCAGCTCGCGGCCGCGCCGTCGTCGCTCGCCAAGACGATCCGGCTGAT
The DNA here is from genome assembly GCF_042754285.1 of Streptomyces sp. NPDC059224. Classification (NCBI taxonomy): domain Bacteria; kingdom Bacillati; phylum Actinomycetota; class Actinomycetes; order Kitasatosporales; family Streptomycetaceae; genus Streptomyces; species Streptomyces sp. NPDC059224. The sequence goes on from NZ_JBHZAN010000033.1 coordinate 35,855, forward strand.
GGCCGGGCACGAGCTGGTCACCGAGGGCTTCAAGCCGGGCCAGGTCGGCTCCTCGGCGATGCCGCACAAGATGAACACGCGGTCCTGCGAGCGCGTCAACGGCCTGATGGTGATCCTGCGCGGCTACGCCTCCATGACCGGCGAGCTGGCGGGCGACCAGTGGAACGAGGGCGACGTCTCCTGCTCGGTGGTGCGCCGGGTGGCGCTGCCCGACGCGTTCTTCGCGCTCGACGGCCTGCTGGAGACGTTCCTTACGGTCCTCGACGAGTTCGGCGCCTTCCCGGCCGTGGTCGCCCGTGAACTGGACCGGTACCTCCCCTTCCTCGCCACCACCAAGGTGCTCATGGGTGCGGTGCGGGCGGGCGTCGGCCGTGAGGTCGCGCACGAGGCGATCAAGGAGAACGCCGTCGCCACCGCGCTGGCGATGCGTGAGCAGGGTGCCGAGCGCAACGACCTGCTCGACAAGCTGGCCGCCGACGAGCGGCTGCCGCTCGACCGTGAGCAGCTGGCGGCCCTGATGGCCGACAAGCTGTCCTTCACGGGAGCCGCCGCCGACCAGGTCGCGCTCGTCGCCGGGCGGATCGAGGAGATCCTCAAGCAGCACCCCGAGGCCGCCGCCTACACTCCCGGGGCGATCCTCTGAGCCGCTTCACGGCGGCGGAACTGGAGGCCGCCCGCGACCGTCTCGTCCCGGACGTGATCGCGGACGGCCTGCGGGTGCTCTTCTGCGGCATCAACCCCGGCCTGATGACGGCGGCCACGGGCCATCACTTCGCCCGTCCGGGCAACCGCTTCTGGCCGGTGCTGCACCTGTCCGGCTTCACCCCGAGGCTGCTCGAGCCCGCGGAGCAGGGCGAGTTGCTGTCGTACGGGCTCGGCATCACGAACGTGGTGGCGCGGGCGACCGCGCGCGCCGACGAGCTGACGGCCGCGGAGTACACCGAGGGCGGCCGGCTGCTGACGGCGAAGGTGGCCCGGACGCGGCCGAGATGGCTGGCGGTGGTGGGCGTCACGGCCTACCGGGCCGCCTTCGGCGACCGCACGGCCCGGGTGGGGCCGCAGGACCGGCCGATCGGGGACAGCCGGGTGTGGGTGCTGCCGAACCCCAGCGGGCTGAACGCGCACTGGACGGCGGCGACGATGGCGCAGGAGTTCGGGCGCCTGCGGGAGGCGGCGCAGGGTTAGCGCCCTGTCGTTCTGGTCAGGTCGCGGGGCGGGGCTGGTCGGCGCCGGTGAGCGGGGGCCGGTGCGTGCGGCTGCACGGCGGAGGAGACGTTGACCCGCGGACGGCGCCGCGGTGGACGACGCGGTGGGACACCCCTCTGAAGGAGCGCGGGCCGGCCCCGCTCCTGCGGCACGATCCGAACGACAGGCCCCAGTGGCGCCGTCGGGCGTCGCGCCGGCGCACGCCGCGGGCTCCGGTGACCAGCGCGGCGGCCGTCCCGCTCCGCCGGTCCGGTTCACGGCCCGGGGCCCGGCCCGGGCGCTGTGCAGGACGACTCGGCCGACCCGCCGACCCGGCCGGTCGGAGACGGTGGCCGCTCCGGTCCCCCGGCAGGGCTGCCGCATCCGCCAGGAGGCACTCACCCACGTGCTCCGGCACCCGGGGTGACCGTGGCCGACGCGTGCTCGGTCTGAAGGTGCGCGATCCGCTCACCGCGGCGGCGCCCGGGGCAGCACAGCGGGATGCGCGAGCGCGCGGAACCGGACCTGACCGAGGTGACTGGCAGGTGCACGCCGAGTTGCCGGTGCCTTGATCTAGGCTGACCGGATGCCGGTCGGTGTTCTCCCCGTGGGACCGAGGCCACCGGCGCGGTCCTGCGCGCGGGCGCGGAACCACCGAGGATCCTGGTGGTGACGGCGTTCGACGACGACGCGCACGCAGGTACCTCGCCGATCGCGGATTCCCGGCAGGTTGGGGGCTCCGGACACTCGCCGGGGTCGTCGTTACCGAAGTACGATCCGGCCAACACGCAGGGCTAGCTGGGAGGACGGACGTTGGCGGGGCTGACCGGCGGTGATCCGTCGCTGCTGCGGAGGATCAACTCCGCTGTGGTGCTGCACGCGTTGCGTGCCACGGACTGCGCGACCCTGACCGAGATCACCCGGGTGACCGGACTGTCCCGGCCGACCGTCGAGGGGGTCGTCGAAGGGCTGATCGAGGCTGGTCTGGTCGTCGAGAAGGCCGCCGAGGAGGGCGCCACCCGGCGGCAGGGGCGGCCCGCGCGGCGGTTCCGGTTCCGGGCCGAGGCCGGGCATCTGCTGGGGCTGGAGATCGGTCCGCACCGCGTCGCCGCGCTGCTGTCCGATCTGGACGGCCGGGTGCTGGGCGCCCAGGCCAAGGACGTGGACGAGACGGCAGACGCGGACGAACGGCTGGAGCGGCTGCGCACCGCGGTCGCCGAGCTGCTGCGCCGGGCCGGGGTGGCGCGCAGTTCGCTGCGGGCCGTCGGGGTCGGTACGCCGGGCATCGTCGAGGCGGACGGCCGGGTGCGGCTGGGCACCGCGCTGCCCGAGTGGACGGGGCTGCGGCTCGGCGAGCGGCTGAGCCGGTCCTTCAAGTGCCCGGTGCTCGTGGAGAACGACGCCAACGCGGCGGCCGTGGCCGAGCACTGGAAGGGCGCCGCCACCGAGTCCGACGACATGGTGATGGTGATGGCCGGGCTCAGTCCGGGGGCCGGTTCGCTGATCGGCGGACGGCTGCACCGGGGCTACGGCGGGGCGGCCGGGGAGATCGGGGCGCTGCATCTGCTGGGCCGGGAGGTGACCCCGGAGACGCTGCTGTCCACCACCGACGAGCCGCTGCACCCGCTGGACGAGCAGGCGGTCGCGGAGGTGTTCGCACTGGCCCGCAAGGGCGACACCCGGGCGCGGGCCGCGGTCGACCGGTTCATCCAGCGGCTGGTCCACGACGTGGCCGCGCTGGTGCTGGCCCTCGATCCGGAGCTGGTGGTGATAGGCGGCTGGGCGGCGGGGCTCGACGGCGTCCTGGAGCCGCTGCGCCGCGAACTCGCGCGCTACTGTCTGCGCCCGCCGCGGGTCGCCCTGTCCCTCCTCGGTGAGGCGGCGGTGGCGACGGGCGCGCTCCGGCTCGCCCTCGACCATGTGGAGGAGCAGCTGTTCGCGGTGGACGGGACGGTCACCGCACGCCGCTGATCAGCCGTGCGTCCGTGATGACGGCGCGACGCGCCCCGGAGGGTTCCGGGGCGCGTCCTGTGGGGCCGGGTGGCTACGAGGCCTGCCGCTCGGGTCCGTGGTGGATCTCCACGCTGCCGGAGTCGCCGAAGGTCAGCCGGCAGGTGTCCGCGCGGTACGTGGCGACGGAGAGCGCGGCGGTGCGGCCGGCGGTGAGGAAACGGGTGGTGACGACGAGGACCGGGGCGCCCGGGAGGCGGTCCAGCTCCTTGGCGTCGTCGGCGCGGGCCGAGCCCAGTTCCACGGCGCGGTCCTGGCCCTCCAGCTCCAGGCGCTGCAGCTCGCGCAGCACCGCACGCGCGCGTGCCGCGCCGGACGGCGCGTCGATCGCCGTCAGGTCCGGGACCGAGGACGCCGGGACGTAGAGCAGTTCGGCGGCGGCGGGCCGGCCGTGGACGACGCGGGAGCGGCGCACGACGTGCACGGGTTCCTCCACGCCGGTCTCCAGGGCCGTCGCGACGGCGGCCGGCGGCACCGCGAGGGCGCAGTCGACCGGCTGCCAGGCGTCGTCGGGGGCGCCCGGCCAGGCGTCCTGGTCGGTGCCCACGGCCACACCCACCCGCGGGGGCGCCACCGTCGTACCGACGCCGCGGCGGCGCTGCAGGCGGCCCTCCAGTTCGAGCTGCTCCAGGGCCTGACGGAGGGTGGCCCGGGCCACGCCGAAGCGGGCGGCGAGATCGCGCTCGTTGGGCAGGATCTCGCCGACCGAGAACTCCGAGTCGAGTGCCTCACTGAGCACGGTCCTGAGATGCCAGTACTTCGGTTCCGGTACCGATTCCAGCTGCGTGGTCCCCACCCTGTCCTCCGCAATCGCCGTGATCCGGCGGCGTTTAAGCGCCCTTGTTTATTAAAGGTTGTTGTACTTATCTGCGACCATAAGGCGGCGCACACCCTTGGTCAAGACCAATCCTCGAACCCACGGGCAGCACATAGAAAGCGGTGCCACGCAGCGTTCACGAGGCGTTCGCACGGGGGCGTTTTCGTGACATGACGGCAAAGCTCCCGCAGCACCACGGGGGCCGTGGGGTGAGCGGGGTCAGAGGGTCCCGACACGTTCCCGCGCGTCCAGGCCGAATCCCCCGGTCCCGCGGGAGTCCCGCCCAGAATGGTCGGGCGCGACACGCGACCCCCGGGGACTACCCGCCAGTAGCAATTGCTGACAAGCTGTCTACGGCGTCAGCCGATGTCACAGACGAGGAGCCCTCCATGTCCGCCACCGTCTCCGTCGAAGTCCCGGCCGCGCAGGGCCGACAGGCCGTGTCCGTCTCCTACGCGCGCGTGGGCCGGGGCGAGCCGCTGGTCCTGATCCACGGCATAGGGCATCACCGGCAGGCCTGGGACCCGGTGGTGGACATCCTCGCGACCGAGCGGGACGTGATCGCCGTGGACCTGCCCGGCTTCGGCGCCTCCCCCGGCCTGCCGGCCGGGCTCGCCTACGACCTGCCCACGACCAACACCGTGCTCGCCGCCCTCTTCGAGGCGCTGGAGCTGGACCGGCCGCACGTGGCCGGCAACTCGCTCGGCGGGCTGCTGGCCCTGGAGCTGGGCCGCGAGAAGCTCGTACGGTCCGTCACCGCCCTGTCCCCCGCCGGGTTCTGGACCCAGGCCGAGCGGCGCTACGCCTTCGGGGTGCTGATCGCCATGCGGCGCATCGCGGAGCGGCTGCCGCTCCCGCTGGTGGAGCGGCTGTCCCGGACGGCCGCCGGGCGGACGGCCCTGACCAGCACCATCTACGCGCGCCCCGGGCGCCGTTCACCCGAGGCCGTGGTCGCCGAGACACTCGCGCTCGCGCGGGCCACCGGGTTCGCCGAGACCCTGCGGGCGGGCACCGCCGTCCAGTTCACGGACGACGTCCCGGGCCTCCCGGTCACCGTCGGCTGGGGCACCCGGGACATGCTGCTGGTGCGCCGGCAGGGGGTGCGGGCCAAGCAGATCATCCCCAAGGCCCGCCTGGTCCGGCTCCCCGGCTGCGGCCACTGCCCGATGAGCGACGACCCGGCCCTGGTCGCACGGGTCATCCTGGACGGCAGCCGCTGAGCCGCGCCGCGAGCGGGAGGCGGCGGCCGTCGGCGGTCGCCTCCCGCCGTGCCGGGGCGCGGCGGGGCTCCGGGAGCGGGGGCCGCTCCCGCGCCCATCGCGGCGCCGCCGACGGCCCGTGCGGGACCGCCGGTGCCGGTTCCGACGAGTGGGGCGGTGGCGACGGCGGCGTCGGGGAGGCGACCCGTGCGGAGTCGCGCGCACGGTGCCGGTCCGCCGCACGGGCGAGAACGCTCGACGGACGCGACGGGTGACCTCGTGGGGCCGGGCAGTTGTTCACTTCTGGTTTCCGTGAGCGCTGCGGCGCACCAGTAGGTGTGGCTGTGCACAACTGGCCGGACCACGTTCTGGAGGCCCATCATGTCCCTTTCGCTCCCCGGCCGCCGCAGTGTGCTGCGCGGCTCCCTCGCCGCCTCGGCGGCCCTGGCCCTGCCCACGGCACTCGGTACGCCACCGGCGTTCGCGCTCTCCGGACGGCCCCGTGCGGACTGGGGTGTGCAGGCGGGCGACGTGAGCGCCGACTCCGGCCTGGTGTGGGTCCGTTCGGACCGCCCGGCCCGGATGATCGTGGAGACGGCGGCCACCGGGTCGTTCCGCAACCCGCGCAGATGGCACGGCCCCCTGCTCGGCGCCGACAGCGACTTCACCGGTACCACGCGGCTGCACGGCCTGCCGTCCGGCGAGCAGGTCCACTACCGGGTGCTGCTCGCCGACCCCGACGACCCGCGCCGCACCGGCGAGCCGGTCACCGGTACCTTCCGCACCGCCGCCACGCGCCGGCGCCAGGGCGTGCGGTTCCTGTGGTCGGGGGACCTGGCCGGGCAGGGCTGGGGCATCAACGAGTCCATCGGCGGCTACCGCATCTTCGACGCGATGGCGAAGCTGGACCCGGACTTCTTCCTGTGCAGCGGCGACAACATCTACGCCGACGGCGTGATCACGGCGACCCAGGCACTGCCCGACGGCGGCCTGTACCGCAACGTCACCAGCGAGGCGAAGTCGCACGTCGCGGTCACCCTGGACGACTTCCGCGGCAACTTCCGCTACAACCTGCTGGACGAGGCGCTGCGCCGGTTCAACGCCCAGGTGCCGAACGTCATCCAGTGGGACGATCACGAGGTCCGCAACAACTGGTACCCGGGCGAGGTCATCGGCACCGGCACCGCCTACCCGGCCGGTACCCGGCTGGACGACATGGCGGTGCGCTCCCGGCGGGCGTTCTCCGAGTACTTCCCCATCTCCACGGTCAGCGGCCGCCCGGACGGCCGGATCTACCGCGTCCACCGCCACGGCCCGCTCCTCGACGTCTTCGTGCTGGACATGCGGACCTACCGCAACGCCAACTCGGCCGACGACCAGAGGACCGACCCGCAGGGCATCCTCGGCGCCGGGCAGCTGGCGTGGCTCAAGCGCGAGCTGTCCCGGTCGCGGGCGGTGTGGAAGGTCATCGCCGCGGACATGCCGCTCGGCCTGGTGGTGCCCGACCCGGTCGAGGGCATGGCCGGTTTCGAGGCCGTCGCCCAGGGCGATCCGGGCGCGCCGCTCGGCCGTGAGCTGCAGATCGCCGAACTGCTGCGGTACATCAAGCACCGCGGGATCACCGGCACGGTGTGGCTGACGGCGGACGTCCACCACACCTCGGCCCAGCACTACGACCCGTCACGGGCCGCGTTCAAGGACTTCGCTCCGTTCTGGGAGTTCGTCTCCGGACCGCTCAACGCCGGCGCCTTCCCGGCCAGCGCGCTGGACGGCACGTTCGGTCCCGACCGGGTGTTCGTCAAGGCACCGACCGCCTCGAACGTGTCTCCCGCCGAGGGCTACCAGTTCTTCGGCGAGGTCGACATCGACGGCCACAGCGGCGAGCTGACGGTCCGTCTGCGCGAGTACGACGGCACCGTGCTGTTCACCCGGACCCTGCGGCCGGGCCGCGTCGGCCAGTAACTCCCGTACCCTTCTCGCAGGGCCGTGCACCGGCGTCATCCCCCGGCGTACGGCCCTGCCGCACTCCCGGGACGGGCCCCACGGCGCCCTCGAACTCCCCCACCCGCGTGGCGTTTTCGCAGGTCGGAGTGGATTGTCAGTGGTCGCCTCTACGGTCTTTCCATGACGCGATCTTCACAGGCCGTGGCCTATCGCCGACCCTCCGTGCTGCACTCCGCCGCCGCCGGACGCCATCTGGGACTGGAGACGTCCCGGGGTGCGACACCCACCGGGGTCGAGGACCATCCGCGGTTCTTCGCGGGCTTCCTGACCTCGCCCCAGGTGGCCGCCGCCGGCCTGCTCGCGGTGGCCGACGTGGCGGCCGCGCGGTACTACCAGCCGCAGCTGCGCGCCTCGCTGGACCCGGTGGTGACGGGCAGCGGTGACCGGCTGCGCTTCGAGTCCTTCTCCGGCTGCGGCGGGGTGTACGCCCGGCTGGACGTTCTCGGTGCGGGTCTGGACGGCGGCGAGGTGGGCCACGGCACGACGAACGTCGACGTCAACAACCCGCTGCGGGAGGCCCTTTCCCGGCTCGGCACCGACGACCCGCTGCATCTGCGGGTGGGGCCCGAGGAGTTGGCGGTGACCACGCTCGACGGCCCCGTGGTGGAGAAGAAGGTGCCGCTGCCGGACCGCTGGCTGCGCGGCTTCGCCGAGGCGCAGGTCATAGCGGCCGGGTTCGACCTGCGGGCCGAGCTGCCGGCGGACGAGGCGGTGCGGTTCCTGCGCTCACTGCCCCGCGCGGGCACGGCCCGCCGCGGCTCGGCCGGGCCCCGCTGGGTGGTACCGGCGGGCCGCGGGCTGCGGCCGACGACCCGACCGGTGCCGGGCGCGGTCTGCCTGCCGGGGCCGGAGCGGCTGGCCGCGCTCCAGCGGGTGCTGCGCCATGCGACGGCGTTGCGGGTCCACGGCCCGCAGGGCACCCTCGCGGCGTCCGGGACGGCCGCCGCCTGGGAGGTCGCGCTGCCGGGCATGCGGCTGACGCTGACCCTGTCGCCCGACGCGGACCGCGGGTTCTCCGGCGAGGGCGGCGTGCTGGACGCGCTCGCCACCGACGTGGCCGCCGAGGACGCGGAGCTGATCGCGGTGCTGCTGGCCTGGGAGCCCCGGGTCGACGTCGCCGGCCTGGCCGCCTCGGCCGGGCTCACCCCGGAGCGTGTCCGCGCGGCCCTGATCCGCCTAGGGACGTCGGGGCGCGTCGGTTACGACACGGCCGAGGCCGCCTACTTCCACCGTGAACTGCCCTACGACGCGGGCCGTGTCGAGCGGCACAACCCCCGGCTGCGCGCGGCGCGGACGCTGGTGACCGCCGGCGCGGTGGTGCTGGACGGCGCCGTCGCCGCGGTGACGGCCGAGGACGGTCATGTGCACCGGGTGCGGGATGCGGCGGGGGTGCTGAGCTGCAGTTGCGTGTGGTGGGCGAAGTACCGGGGCGGGCGCGGGCCGTGCAAGCACGCGCTGGCGGTGCGGATGGTGCGGCGCGGTGGCGTGGTGGGGCAGGAGCCGGCGAAGACCTGCGGGGGTGTGCGATGAGTGCGGTACTGGAAGCGGTGCGGATGGGGCGCGCGGGCGAGACCGAGCTTCTGCTGAGAAACCTGTCGGATGCCGAACGGCGCCCGCTTCTGCCGGAGTTGAAGCGACTGCGCAAGGAGGTACGGGCGTCGCCGTGGGAGCGGCGGGACGGACTCGACCGTATGTGTCCGGCGCTTCAGGTGGCCGGGGCGATGTGTCACTCCGGGGCCGCGGCGGCCGCGACCTGGATCGCCGGAGCGGACATGCGCCGGCGGCAGGCGCCGGTGGAGACGCTGTTGCGGGCGCTGGCCGGCCGGGACGCCGGCTGGCAGGCCGACGTGGTCCGGCGCCTCGCCGCCCGGCCGGTCTCCGCCGACGTGCCCTTCCCGCTGATGGCCGGGCTGGTCAGCCGCTCGGGATGCGAGGTGCCGGTGACCGACGCCTATCTGGTCGGGTGGGTCCGGCACATCGGGCACGCGTGGGGGCGCGTCCCGCTGATCGACCGGCTGCGGGCCGAGCCTGCCCTCGCACCGCTGGTGAACGGGCTGTTCGAGTTCTCCGAGGTGAGCGAGGTCCGCTGGCTGTTCGGCGACGGCCCCGGCTCCTGGCAGAGCGCGATCGCCGAGCTGACCCGGACGGGCGAACTGGACCGCAGGGCGGTGGCCGACGCCTGTGTCGCCCGGCTGCTGCGCGGCGGCGGCCCGACCGACCACCGGATCTTCCTGCCGCTGCTGGTCCGGCTCGCCCTCACCCGCGAGGAGGAACGCGACCGCGTCGCGGACTGGACGGCCCTGGCCCGGGACGCCGTCTCCCCCGTCGCCGCCCACGCCCAGGCGGTCCTCGCCGCTCTGGCGCTCGACGGCGAACTCACCGCACGGGAGCTTGCGGAGGCCTCCGAAGGGCTGCTGTTCCGCACCGAGAAGAAGCTGGTGCGCGCTCAGCTGGTGCTCCTCGGCAAGGTGCTCGCCGGTGAGCCGGCCGCGGCCGCACAGCTGCTGCCGGCCGTGGCCCAGGCGTTCGGGCACGAGGACACCCAGGTGCAGGAGCGGGCGCTGAAGCTGGTGGAGCGGCACGTGAAGAGGCTCGACGACCCCGCGGCCCTGGCCGGCGTCGCCGACGCGGCCGGGCAGTTGAGCCCGGCCCTGCGTTCCCGGGCGGCCGATGTGCTGGGGATCGAGGCCGTGGCGGCGCCCCAGGGGTACGCGGAAGTGCTGCCGCCGGCGCCCGAGCCGTGGCGGCCGGCACCGGCGCCGGAGACCGCCGTCGAACTCGCCGAGGAGGTCGGGGCCCTGCTGGCGGCCGACGGGGACGTGGCGGCGTTCGAGCGGGTGCTGGACGGACTGGCCCGGCACGCCCACCGTGACCAGGACGCGCTGCGGGCGGCGCTGGAACCGGTGGCCGCCACCCGCTGGTGGAAGCAGCCCGGGGGCCGCCGCTGGTGGCACGCCGACGAGTACTTCGGCAACATCCGATACGGCCTCCTCGGTGCCCGGGACGGCCTGGAGCTGCTGCTGGCCACGGTGTTCGGGGCCGTCGGCACGGACACCCTGTTCGCGGCCCAGCAGCGTGGTCCGGCCGACCACACGTGCGCGCACACCGGGTTCTCCCGGGTGTTCGACGTCCGGCTGCGTGAACTGGCCTACCGGATGCGGACGGACCCGCAGCCGCTCCTGCTGGCCACGCCGTCGTGGAGCACCGGGCTGCTGGAACCGGGCGAGCTGGTCGACCGGCTCGCGGTCTACGGCAGGCTCGGCGCCCGGGTCGGCGCCGCGGACTTCGCGCAGGCACTGCTGCGGGTGCGCCGCGAGGACCGTACGGCGGCCCTCGCGGCGGCCGGGCGGGCGACGGCGCTCGGCACACCGGAGGGCGGACGGCTGGCACGCCGGCTCTCCTCCGGGGTGCCCGCCCCGGCCACCTCCCAGCGCCGGACCTCGGGCGCGCGGATCCTGGCCGAGTCGGGTGAGGTCCTGGAACTCCAGGCGGACCTCCCGGAGGCGTTCCGGCGGCTGGGCAGGCCGGTGACGGCCGGCGACGAGCGGCGGTACTGCCACCACGGGGGCCAGGAGAACCACCGGCACTGGCTGGCCATGCTCCCCGAACAGCGTGAACTGGTCGCCGTGCGGCTGGTGCACGACCTGTCCCAGGCCGCCGTGGACGATCAGCGGGGCATGGCCGCCGCCCTGCCGTCGCTCGCCGAGTCCGGCGGCACCGCGGGCGAGAGCACCCACCTGTGTCTCGCCTACGGGCTGGGCGCCCGGCATCCGGAGGACCGGCTCGCCGCGGTGGACGCGCTGCTGGTGCTCGCCGCGCGGGGGCAGCTCGACACGGAGCGGCTGGGCGCCGACCTGGGTCAGCTGGTCCGGCGCGGTGCGGTGAAGCCGCTGCGGCTGGCCGAGTCGGCGCGGACGGCGGCGGCCACCGGGGCCAACACGACGATATGGGAGATGCTCCGGCACACGCTTCCGGTGCTGCTCGCCGACCTCGCGACGGCGGGCGCGGGCACGCCGGGCGCGGTGCGTGGGCTCGGCGAGCTGCTCTCGGTCGCCGCCGAGTGCGCCGAGCGGTCCGGGGCCCGGGGTGCCCTGCCGCATCTGCCGCAGGCGGCGGCGCGGCGCGGCTCGTCCCGTCTGGTGGTCCAGGCCCGCCGGCTGCTCGACGCGCTGGGGGCGGAGACAGCCGCCTGACAGTGATCGGAACCGGTTGTTTCGAAGACTCCAGAACAGTAGAAAACTAAACAAAACAACATAAGCACGCTTTACCCGTCAGTCACAGAGCGTTCGTGATCACGCAACACCCTTCCTTCACAGTGGATGCATGAATCGAGACATGTCTGACGTGAGCCGCACACGGCACGGACGGCCCGTGCACCACTGGCGGCGGGACGTCGTCGAACTCGCCGCCCTGTTCACGGCCGTCGCGGTCGCGGACGCGGTGGCGAACCTGATCGGGCACGGGCCCGACGGCCCGGCCATGCTGGTGATCTCGGCACTGGTGCTGGCCGCGACGGCCGGCTTCCACGTGTGGTGGGCCAGGCGCCCAGGTCACGCACCTCCGGTGACCCGAAGCGATACCGACGCCCGGCCGGCCGTCACCAGGACGCGGCAGGCCGGGCCCGGCGCGGCGGCCCCGGGGGGCGAGGGCGCGGGCAGCACGCTGTGGCGGCTGCGCACGACCGTGCGGGACGAGCCCGGTTCGCTGGCCGTGCTGTGCGCCGCGCTCGCCGGGCACGCGGTCGACATCCTGAACCTGCAGACGCATCCGCTGGGCGACGGCACGGTCGACGAGTTCCTGCTGCGGGCTCCGCGCCCGCTGACCGCGGGCGGGATCACCCGGGCGGTCGCGCTGGCCGGGGGCAGGGACACCTGGATCGAGCGGGCCGACGCGCACGATCTGGTGGACGCCCCGACCCGGGTGCTGGGCCTGGCGACCCGAACCGCGCTGGACGCGGCGGAACTTCCGCTGGCCCTCCGGCAGTTGTTGGGAAGGTGCACGATCCGCTCGCTCCCCGCCCATCCGGTCGGCGGGGCCCGGCGCCCCGAGACGGTTCCCGTCGAAGGGGTGCTGGAGGACACCGTGATGCGGCTGCGCGCACCGGAGGGTGGAGTGATCACCGTGGAGCGGCCGTATCTGCCGTTCACCCCGACCGAGTTCGCGCGGGCGCGCGCGCTCGTCGAACTGGACGCCCGGCTCGGGCCGCGCATCCCGCACAGTCAGGACGTGCTCACCCTGCCCGAGGGCAGGGAGATCACCGTACGCCGGGCCGGCACCGGTGACGTGCGGGCCGCGAAGGCCATGCACGAGCGCTGCTCCGCACGGACCCTCGGGCTGCGCTACCACGGCCCGGTCGGGGACGCGGACCGCTACCTGAACCACCTGCTCAGCCCCCGCTTCGGCCGGACGCTGGCCGTGCAGACCGCCTCGGGCCGGATCGTCGGCCTCGGGCACCTGCTGTGGGACGGGGACGAGACGGAGGTCGCCCTGCTCGTCGAGGACGACTGGCAGCGGCGCGGGATCGGCCGCGAGCTGCTGGGGCGTCTGGTGGGCATGGCCGTCGAGGCGGGCTGCGAGAGCGTGTACGCGGTGACGCAGGCGTCCAACACCGCGATGGTGGCGGCGATGCGGGGGCTGGAGTTGCCGCTGGACTATCAGATCGAGGAAGGGACGCTGGTCATCACGGCCCGGCTGGCGGCCGAGCCGGGGCGTGCCGTGACCGCCACGGGACGGCTCTCCGGCGCGGGTGAGAGCGGGAGGGCCGAAGCGCCGTAGGGCTCAGGCCCGTCCCGCGGCCTGCGGGAGCGCGGGGCTGATCGCGGCCGCGCGGCGGAGCCGCGCCTCCCTTCGGCCCCGCGCTCCCGAGTGCCCGGTCAACGCGGCCCCAGGGCCCGGTCCAGGTCGGCCCAGAGGTCGTCGACGTCCTCCAGGCCCACCGACAGGCGCAGCAGGCGGTCGCCCACCCCGGCGCCGCGCCGGTCCGACTCGTCCACCACCCGGTGGCTGATGGAGGCCGGATGCTGGATGAGGGTGTCGACGCTGCCGAGGCTGACGGCCGGGGTGATCAGCCCTACCCGGGAGACGACCGCGTGCGGATCGCCCTCCACCTCGAAGGCGATCATCGCGCCGCCCAGGCGCGGGTAGTGGGTGCGGGCCACGCGCGGGTCGGCGGTGAGCCGGCGGGCGAGTTCGGCGGCGGTGGCGGAGGCGGCCCGGACCCGGACCGGGAGCGTGGACAGGCCGCGCAGCAGCAGATAGCCGGCCAGCGGGTGCAGCACACCCCCGGTGGCGAAACGTATCTTCCTGAGCTGCCCGGCGAAGACCTCGTCGCAGGCGACCACACCGGCCAGGACGTCGCCGTGGCCGCCGAGGTACTTGGTGGCACTGTGCAGCACCAGCCGGGCACCGTGTTCGGCCGGGCGCTGGAGCACCGGGGTGGCGAAGGTGTTGTCGGCGAGCAGCGGAACCGTGCCGCAGGCGTGGGCGACGGCCCGCAGGTCGAGTTCGGCGAGGGTCGGGTTGGCCGGGGACTCGACCAGCACCAGCCCCGTGCCGGGGCGCAGCGCGTCGGTGACGCCGGCCGGGTCGGTCCAGGTGACCTCGGTGCCGAGCAGACCGGCGGTGAGGAGGTGGTCGCTGCACCCGTACAGGGGCCGGACGGCGACGACATGGCGCAGGCCGGCCGCCGCGCGGGCGAGGAGGACGGCGCTCAGGGCGGCCATGCCGCTGGCGAAGGCGACGGCCGACTCGGTGCCCTCCAGTCGGGCCAGGGCGGTCTCGAAGCGGGCGACCGTCGGATTGCCGAGCCGTCCGTAGACCGGCGGCCCGACGGGGTCGGCGCCGTCGGTGGCGAAGGCGTCGATGCGGGCGGCCTCGCCGCGGCTGTCGTAGGACGGGTAGGTGGTGGACAGGTCGATCGGCGGGGCGTGCAGACCCTGCCGGGCGAGGTCGTCGCGGCCGGCGTGCACGGCCTCGGTGGCCAGGGCACGCGCGGCGCCGGACCGCCGCGTCGCACCGCCGCGGGGGTGCACCGAGTCGTCGTAGATGCCCACTGAGTCGTCGTGGGTGCTCGTCGAGTCCATGCCCGAAGGGTGAACATCGAGCGGGGTACCGGAAGCGGACACCGTGTTACGTTCGCCGTATGGCCGAATCTGTCGTACTGGATCCGGTCGATCTGCATCTGCTTCGGCTGCTGCAGAACGACGCCCGGACCACCTACCGCGATCTCGCCGCGCGGGTGGGCGTGGCACCGTCGACCTGTCTGGACCGGGTGACCCGGCTGCGGCGCTCCGGAGTGATCCTCGGGCACCGCCTCGAGCTGGACCCGGCCAAGCTCGGGCGCGGTCTCCAAGCGCTGCTGTCGGTGCAGGTGCGGCCGCACCGAAGGGAGTTGGTGGGGCCGTTCGTGGAGCGGATCAGGGCACTGCCGGAGTCCCGGACGGTGTTCCATCTGACCGGTCCCGACGACTACCTCGTCCATGTGGCGGTGGCCGACATGACGGACCTCCAGCGGCTGGTCCTGGACGAGTTCACGTCCCAGCGCGAAGTGGCCCGGGTGGAGACCCGGTTGATCTTCCAGCAGTGGGAGTGCGGACCGCTGCTCCCGCCCACGCCGTCGGCCCAAACCCCGTGACGTCCGGCGGCCCGTCGTACGAGGATGGACCGCATGTCACAGACCAAGAGCCCGCTGCCCCGTCAGGTCGCCGACACCTTCGTCGACGAGCTCATCGCCCTCGATCCGATCACCGGTACGTTCCTCGGCGTCAAAGAGAGTTCGAGCCGGCTGCCCGACACCTCGCCGGCCGGCGACGAGGCGCTCGCCCGGCTCCAGCGGGACACGCTCGCAAGGCTCGCCGAGGCCGAACGGCAGCCCGGCGCGGACAGTGACATCGAGCGTCGCTGTGCCCGCCTGCTGCGCGAGCGGCTGACCGCCTCCCTCGCCGTGCACGAGGCGGACGAGAGCCTGCGTTCGGTCAGCAACCTCAGCTCGGCCGCGCACGCGGTGCGCCAGGTGTTCACCGTGACGCCCACGGCCACCGACGAGGACTGGACGGCGATCGCCGAGCGGCTGCGTGCCGTACCGGCGGCGCTGGAGGGCTACCGGCAGTCCCTGGAACTCGGTCTGGAGCGGAAGCTGTACGCGGGCCCGCGTGCCACCGCCACCTTCGTCGAGCAGCTCGGCGAATGGGCCGGCCCGGGCGACGGGCAGGGCTGGTTCGAGCAGTTCGCCGCGGCCGGGCCACAGGCGCTGCGCGCCGAACTGGACGAGGCCGCCCGCTCCGCCACCCGGGGCGTCGCGGCGCTGCGTGACTGGATGCGGGACGTCTACGCGCCGGCGATCGAGGGCGCCCCCGACGTGGTGGGCCGCGAGCGGTACGCCCGCTGGGTGCGCTACTTCAACGGCACCGACCTCGACCTCGACGAGGCCTACGCGTACGGCTGGTCCGAGTACCACCGGCTGCTGGGCGAGATGAGGACCGAGGCGGAGAAGATCCTGCCCGGCGCGGCCACGCCGTGGGTGGCGCTGGCGCACCTGGACGAGCACGGCACCCACATCGAGGGGGTCGACGAGGTCCAGCGCTGGCTGCAGTCCGTGATGGACGAGGCCATCGAGAAGCTGGACGGCACCCACTTCGACCTGGCCGAGCGGGTCCGCCGCGTGGAGTCCCGGATCGCGCCTCCGGGGAGCGCCGCGGCGCCGTACTACACGCCGCCGTCGGACGACTTCTCGCGCCCGGGCTGCACCTGGCTGCCGACCATGGGCCAGACCCGGTTCCCGGTCTACGACCTGGTCTCGACCTGGTACCACGAGGGCGTTCCCGGCCACCACCTCCAGCTGGCCCAGTGGAAGCACATCGCCGGGAACCTCTCCCGCTACCAGGCCAGCGTGGGCATGGTCAGTGCCAACGCCGAGGGCTGGGCGCTGTACGCGGAGCGGCTGATGGACGAACTGGGCTTCCTCACCGACCCGGAGCGCCGGCTCGGCTACCTGGACGCGCAGATGATGCGCGCCGCGCGGGTCATCATCGACATCGGGATGCACCTGGAGCTGACGATCCCGGAAGACTCCCCCTTCCACCCCGGGGAGCGGTGGACGCCGGAACTGGCACAGGAGTTCTTCGGCGCGCACAGCAGCCGGCCGGCGGACTTCGTGGAGAGCGAGCTGACCCGCTATCTGTCCATGCCGGGGCAGGCCATCGGCTACAAGCTGGGCGAGCGGGCCTGGCTGACGGGCCGCGAGCAGGCCCGCGAGCGGCGCGGCGACGCCTTCGACCTCAAGACCTGGCACATGGCGGCCCTGTCCCAGGGTTCGCTGGGCCTGGACGACCTGGTGGACGAACTGTCGCAGCTGTGACGGCGGTCTGAGGAGCGGCCGCCTCGGTCCGGGCGCCCACCACCGGTGGGCGCCCGGTGACGGCCGCCACCGGGTCGTCGCGGTCTGCCGTTCGGGGGTGCTCCGGTGGCGGCGGCCGATGGCAGGAGGCTTTCTGGTGCCAGGGGCCACCGGCAACAGGAAGCGAGCCGCGCATGCAGATCTCCACGACCCCACGGCGGGAGCCGTTGCAGACCCCACGCGCCGCCGGCGTGGCCGGGATCGTGTTCGCGCTGCTGCTCGCGGCCGCCATCGTGCTCATCCGGCTCGGCATCCCCCAGGGCGCCGACGCGGTCTCCTTCCAGCAGCCGGACCCCTCCCGGCGCAGCGCCGTCCGCTGGGCCCTCCTGCTGGTGCCGTTCGCCGGCATCTTCTTCCTGTGGTTCGTCGGAGCCGTCCGCTCGCACGTCGGCGACGCCGAGGACCGGTTCGTGGCCACCGTGTACCTCGGCAGCGCCTTGGTCTTCACGGCCACCATGTTCGCCGCCGCGGCGGTGGCTTCGGCCGTGCTGGCCACCTCCCATCCGGCGGGGACCTCACCCTCCCGGCCCACCTGGGACTTCGGCCAGCACCTCGCCTACACGCTGATGATCGAGTACGCGATGCGGATGGCGGCCGTCTTCGTCTGTTCCACGTCGGTGATCGGGCACCGCCTGGGCATCCTGCCCCGCTGGCTGACGCTCCTGGGCTTCCTCACCGCGCTCGTCCTGCTGTTCGTCTCCGCCGCCGTGCCCTGGGCGGAGCTGGTGTTCCCGGCCTGGTCCCTGCTGCTCAGTGTGTACATCGTCATGGAGAGCTTCCGCCGCTCCGCCGCTGCCCCGGCCCCCTGAGCGCTCACCCGTTCGGAACCCTCCGGCGCGCGGCGCCGGGTGCGGGATCCCATGCTGACGTGCGGGGAGTTCTCCGCCGTCCGAGACTTGAAGCCACGGAGTGGCGGTACGTACGACACCTGGCCACCGGAAGGGCGGAGCCATGATGCGCCTTGTCGTCGATCTCAACAGATGTCAGGGATACGCGCAGTGCGCGTTCCTGGCTCCGGACGTCTTCGCCATGCACGGCGAGGAGTCCCTCGTCTACAACCCGCACGCCGAGGAGGAGCAGCGGGAACGGCTGGCCCGTGCGGTCGCCGCCTGCCCGGTGCAGGCGATCAGCGCCGACGGCCTGAACGGCTTCGCGGGAGGGACGTCCGATGGCGCCCGCTGACTATCTCGACTGGCTCCGGCGGGAGGGCCGGATCGTCGTCGTGGGTGCCTCACTGGCCGGGCTGCGCGGCGCCGAGACGCTGCGCGCCGAGGGCTTCGCCGGCGAACTCACCATGATCGGCGACGAGCCGTACGAGCCGTACGACCGGCCGCCGCTGTCCAAGGCGGTGCTGCTCGGCAAGGCGTCCCCGAACCACACCGAACTTCCCCACCGCCGGGAGATCGACGCGAAGTGGCGGCTGGGGGTCGCGGCGACCGGTCTCGACCTGGAGGCCAAGCGGGTCCGGCTGGCCGACGGCGACGAGGTCGAGTACGACCGTCTGCTGATCGCGACCGGAGTCAGCGCCCGGCCCTGGCCCAAGGAGGACGAGGCCCGGCTGGACGGCGTGTTCACCCTGCGCACCCGGGACGACGCCACCGCGCTGCTGCGGCGGCTGAAGGCCGGCCCGCGCCGGGTGTTCGTGATCGGCGCGGGGTTCACCGGTTCGGAGATCGCCTCGGCCTGCCGGGAGCACGGCATCGAGGTCACCGTCGCGGAACGCGCGGGCGCGCCGCTGGTGGGGGCGCTCGGCGGGGTGATCGGCGCGGTGGCGGCCGACATGCACCGCGAGAACGGGGTGGACCTGCGCACCGGGGTGACGGTCACCGCGCTGGAGGGCGACCCGGCCGGCCGGGTGCGTGCCGTCCACCTGTCCGACGAGAGCATCGTCGAGGCGGACGTCGTGATCGTGTCGCTCGGCGCGACCCGCAACACCGGCTGGCTGACCGGTTCCGGTCTCGGCGCGGGCCCCCGGGGCATCGCCTGCGACGCGGGCTGCCGTGCCTTCGACTTCCGGGGCATCGTCACCGACGACATCTTCGTGGCCGGGGATGTCGCCCGGTCCCCGCACGCGCTGTTCGGCTACCAGTTCCTCTCCCTGGAGCACTGGGGCAACGCGGTCGCGCAGGCCGAGATCGCCGCGCACAACATGATCAGCCCGAGCGCCGAGCGCCGGCCCCACCTGTGGGTGCCGGCGTTCTGGTCGTCCCAGTTCGGGGTGAACATCAAGTCGGTCGGGGTGCCGCCGATGGGCGACCAGATCATGATCACGCAGGGCTCGCTGGCCGAACGCCGGTTCGTCGGGGTCTACGGCTGCAAGGGCCGGACGATCGCCGCGGTGAGCTTCGACAACACCCGGTGGCTGGAGTTCTACCAGCGGCAGATCGAGAGGGGCGCGCCGTTCCCGGTGGAGTTCCCGACGGTGGACCGGCGTCCCGAGGGCCGGGTGCCGGTCGACGCCGACTTCCCGGACCCCGCGCTGCCGACGCACGGCCCCATGGTGACCCTCAGCGGCTACTCGCCGACCGACCAGCAGCTGGTCTTCCACCCCGCCCGCCACTGACCGTGCCCCGGCCCCGACGCTCCAAGGACCTGTCATGACGACGCAGACCTCGATGTTGCGCCAGATCACCGACTTCGCGAACCGCGCCAACCCGTACCCGGTGTACGAGGAACTCCGCAAGACTCCGGTGCTGCACGAGGAGGACGACGGCCCCTACATCATCAGCTCCTACCACGACATCGAGGCCCTGCTGCACGATCCGCGGATCAGCTCCGACGAGTCCAACGTGACCGTCGGCGGCCACGACGACCTGTCCGGTCCGGAGGCGACCGGGCTGCCGCCGAGCTTCATCCGGCTCGACCCGCCGGAGCACGACCGGCTGCGCAGGATCGCCAACAGCTCGTTCGGGCCGCCGCACCGGCCGCGCCGGATCGACAACATGCGGGGCCAGCTGGAGGAGATCATCACCGGTCTCATCGACGGCCTCGGGGACGCGCGGGAGTTCGACCTGGTCGACCAGATCGCGTACCCCTTCCCGGTCACCGCGATCTGCCGGGTGCTGGGCGTGCCGCGCGAGGACGAGCCCCGTTTCCGTGCCTGGGTCGACCCGATCGTCGCGGGCCTTGACCCCGACAGCCG
The DNA here is from genome assembly GCF_042754285.1 of Streptomyces sp. NPDC059224. Classification (NCBI taxonomy): domain Bacteria; kingdom Bacillati; phylum Actinomycetota; class Actinomycetes; order Kitasatosporales; family Streptomycetaceae; genus Streptomyces; species Streptomyces sp. NPDC059224. Next base: position 55,606 of record NZ_JBHZAN010000033.1, read on the forward strand.
TACGGCAGCCGAATCCCAGCGCGCCGCGCAGGAGGCCCGGCTGCAGCTCGGCATGTACCTGAACGGGCTGGTGGAGCAGCGCGTGAAGGAACCCCGTGACGACATGCTGTCCGATCTGGTGCACAGCAGCGGTCCGGACGGCGCCATGACGACCATGGAGGTGCTGAGCACCGCGGTGCTGCTGCTCATCGCCGGACATGAGACGACCGTCAACCTGATCACCAACGGCATGCTCACGCTGCTGCGGCACCCGGAGGTCCTGGAGCGGCTGCGCAACGACCCGGGGCTGTCGGTGCGGATCGTGGAGGAACTGCTGCGCTACGAACCCCCGGTGCAGCTCGTGCCGCAGCGCACCTGCATCGCCGACATCGAGGTGCGCGGGGTGACCATCCCGAAGGGTTCGCGCATCTGGCTGGTCCTGGCCGCCGGCAACCGGGACCCGGAGCGGTTCCACGACCCCGACCGCTTCGACCCGGACCGCCAGGACATCCAGCATCTCGGCTTCGGCAGCGGCATCCACAGTTGCTTCGGCGCTCCGCTGGCCCGCATCGAGGCCCAGCTCGCGCTGTCCCAGCTGGCGCGTCGCCTCGACAACCCGCGGCTCGTCGAGGACCCGCCCCCCTACCGCCCGAACGCGGTGCTGCGCGGCCCGCGCCATCTCAACATCGCCATCGACGGCCTGAAGTGACGGCCGGTCAGTTCTCGATCCTGCGCAACCGCACCAGGCCCAGCCAGGTTTCCGGGCCGGGCCTGGTGTAGGCGGCGTGCACCTCGTAGGTGCCGGCCTCCAGCGGGACCCGCAGGTGGTCGCCGCCCTCGGCCTCGCCGCCCGGCCACGCGGAGTCGAACAGGACGACGGGGCCCGGCACCTGCCAGTGGATCCCGTTCTCCCAGACCGCGCTGTCGAGCGCGGCGGGTACCTGGGCCAGGAGCTCGTCCTCGGAGCCGGCGGCGGACCACCGTACGAAGGTGCCGTGGTCCGGCAGGAAGGACGTCGAGGCGGGTTCGTCCCCGAAGACCAGGGCCGCGCTGTCCCCGACCGGGAGCAGTCCGACGTAGCCGTCCACCTCGCAGGCCCGGTCGTAGTCGGTGGCCAGTTCCTCGCTGTCGGCTCCGGCCCAGAACGGCAGGACCGTCTCCGGAACCGCCACGAGCGGGCCGCCGCCCGACTCCACCCACTCCACCGCGCCTGGATCCGCATAACGAGTCATGGGGTGAACCTACACGTACAGCGACGGCACAAGTTCGCCGCCGGGCATCAGCAACCGCAGTCGCCGTCGACGGGTGCGGTCAGCGGGTCCGGGGCCCTGCGCATACGGCCCCGCCAGGTCTCGAACTCGAAGCCCTCACGCGCCCAGTACTCGAACCCGCCGAGCAACTCCTTGACACGGTAGCCGAGTTCGGCCAACGCGAGGGCGGCGCGGGTGGCGCCGTTGCAGCCGGGACCCCAGCAGTACGTCACCACGGGCACCTCCCTGTCGAGGAGCCGGGCCGCCTGTCCGGGGATGAGCGCGGTGGGCAGGTGGACGGCGCCGGGGACGTGGCCCTGGTCCCAGGACTCCGTGGAGCGGCAGTCCAGGACGACGAAGCCGGGGTCGCCGTCCGCGGCCAGGGCGGCGGCCACGTCGGAGACGTCGGCGTGGAAAGCCAGGGCCGCCCGGAAGTGGGCGGCGGCCTCGGCGGGCGCGGCGGGGGCGACACGCAGGACGGGGTTCACGGTGGTGACGGTCATCTGGGGCCTTTCACTGGCCGACGGTGCGGCGGATCTCCATGACCGGAAATCTACGGCCGGTGACCGGTCGCCCTGAAGGCACGATCCCCGGCCCTGCCCTTGTCCGGCCGGGGATTCCCTGCTATCCATCCGCCATGACCGTGTTTTCCCCGGACGCCACCGACTGGCGCATCCTCGAAGTCCTCCAGCGCGAGGGCCGGGCCAGCTTCGCCGAGTTGGCGCGTGCCGTCGCGATGTCCCCGAGCGCGGTGACCGAGCGGGTGCGCCGCCTCGAGGAGGCGGGGGTGATCCAGGGGTACGCGGCCGTGGTCGACCCGGTGCGGCTCGGCCTGCCGGTCCTCGCCTTCGTCCGGCTGCGTTACCCGAACGGCAACTACCGGCCCTTCCACGACCTGGTCGCCGCCACCCCCGAGATCCTGGAGGCGCACCACGTCACCGGGGACGACTGTTTCGTCATCAAGGTCACCGCCCGCTCGATGCGGCACCTGGAGGAGATCACCGGCAGGATCGGCACCCTGGGCTCGGTGACGACCAGCGTCGTCTACTCCTCGCCCCTCCCCCGCCGCGGCATCAGCACCTAGGACGTGTGGCGGCCTAGACCCCGCGCTGGTACAGCGCCGAGCCCGATCTGCCCTTCGTCACCTCCAGTTGGGCATGGATGCGGCGGCGCAGGTCCGGGACATGGCTGACGATGCCCACGCTGCGGTCGCGTTCGCGCAGTGAGTCCAGGACGTCGAGGACCTCGTCCAGGGTCTGGTCGTCGAGGCTGCCGAAGCCCTCGTCGATGAAGAGGGTGTCGAGCCGGACTCCGCCGGCCTCGTCGGTGACCACGTCGGCGAGGCCGAGGGCGAGCGCCAGCGAGGCGAAGAAGGTCTCGCCGCCGGACAGGGTGGCGGTGTCCCGCTCGCGTCCGGTCCAGGCGTCGACCACGTGCAGCCCGAGACCGCTGCGGCCGCGTCCGGTCCGGTCGTCGGAGTGAACCAGGGTGTAGCGGCCGGAGGACATCCGCTGCAGGCGTACGGTCGCGGCGGCGGCGACCTGTTCCAGGCGGGCGGCCAGGACGTACGACTCCAGCCGCATCCGGCGCTCGTTGTCGGCGGAGGTGCCGGCGGTGAGGGCGGCGAGCCGGGCGACCCGCTCGTACTCCTCGCGCAGGGGCCCGAGAAGGCGTACGCCCCCGGTCGCGCGGGCGGACAGCCGGTCGAGTTCCGCGCAGCACCGGTCGGCCAGGTCCCGGGCGGAGGTGGCGTCGCGCAGCCGCCGGGCCGCCGCGGCGGCGTCGCGCTCCGCGGCGGCGAGGTCGGCGGGCGGCCGCTGGGCGGCCGCCGCGGTGTCGGCCTCGGCCAGCACCGCGCGCACCGCCGCCTCCTCGGACTGCCAGTCGTCCAGGCGCCGTTGGAGTTCTCGGTGGGCGGTGTCGCCGAGGAGGGCGGCGGCCGCGTCCTGCGGGGTGCCGAAGCCGGCCCGGAAGGCGGCGTCGGCGAGCCGGGCGTCGGCGTCCTTCAGATGTCCCGCGCTGTCGGCGGCGGTGCGGGCGGCGTCGGCGGCGTCGGTGAGCAGCGCCGCCCGGCGCTCCAGCTGCCCGGCCCGGGCGGCGACGCTGGCGGCGCCTCCCCTGGCCGCCGTCAACTCCTCCTCCAGGGAATTCTGTTCGGAGTCGAGACCGTCCCGCCGGGTCAGCCGGGCGGCGGCCCGGACCTCGGCCTGCTGCCGGCCGGCCAGCCGGCGCTCGCGCTCCTGCTCGGCGAGCCGCAGCTCCTCGTGCGCGGCGTGCAGGTCGGAGGCCGCACGCCGGGCCCGCGCGTACTCCTGCTCCAACTCCTCCAGCTGGGCCTCCAGCCGACCGGTGGGCAGGTCGGAGGCCGCTGCGGTGGCGGCGGCGAGTGCCTCACGGACGGTGCCGAGGCGCCGCTCGTCCTCGGCGCGCTGTTCGTCGGCGCGCTGATGGGCGGCGAGCGCCCGCTCCTCCGCCTCCCGGTCCACGTGCCCCGCGAACTTCCGCGCGGGCGCCGGGTGTTCGGTCGCCCCGCAGACCGCGCAGGGGGCGCCGTCGGTGAGCTCGGCGGCCAGCTCGGCGGCGATGCCGGTCAGCCGCTGTTCCTTGAGGTCGAGCCAGTGGGCCCGCGCGTCCACGGCCCGGCGCGCGGAGGCCAGGGCCCCGCGCTGGGCCTCGTCGGTGTCCCGGCCCAGCTCGTCCCGCAGCCGCGCCGCCTCCAGCTGCCGGCGGGCGGGGTCGAGCTGCACGGCGAGCTGTTCGGCGCGGGTCGCGGCCTCCTGGGCGGAGTCGATCCGGGTCCCCAGCCCGGCGCGCACGGCGTCCCAGTCGGCGAGCCAGCCCGCGGCCTCGCGCAGGACGTCCTCGTCGTCCCGTTCCTGCCGGTCCAGGCGCCCGCGCTCGGCGAGGACCTCGGTGAGCCGTCGCTCGGCCCGGCGCGCGGACTCCAGCCCGCCCAGTTCCTCGGCCGCCCGGCGGGCGGCGGCGGCGAGCCCCGCCGCACCGGCTTCCGCGAAGGTCTCCGGCAGCAGCGCACGCGCGCGTGCCTCGGCGGCTGCCGCCTCGCGGTGCGCGGCCGCGGCGGCCTCCCACAGCTCCAGCGCCGGCGCCACCGTCGCCGCCTGCCGTCCCCGCTCCATCCGCGCCTGCGCCGCACGGCGGTCCCCGGCCCGCTCCTGCAGCCGTGCGGCCCGCTCCCCGGCCTCGGCGAACCGGGCCTGCAACCGGGCGAGTTCGCGGGTGTCGGCCAGGGCACGGTCGGCGGCGAACCGGGCGGACTCGGCCGCGCTGAGGCGGCAGTGGGCGACGGTGAGCCGCTCGCGGGCGGTGCTGCGGGCTACGGCGGCGGCGGCGAGGACGGCCTCGGCGAGTCCGGGCTCGCCCGGGGCCAGCTCCGGCAGCTCCATCGCGTCGCCGGCCTCCTGCTGCATGCGGTGCGCGGCGGTCAGCAGGGCCGAGTCGCCTTCCCGCACCCGGGCCTCGGTCGCCTTGCGGCGCTCGGCGAGGCGCCTCTCGACGTCGGCGAAGCGCTGGGTGTCGAAGAGGCGGCCGAGCAGCTGCCCACGGGCGCCCGCGTCGGCGCGCAGGAAGCGGGCGAAGTCGCCCTGTGGCAGCAGGACGACCTGGCAGAACTGTTCGCGGCTCATACCGAGCAGCTGGCTGATCTCCTCGCCGATCTCCTGGTGGGAGCGGCTGAGGTCCTTCCAGGCACCGCCCGTCGGGTCGTACTCGCGCAGCCAGGTCTGGGCCTTGTCGAGGGTGGTGCCGGAGCCGCGTTTCTTGGGGCGCTCCCAGGGCGGCTGCCGGGTGATCTCCAGCCGGCGTCCGCCGACGGTGAGTTCGAGGCGGATCCCGGTGCGGGTGGCCGGGTCGGCGTGGTCGCTGCGCAGGGAGGTGCCCTGGCCGCTCTGGCGGGCGCCCGGAACGGTGCCGTACAGCGCGTAGCAGACGGCGTCCAGGACGGAGGTCTTCCCGGCGCCGGTCGGACCGTGCAGCAGGAAGAGCCCGGCGGCCGAGAGGGCGTCGAAGTCGACGCACTGGGTGGCGCCGAAGGGGCCGAAGGCGGTGATGTCGAGCCGGTGGAGCCTCACTGGGCGGCCTCCCTGATCCGTCGCGCGAACCTCGTCACCGTGCCGCCTCGCGCACCGCGAGATCGGCGTGCACGGCGTCGAACGCCTCGCCCAGCACGGTCAGTTCCCGCTGGTCGGGGCCCACGCCGCGGACATGGGCGACGAAGTCCTCGGCGATCTGGCGGTCGGTGCGGCCGGCCAGGCGTCGGGCGTAGGTCACGTCGGGGTCGTCCGGGGCGCGGTCGGGGGCGAAGACCAGACTGAGGGTGTGCGGGAAGCGGTCTGTGAGCCGGGCCATCGGGTCGGCGGGGCGGACCGGGTCGGTGAGCGTGGCCTCGATCCAGGCGGACTCGTGGCGGGTCAGGGCGGGGTCGGCGAGCAGGCCGTCGAGCGTGCCGCGGATCCGGGCCAGCGGGCGCGGGACCGGGCAGTCGAGGCGATCGGCGGTGACGGTGCCGTCGGCGGCGAGGTCGACCAGCCACATGCTCTTGCGGTGGTCGGCCTCGGAGAAGGAGTACGCCAGCGGGGACCCGGAGTAGCGGACGCGCTCGGTGAGGGTCTGGCAGCCGTGCAGGTGGCCCAGCGCGACATAGTCGACCCCGTCGAAGACCCCGGCCGGGACGGCGGCCACCCCGCCGACGGTGATGTCCCGCTCGCTGTCGCTGGCCTCGCCGCCGGTGACGAAGGCGTGCGCGAGGACGACGGAGCGCGTGCCGGGCGCGCGGGCGGCGAGGTCGGCGCGGACCCGGTCCATGGCGGCGGCCAGCACCGGCTCGTGTCCGGCCTTCTCCACGGCGAACTCGTCCTTCACCAGCGCCGGTTCGAGGTAGGGCAGGCCGTAGAAGGCGACGTCGCCGAAGGCGTCGGTGAGGACGACGGGCGTTCCGCATGCCGACGGCTCCGTCCGCAGATGTATGCCGGCGCGGTCGATGAGACCGGCGCCGACGCCCAGGCGGCGGGCCGAGTCGTGGTTCCCGGAGATCATCACCGTGGGCACGCCCAGGCCGGCGAGCCGGTGCAGGGCGTCGTCGAACAGCTCGACCGCGGCCAGCGGCGGGACCGCGCGGTCGTACACGTCTCCCGACACGACCACGGCGTCGACGGCGTGCTCGCGCACGGTCGTCACCAGGTGGCCGATGAACTCGGCCTGGGCGCCGAGCATGTTCACCCGGTGGAACGCCCGGCCGAGGTGCCAGTCGGAAGTGTGCAGGAGTCTCATGATCCCCGAGGTTAACCGGCTGGTCTGACATCACGGGCGGTTACTCCCGTATCAGCCCGTCATGAGCCCGACGGATTAGGGATGTTATGTCCGGTTAATTCGGATCGTCACGCGTCCCCGTAGGCCTCCCCGCCCAGTTCGAGGCCCGCCGTGCCCGCGGTCGCGTCGGCGAGCCAGGCGCGGAACGTGTCCACGTCGGCGTCCGGCAGCCCGATCTCGATGGCGACCGTCTCGCCGTAGCGGACGTCACGGACCTCGCGGCCGGTGGCCCGCAGGTCGTTGTGGACCTTGCCGGCCCGCTGGTGGTCGACGGTCACGGTGGCCAGCCGGAAGCGGCGGCGGGTGATCGCACCGAGGCTGTCGAGGGCCTCGCCGACCGCGCCGCCGTACGCGCGGATCAGTCCGCCGGCGCCGAGCTTGACCCCGCCGTAGTAGCGGGTGACGACGGCGACGACGTACCGCATGTCGCGGCGCAGCAGCATCTGGAGCATCGGGACCCCGGCGGTGCCGCCCGGTTCGCCGTCGTCACTGGCCTTCTGGGTGGAGGCGTCGGCGCCGATGACGTACGCCCAGCAGTTGTGGCTGGCGTCGGCGTGCTCCTTGCGGACGCGCGCGACGAACGCTTCGGCCTCCTGCTCGGTGGCCGCCGGGGCGAGGGCGCACAGGAAACGGGAGCGGTTGACCTCGGTCTCGTGGGTGCCCGCGCGGGCGACTGTGCGGTACTCGTCCTGCATCCGCCCAGCCTATGCGGACCCGCGGGCACTGCCCGCCCGAGGTGCGGCCTACCCGCGCCCGCCCCGCGGCACCATCACCTCCGTCAGCAGTGCCGTCCCCGGGGCCAGCGCGGTCCACGACGTCCCGTGCCAGGCCAGGACCGCGATCGCCGATGTCGGGAACTTCTCACGGACCCGCTCGAGGCTGTCGTCCAGGCCGTCCCCGGCCAGCGCCAGGACCAGCTCCTCCAGTCCCGGGTTGTGCCCCACCAGCAGCAGCGTCTCCACCTCGGGCGGGACCTCGTGCACGACCGCCAGGAGGTCGGGTACGCCGGCCGCGTACACCCTGTGGTCGTGGCGCACCGGTGGTGGTGTGCCCCACTGGCCGGCGGCCAGCTCCCAGGTCTGCCTGGCGCGCACCGCGGTGGAGCAGACCGCGAGGTCGGGCAGGCAGTCGGACTCGGCGAGGGCACGGCCGGCGGCGGGCGCGTCACGGCGTCCGCGGGCCGCGAGCGGGCGCAGCCGGTCGGGGACGCCCTCGGGCCAGGAGGACTTGGCGTGCCTCAGCACGACCAGGCGGCGCAGCGGTCCCGCGCCGGCCCGGGCGGTCACGCGGCGCCTCCGAGGTCACGGGTGAGATCGAGGGCGAGCAGCCGGTCGGCGTAGGCGCAGGTCTCGAAGCGGGCGCCGTCGGGGATCTCGGGCTGGTCCTCCATCCAGCGCAGGACGCCGAGCACCGCGGGTACGTCGAGGTCGTCCTCCCAGGCGTCCCGCAGCCGTCCGCGCGCCTTCTCCGGCACCGGCCGCGAGGGACTGCGCGCCCAACGGGCCACCGCCTGCCGGAGCCGGCCGAGCCTGCGGCCGGCCGCGTCGAGGGCGCCGGCGCCGAGGTGGACGGCCGTGCCGCGCGGAGCGTCGAGGAGGGCGAGCCGGAGTGCGGCGGGGTCGGCGAGGCCGCCGAGGACACCGGCGTCGGGGCCGCTCGCGGGGGCGACGGCGAGGGTCACTCCGGCGCCGGGCACGGTCATGCCCGCCGCCGCCACGTGGACGACCTGGGCCTCGCCCAGTCCCGACGCGAGGTCGCGGCCGTCCTCGAAGGGGCGGATGCCGAGGGTGGTGGCGGCGGCGTGCAGCTCGGCCTGGTGACGGTCGGCGGTGAGCAGGGGGAGCACCGGGGTGCCGCCGATCTCCAGGGCGCGCATGAGCAGGTCGGTGGTGAGCAGCACCCGCAGCGCCGTCAGGTCGAACCCGGAGGCATGGACCTCGACCCGGGTCAGGGCGCGGCGGGCGGGGGCGGCGGGGACGGTGTCACCGGTCTTGGCGTCGAGGATGCGGAGCACGGCCCGAGCGTAGGCGGGCTGAGGCCCGTACGCAGGCACCTTGCGCCGATTCCGGTCACCGTGGCGGGACATGCGGGACATGAGCCGCCTTATGCCCCCGCCTGATTCCCCGGCCCGGGCCGGCCCGGGCCGGGGAATCAGGGTCCGGGCGGGCACTGTTGGCCACGACAGATGTTCCCCCGAGCCGAGGAGGCCGACGATGTACGGCGACGATGCGACGATCCGCAGGATCCTGACCGAGACGGGCGACACCTGGGCGGTGGTCGGCCTGTCGTCCAACCGGGAACGCGCGGCGTACGGAGTGGCGCAGGTGCTGCAGCGCTTCGGCAAGCGGGTCGTACCGGTCCACCCCAAGGCGGAGACGGTGCACGGGGAGCAGGGTTACGCCTCGCTCGCGGACATCCCCTTCGCCGTGGACGTGGTGGACGTCTTCGTCAACAGCGAGCTGGCCGGCGCGGTCGCGGACGAGGCGGTGGCGAGGGGGGCGAAGGCCGTGTGGTTCCAGCTCGGGGTGGTCGACGAGGCGGCCTACGACCGGGTGCGGGCCGCGGGTGTGGACATGGTGATGGACCACTGCCCGGCCATCGAAATTCCCAGGCTGAGCCGGAACTGAACCCGAGCCGAGCCGGAACCGAGCCGGATTTGAGGAAGATCTGAGCTTGCTGTCTTACCTTCTTCTCACTTTCCAAAACTGAATACGGACATTCCATGACCCTCGCTGACCTGTGCAAAGGCTTTCGCCAAGACAGGAAAGATCGAGGGTCAAGTTTTGGAAAACACTCTTCAGCCGAAGCGGTGCGCACCCATAGCTTGTGGCCCCTTACTCGTTAAATCTGCGTTCAGAAAATGAGAGGCCACTTGACATGGTGAGTGTCGAGAAAGCCGCCACGGAGGACATGACACCCTCGGGCGGCCTGAGGCGGGACGTCGGCTGATCGGCCTGATGTGGGCCTCCGTGGGGTCGATCATCGGCTCCGGCTGGCTGTACGGCGCCCAGAAGGCCGTCGTGCAGGCCGGTCCCGCGGCGACCATCTCGTGGGTGGTCGGCGCGATAGCGATCGTGCTGCTGGCGCTGGTCCACGCCGAACTGGGCGGCATGTTCCCGGTGGCGGGCGGTACGGCCCGGTACCCGCACTACGCCTTCGGCGGACTGGCCGGCATGTCCTTCGGCTGGTTCTCCTGGCTGCAGGCGGCGACCGTGGCCCCGATCGAGGTCGAGGCCATGATCGGTTACGCCGGTCACTGGAAGTGGGCCCAGCACCTGGAGCACGCCGACGGCACCCTGACGGCGAGCGGCCTGCTGGTGGCCGTGATCCTCATGGCCCTGTTCGTCGGCGTCAACTTCTTCGGCGTCCGGGTGCTCGCGCACACCAACAGCGCCGCGACCTGGTGGAAGATCGCCGTACCGCTGGCCGCGATCTTCATCATCGCCGTCGGCAACTTCCACCCGGCCAACTTCCACTCCGAGGGCTTCGCCCCCATGGGTGCCAAGGGCGTGCTCGCCGCGATCAGCACGAGCGGCATCATCTTCGCGCTGCTCGGCTTCGAGCAGGCCATCCAGCTGGCCGGCGAGAGCCGCAACCCGAAGCGGGACCTGCCGCGCGCCACGCTCGGCTCGGTCGCCATCGGCGCCGTCATCTACGTGCTGCTCCAGGTGGTGTTCATCGCCGCGCTGCCGCACAGCACCTTCGCGCACGGCTGGGCGCACCTCCACTACGCGGGCGACAGCGGTCCCTGGGCCGGCCTCGCGACCCTGGTCGGTCTCGGCTGGCTGGCATGGGTCCTCTACCTCGACGCGATCATCTCCCCCGGCGGCACCGGTCTGATCTACACGACGGCCACCTCCCGGGTCTCCTTCGGTCTGGCGAAGAACGGCTACGCGCCGAAGATCTTCAGCAGGACCGACGCCCGCGGCGTGCCGTGGTTCGGTCTGATCATGTCCTTCGTGACCGGCGTGATCTGCTTCCTGCCGTTCCCCAGCTGGCAGGAGCTGGTCAGCTTCATCACCTCGGCGAGCGTGCTGATGTACGCCGGCGCCCCGCTGGCGTACGGCGTCTTCGCCGACCGGCTGCCGCACTTCGAGCGGCCGTACCGGCTGCCCTTCGGGAAGCTGGTCTCCCCGCTGTCCTTCGTCGTCGCCAACCTGATCATCTACTGGTCGGGCTGGGGCACCCTGTGGCGGCTCGGCATCGCGATCGTGCTCGGCTACGTCCTGCTCGGCGGCTACGGCGTCTACGCCCACCGCAAGGACCTGCCGGACGCCCCCCGGCTGGACTTCAAGGCCGCGCAGTGGCTGCCCGTCTACCTGATCGGCATGGGCCTGATCTCCTGGCAGGGCGGTTTCGGCGGCCAGGGCCACATCGCCCTGTGGTGGGACATCGTGGTGATCGCCGCCTTCTCGGTCGCCATCTACTACTGGGCCAAGGCGACGGCTTCCACGGCCCAGGACATCGAGCGGAGCATCGACGAGGTCGTGGTCACCGACGCCCCGGCGCACTGACCCGCCCCGACCCGCGTGTCCCGTCAGCCACGGCGGCCCTGCCGTGGCTGACGGGACACGGTCATAATGCGGGGGTGACTCACCCCTCCCCCCACCTCAACTCCCCTGCCGAGGAACGCCGTACGGTCGTGGTCGTCGGCGCCGGACCTGCCGGGCTGACCGTCGGGAACATCCTCCGGGCCGCCGCCGTCGACTGTGTGGTCCTGGAGACCGAGAGCAGACCGTTCATCGAGACCCGGCCGAGGGCCGGGGTGATCGAGGAATGGGCGGTGCGCGCCCTCCAGCAGCGCGGCCTGGCCGACACCCTGCTGGCCCGGGCGCAGGTGCACAGCGAGTGCGAGTTCCGGTTCGGCGGCGAGCGTTTCCGGTTCGACTACGCACAACTGACGAATCGTCACCACTACGTCTATCCGCAACCGCTGCTGGTGACGGACCTGGTGCGGGAGTACGCGGACGTCCGCGGCGGGGACATCAGGTTCGGGGTGCGGGACGTCACCCTGCACGACCTGGAGACGGACCGGCCCGCGGTGTCGTACGTCGATCCCGAGAGCGGTCAACGGCACGTACTGCGGTGCGAGTTCGTCGCGGGCTGCGACGGAGCCCGCGGGGTGACACGGGCCGCGGTACCCGACGGGCGGATGCGGATCTCCCGACAGGACTACGGCATCGGGTGGCTGGCGCTGCTCGCCGAGGCGCCGCCCTCCTCGGAGTGCGTGCTGTTCGGCGTCCATCCGAACGGTTTCGCCGGGCACATGGCGCGCAGCGCCGAGCTCACCCGTTACTACCTGCAGTGCCCGCCGGGCGACGACCCGGAGAACTGGTCGCACGACCGGGTCTGGGCCGAACTGCGCGAACGGCTCGGCGCGGAGGGGGCACCGCCTCTCACCGAGGGTCGGCTGGTCGAGAAGCGTGTGCTGGACATGCACAACTACGTGGTCGAACCCATGGTGTTCGGCCGCCTCTTCCTGGCCGGCGACGCGGGGCACCTGACCGCGCCGATCGCCGCGAAGGGCATGAACCTCGCGCTGCACGACGCGTTCCTGCTGGGCGACGCTCTCGCCGCGCACGTCACCAAGGACGACGACGCCGGGCTGGACGGCTACTCGCACGCCAGTCTGCGCCGGGTCTGGGACTACCAGGAGTTCTCCGGGTTCCTGTCCGGCATCTACCACGGGACGGCATCCGGCGACCCGTTCCTCGCGGGCACCAGCCTGGCGCGGCTGCGCAGGCTGTTCACGTCTCCCCCGGCGGCGACGGCCTTCGCCGAGCAGTACCTCGGCTCGGCCGCCGCCTTCTGAACACCGGCCGAAGCCCCTGCCGGAGAAGCTCAGCTCCCTTCTCCGGCAGGGGCTTCGGCGGACGTCTCGGTCAGGCGGTGGTCCGCCACCTTCAGCGCCTCGTCGACCAGCCGGCGCAGGTGACCGTGGCGCAGCGAGTACACCACCCGGCGCCCCTCCTTGCGTGTGCCCACCAGACCGGCCAGCCGGAGCCGGGCCAGATGCTGGCTGACGGCCGGCCGCGCGGCGCCGCACACCTCGGTGAGGGTGCTCACGTCGGCCTCCCCCGCCGTCAGGGCGTGCAGCAGCGTCAGCCGGGTGCGGTCGCCGAGCAGGGCAAGGAGTTCGGCGGCGAGCGCGAACTGCTCCTCGCCCGGGCTGCGCGGATGCGCATGGTGCGCAGGTGACAGGTGCATGCGTGCGCTCATACGCACATAATGGCCTCGGGGGCGTCGCGTGTCCACGTCCCGCGGACCGGAGAGGGGAACCGCATGAGCCACCGGCAGCACCACGAGCACGCACCCGCGAACGACGGCCGGCACCACCCCGAGCAGGCGCACGCCCACGACGGGCACCATCACGGGCACGAGCACCCGCCTTCCTCGCCGGGCGGCCTCCGGCACCGGCTCGGCCATCTCCTCACCCCGCACTCCCACGAGACGGCCGACAAGCTCGACTCCGCCCTGGAGTCCTCGGCGCGGGGGATGCGGGCGCTGTGGGTCTCGCTGGCCGTGCTAGGGGTGACGGCGCTCGCGCAGGCGGTCGTCGTGGTGCTGTCCGGCTCCGTCGCGCTGCTCGGCGACACCGTGCACAACGCCGCCGACGCGCTGACCGCCGTACCGCTCGGCATCGCCTTCCTGCTCGGGTGCCGCGCGGCGAACCGCCGTTACACCTACGGCTATGGGCGGGCCGAGGACCTGGCGGGGATCGCCATCGTGCTGACGATCACCGGGTCGGCCGCGTTCGCCGCCTGGACCGCGGCCGAGCGGCTGCTGGATCCGCGGCCGGTCGCGCACCTTCCGGCGGTGGCGGCGGCCGCGCTGGTCGGCTTCGCCGGGAACGAGTGGGTGGCCCGGTACCGGATCAGGGTGGGCCGGGCGATCGGTTCGGCGGCCCTGGTGGCCGACGGTCTGCACGCCCGGACCGACGGGTTCACCTCGCTGGCCGTGCTGCTGGGGGCGGGCGGCGCCGCACTGGGCTGGCAACTCGCCGACCCGCTGGTGGGGTTGGCGATCACCGCGGCGATCGTGCTGGTGCTGCGGGACGCGGCACGCGAGGTGTTCCGGCGGGTGATGGACGCCGTCGACCCGGAACTGGTGGACCGGGCCGAGCGGGCGCTGCGCGAGGTGCCGGGCGTGCGGGCCGTCGGTGAGCTGCGGCTGCGGTGGATCGGGCACCGACTGCGGGCCGAGGTGGCGATGGTGGTCGACGGCGAGGCGACCGTGCGGCAGGCGCACGCGGTCGCGGTGGCGGCGGAACACGCGCTGCTGCACGCCGTACCCCGGCTGACGGCCGCCCTGGTGCACGCGGACCCGGCCCCCGCACCCGGCGAGCGGGACCCGCACCTGGTCCTGGCCCACCACGTCACTCCCTAGCCGCCCAGCCCCTCCAGCACGACCGCCCCCGGCAGTTCGGCGAACGCCCTGCCGGGCACGAGGAGTTTGCCGCGTCGGCGGCCGCTGCCGACCAGGACGTAGGGCAGGGCGACGACAGCCGGGTCCACCAGCAGGGGCCAGTCCTTGGGGAGTCCGATCGGGGTGATGCCGCCGTACTCCATGCCGGTCTCCCCGGTCGCCAGGTCCATAGGGGCGAAGGAGACCTTGCGGGCGCCGAGTTGACGTCGTACGACACCGTTGACGTCGGCCCTGGTGGTGGACAGGACCAGGCAGGCCGCGAGTGTCGTCTCGCCGCCGCGCCTGCCCGCCACCACCACGCAGTTGGCCGACCGCTCCAGCAGGTCGTGCCCGTAGTGCTCGACGAAGACGCCGGTGTCCGCCCACCGCGGGTCGGTCTCGACGTAGACGACCTGCTCGGCGGGGACGGAGCCGCTCCACCGCCGTACGGCGTCGGCGACCGGCGCGACCAGTTCGCCGAGGCAGTCGGGGGCGGGGGTGGCGGTGTCGAAGTCTCCGATGGGTGCGCGCATGTCCGCACGCTAACAGCCCGGCCGGCCGGGCTCAGGGCACGGGCGGGACGGAGACCGTCATGACCATCTCCATCGGCAGGTCCCCGGTGTTGCCGTACACATGGGCCGTGCCGGCCTCGAAGGAGGCGCTGGCACCGGTCGGCACGCGGTACTCGGCCCCGTCCACCGTGAGGGTCAGTTCACCGGCGGTGACATGGACGATCTCCACGGTGCCGGCCGGGTGCGGTTCCGAGGGGCTGCTCTCGCCCGGCATCAGCCGCCAGTCCCACATCTCCAGCGGGCCGGGGGCCTCGGTGCCGGCGAGGAGCCGGTTGTAGCTGCCGGCCTCGGTGTGCCACAGGCGTACGGCCTTGTCGACGGGGACGATCTGGACCTTGGGGCCCTGCTCGTAGTCGAGCAGTGTGGTGATGCTGATGCCGAGCGCGTCGCCGATCTTGACCACCGTGCCGATACTCGGGTTGGTGCGGGCCTGCTCGATCTGGATGAGCATGCCGCGGCTGACCCCGGCCCGGGCCGCGAGCACGTCGAGGGTGAAGCCCCGCACCGCGCGCCAGTGCTTGACGTTGCGGGCCAGGGACTGGGTCAGCAGGTCGAGGTCCGACACGTTCCGTCCATCGTCGAGAGCATTGCGGTCCAATATTCTGAATGACAGAGTTTAACCAAATGAACTACGGTGGGCTGTACCTGATCGTTCACCGAACTGTACTGCGAGGCGGGCCGTGACAGCATTCTTCGCCCTGACCACCAGTCTCCTGTGGGGACTGGCCGACTTCGGCGGCGGGCTGCTCACGCGACGCGCCCCGGCGCTCACCGTCGTCGTCGTCTCGCAGGGCATCGCCGCGGTGGTCCTCGGCGTGGTCGTGGCCGCCACCGGCGGCTGGAGCGAGGCCGGGCCGCGGCTCTGGTTCGCGTTCGCGGCGGGCCTGGTCGGGCCGGTCGCGCTCTTCTCCTTCTACAAGGCCCTCGCCCTGGGCCCGATGGGCGTGGTCTCCCCGCTGGCCACGCTGAGCGTCGCCGTCCCGGTCGGAGTCGGGCTGATACTCGGCGAGCGCCCGGGGCTGCTCCAGTTCGCGGGGATCGCGGTCGCCGTCGGCGGTGTCGTCCTGGCGGGCGGTCCGCAGTTGCGCGGGGCGCCGGTCCAGCGCCGGACGATCCTGCTCACCCTGGTCTCGGCGGGCGGCTTCGGCACGGTGTTCGCGCTGATCACGGAAGCCTCCACCACGGTCACCGGCCTCTTCCTGGCCCTCTTCGTCCAGCGGCTGACCAGCGTGGCGACGGGCGGTGCGGCGCTGTGGCTCTCGGTGCGCAGGGGCACACCCGCGCTGCCGGACGGCGGCTTCGACTGGTCCACGGTGCCGGCGCTGGGATTCGTCGGTCTCGCCGACGTCGCCGCCAACGGCACCTACTCGGTCGCCGCCCAGCACGGGCCGGTCACCGTCGCCGCGGTGCTCGCCTCGCTCTACCCGGTGGTCACCGCGCTGGCGGCCCGCGGTTTCCTCAGTGAGCGGCTGCGGGCCGTCCAGGCGGCGGGGGCGGGGCTGGCGCTGGTGGGGACGCTGCTGCTGGCCACCGGCTGACTCAGTTCTCGCTCTCCAGCGCGGCGAGTCTCGCCACGCCCTCCTCGTCCAGCTCGGCCAGCGCGCGCAGCTGCTCCGTGGTCGTCCCCGCCGGTATCGGGACCGGAGCGGGCGTGCGCAGCGGCGGCTGCCAGCCGGTCTCGGGGGTCCAGCGGCGTACCACCCGGGCGGGCGCGCCGGCCACCACGGCGTGGTCGGGCACCGTGCCCCGGACCACCGCGCCGGCGGCCACCACCACGTTCCGGCCGATCCGCGCGCCCGGCAGGACCACCGCGCCGGTGCCGATCCAGCAGCCCGGGCCGATCTCCACGGACTCCATGCGGGGCCACTGCCTGCCGATGGGCTCGTGCGGGTCGTCGTAGGAGTGGTTGGTGGAGGTGACGTAGACGTACGGGCCGAAGTAGCAGTCGCTGCCGATGGTGACGGTCGTGTCGGCGATGACATGGCTGCCGCGGCCGAGGACCACTCCGTCGCCGATGCGCAGGATCGGGTCGGGGCCGAGGTCGAGGTCGGGCATCAGGCCCGCGGTGAGGGTGACCTGTTCGCCGACGATGCAGTGGGAGCCGAGGTGGATCCAGGGTTCGCCGAAGACCGTGCCCAGCGGGAAGGCGAGGCGGGTGGCCTCGCCGATCGCGCCGAACCGGAAGCGGCCGGGGTGGTCGGCGGTGACGGACCCCGTGCGCTGCACCCAGGCCCAGCCCGCGTGCACCGCGCTCTGCGCGAGGCGACGGCACCAGGACGAGAACGTGTTCTTGGGCTTCGGCACGGGCTCACGCTACGCGGAGGGGGCCGCCGGCAAGAGGGCGGGCCGCTGTGATCTTCGCCCCAGACGGTGGGTTAGGTTGCCGTGGACGTCGATGACGAGGGGAGACCGTGATGACACGGAAGGCGCTGATCGTGGGGATCGGCGGGCGCGAGCCGAAGATCGAGGACGACGTGTTCGTGGCGCCGACCGCCTCGGTGATCGGTGACGTAACACTGCAGGCGGGGGCGAGCGTCTGGTACGGCGCGGTGCTGCGGGGGGACGTCGAGAGGATCACCGTGGGGGCCCAGGCGAATGTGCAGGACAACGCGACGCTGCACGCCGATCCGGGGTTCGCGGTGCGTGTGGGCGAGCGGGTGTCCATCGGGCACAACGCGGTGGTCCACGGGGCGACGGTCGAGGACGACTGCCTCATCGGGATGGGGGCGACGGTGCTGAACGGGGCCGTGATCGGGGCCGGGTCGCTGGTCGCCGCGCAGGCCCTGGTGCCGCAGGGAATGGTGGTGCCGCCGGGGTCGCTGGTGGCGGGGGTGCCGGCGAAGGTGAAACGGAGCCTGTCGGAGGAGGAGCTTCAGGGAGTGACCCTCAACGGGACGCTGTACGCGGAGCTGGCGAAGGCGCATCGCGAGGCGCACGCATAGGTCTCAAGGCGGGTGCGGCGAGGTGGGACCTGATCGCGCCCGCGCGGCCGAGCCGCACGTCGGCACGGCCCCGCGCCCCCGGGATCGACTACTCGCCGGCGCCCACCGGTTCGGCTTCCTTCTCGGTGACCTGGACCTTCTTCGCCCTGCGCCGCACGATCAGCATGGAGGCGAGGCCGAAGAGTACCGCCGCCGCCAGACCCACGTACGAGAACCTCTTCAGCCAGTCCTCGGCGACGATCCCCACGTAGTAGACGACCGCCGTCGTGCCGCCCGCCCAGCAGATGCCGCCGAGCAGGTTCGCCGTCAGGAACTTCCAGTACGGCATGTGCAGGACGCCCGCCAGCGGGCCCGCGAAGATGCGCAGGAGGGCGATGAAGCGGCCGAAGAAGACCGCCCACATGCCCCACTTCTCGAAGGAGCGCTCGGCGGTGGCCACATGGCCCTCGCTGAAGTGTCTCGGGAACTTCCGGCCCAGCCAGGCCAGCAGCGGGCGGCCGCCCTTGCGGCCGATCGCGTAGCCGATGGAGTCGCCGATCACGGCGCCCGCGGTGGCGCAGGCGCCGAGCACGAACGGGTTGACGCCCGAGTGCTGGGAGGAGAGCAGCGCGGCGGAGACCAGCACGATCTCGCCCGGCAGTGGGATGCCCAGGCTCTCCAGCCCGATGACCAGCGCCACCACGGCGTAGACGGCGATCGCCGGCACCGAGTCGAGCCATTCCTGGACGTGCACCGCCGGATCCTTCCCTGTCGCGTGCTGCGTACCCCTGGAAGGCTACCCGGTCGGCCGGACGGAGCCGTGCCCCCGGCACCGGCCCGCCCCCCGGCCTTCGGTTTTCGGACATCCACCTGTCATACGGGGCGGGAAGGCTCCCCAGCGGTCCCGCATGCCTGCGGTCCCGCTCGCCTGCGGCTCCCCACCGCGGCCCGCCGTGGAAGGACAACGTCCCCGTGTCCTCACTGCCGTCCCTGTCGTCGTCCCGCTCCGACGCGCCCGGGTGTGCCCTGCCGGCACCCTCGACGGCGGGCCGCCCGCTCCGGCTCGCCCTGTGTCTGTCGCCGCTGCTCGTCGCGGCCGTCTGGGGGCTGACCAACCAGTCCCTGCTGTACGAGGGCGCCGGCCGGCTCGCCGGCGCCGAACCCGCCTGGCTGCTGGCCGCGGGCGGTGTCACCTGCCTGACCTGGGTGCTGGCCGCCTGTATGCGGCAGGGTGCCGTGCCCGATCCGCTGCCGCCGGGGCTGCTGCTGGCCTCGCAGTTCGCCGCCGGGGCCGCCAACCACGCGCTGCCCGCCGGGCTGGGCGCCCACGCCGTCACCGTCCGTTTCCTGCGCACCCGGGGCGTCCCCCTGAACCGGGCCACCTCCTCGATCGCGCTGTACTCGGTGGCCAAGTCCGCCGCGAAGACGGTCGTGCTGATCGGGTTCCTGGTGTCCTCGTCCGCCTGGCGGCGGCTGGGCGAGCTGCTGCCCGACGGCGCGGTGCTGATCCCGGTCGCGGCCGTCCTCACCCTGGTGGGCGTGGCGACGGCGGTCGTACGACCGCTGCGGCGGCCGATCACCGGGCTGGTGCGCTCCGCACTCGCCGACGCCCGGACGGTCCATGCCCGGCCCGCCCGGGCGCTGGCCCTGTGGGGCGGGGCCACCGCGCTGCCGCTGGTACAGGCGAGCGCGCTGGCCTGCACGGGGCAGGCGCTCGGGCTCGGGCTGCCCTGGGGCACCGTGGTCTTCGCGTTCCTGGCGGGGGGCACGGCGGGGGGTGCCGTACCGGTACCCGGCGGGGTCGCGGTGGACGCGGCGCTGGTGATCACCCTGGCCGCGTTCGGCTCCCCGGTGGCGGTGGCCACCGCCACCGTGATCGGCTACCGGGTGATCACCGACTGGGTGCCGCTGCTCCCGGGTGCCCTGGTGCTGTCGGCGATGATCCGCGCCAAGGCACTGTGAGGACTCAGTCGCGGCGGGCCACGAGCCGGTAGGCGTTGGAGACACGCAGCCGGTGCGAGAGGGGCCGTACGGCGAACCGGTCCGCGAGCGTGCCCGCGATCAGGGCCGGTATCCCGGCGAGGAGCAGGGCGGCACGTGCCGTCTTCCGCAGGGCGCCCGGCGGACGGGGCAGCCAGGGGGCGTCCTCGCGCGGTGCGGTGTGGTCCAGGGCGAGCCAGACGGCGGCCAGCAGGTCGACGGGGTCGTGCGCCTCGGCGTGCTGTTCGGCGACCACGGTGAAGCCCAGCTCGGTGAGGCGGGTGCGGAGGTTGGCGACGGGGATGAAGTGCAGGTGCTGCGGCTGGAGCCAGGGCAGCCACCAGCGGCCGAGCAGCCTGTCGTAGCGGCTCTGCGGGTCGGGGACCTCGATGAGGAGGTGGCCGCCGGGGCGTACCGCCCGGTGGGCGGCGCGGAGTTCGCTGTCGGGGTCGGTGCTGTGCTCCAGGTAGTGGAACATGCTGACCACGTCGTAGCGGGCGGCGAGGTCGGGGGCCAGCTCCGGGAAGGCGCCCCGGTAGGCGCGCTCCACGCGGCCCTCGCGGGCGGCCAGTTCGACGCCGTCGGTGAAGTCGAGGCCGTCGAAGGCGGTGCCGGGCAGCACCTCGCGGGCGGCCTCGCAGAAGTGGCCGTGGCCGGTGCCGACGTCGAGCCAGTTCTTGGGGGTGGCGTCGTGCGGGAGCACGGACTCGGCACGGCCCCGGTACATCTTGGTACGGCCGCCGAAGGTGCCGCTCATCTTCTCTTCGCCGAGGCCGTCGTAGAAGTCGCGGTAGTAGAACTCCAGGCCGGCGTCGTTCAGGCGCGGGTTCTGGAAGGTGTGCCCGCACTCCTGGCAGCGGTCCAGGAGGAAGCTGCCGGGCTTGTGCTGGAGCAGGTCGGTGGTGCGCAGCCGGGTGGTCAGGCGGCCGGAGGCGCACCAGGGGCAGGTGGTACGGCGGGGTTCGAAGAAGCGGTCGACGCCGTCGGCCAGGTCCCGCTGGTAGGCGGAGCGCACCGCCTCGATCTCACTCTGCTTGCTCATCGGGTCTCCTGAGGTGCGAGTCGACTGCCAGGGCTTCCAGGTGGGTCGCGGCGACCGGTGCACCGCCCGCGGCACGGAACGCGGCGCGGATCCGGGCCGCCGCGGTGCGCGGGCCGGGCTCGTACAGGACGGTGTCGAGGGCCTCGCCCAGCCGCTGGGCGGTGACCCGGCCGAACCGGACGCGGACGCCCGCGCCCGCGTCCACGACCTGCCCGGCGATCACCGGCTGGTCGTCCCGGATGGGGGCGACGACCAGGGGGACGCCGTGCCACAGGGCCTCGCACACGGTGTTGTGCCCGGCGTGGCAGACGACCGCGTCGACCCGCTCCAGCAGCGGGAGCTGGGGCAGCGAGGGCAGGATCAGGATGTCCTTGTCGTCGGTCGCGGGCGGCAGGGTGCCTCCGGGGTCGGCCACCAGCGCCTGGACCCGGTGGGCCCGTTCGCGTACGGCGGCCACGCACTCGGCGAGGAAGCGGCCTCCGATGCCCGCGTTGGCCGTGCCGAGCGAGACGAGGACCCGCTCCCGGCCCGGGTCCAGCCACTCCCAGGGGAAGCCGTCGGCCACCGGCCGTTCCGAGATCGACGGTCCCACATGGCGAACCGTCATGTGCTCGTTCTTCCCCGCCAGTTCGGGGGTGGTGAAGGCGAGCGTCAGCTGCGGCGAGAAGCGCGGGTCGGCCGTGCCCGCCGGGTCGCCGATGCGGTCCCGGAGCTCCGCGAGCCTGGCCCGGAGCCATTCGGCGACCTTGGGGATGCCGTCGTAGGCGCCGCCGAACTCGGCGGAGGTGGTCGCGGAGGTCGCCCAGGGCAGGCCGAGCCGCTCGGCCACCAGGGCACCGGCGAAAGCCTGTTGGTCGGCGACCACGACATCGGGACGGAAGTCGTCGACGGCCGCCCGGACACCGGGTGCCATCGCCTCGGCGAGCGGCACCAGGAACCATTCCCACAGGAACTTCAGCGCCTCCGCGCCGCGCAGGCCGGCGGGGCGCTCGCCCGCGGCCGTGCCCGCGCAGGGGTAGACCCGCGCCTGCGGTCCCGCCAGCCGGCGCAACAGCCCTGCCTCCGGGCAGACCCAGGCCACCCGGTGCCCGCGCGAGCCGAGTTCGGCGGCGACGCCGACGGCCGGGTTGATGTGCCCGACCAGGGGCGGTACGACGAAGAGGAACCCGCTCACCGGACGCCGGCCGCACGCGCCCGGCTGACCGAGTGGATCAGCTCCATGATGTGTCCGCCGACCGCGCCGGCCGCCTCGACCAGCACGGAGTGCTCGTGTCCTGGCAGCACCACCGACCGGTAGTCCGCCAGCAGGTTCTCCTTCAGCGGGACCACGTCCACCAGGTCCGAGTCACCGCCGTACACCCCGAGGACCGGGCAGCGGACGGCGCTGATCTGCTCCTCGGTGAGGACCCGGCTGGCGGGGATGTCCCTGCCGAGGCTGGTCTCGCGGGCCAGACGGGCCGCGCCCCTGGCCAGGCGGGCGGTGTTGTGGCTGCGGTTCGCCGTGATCCAGGCGATGGCGTCCGGCTCGTTGTGCGCGAGTTCGGTGACGACCCGGTGCAGGATGCCGCCGAGCTTGTCGGCCCAGGCGGGGGTGGCGGGCTCGGACTCGATGAGGGTGAGGCTGGCGGCGCGTTCGGGATGGCGGGCCGCGTAGCCGAAGGCGATGGTGCCGCCGTAGGAGTTGCCGACGAGGTGGACCGGGCCGGTGATCGACAGCCGGCCGAGCAGGGCCTCCAGGTCGTCGATGTTGTGGTCGAGGGTGTAGCCGCCGGCCGGCCGGCCGCTGCGGCCGTGCCCGCGCAGGTCGTACATGACCACGTCCAGGCCGGAGGCGGCGAAGGCGGGCGCCACGGTGAAGTAGTAGCTGGCCAGGCTGTCGGTGAGCAGCCCGTGCACCAGGACCACGGTGGCGACCGGGTCACGGCCCTCCCTCGGGCCCATGCGCTGCACGTGCAGCCGGATGTCTCCGGTGTCGACGATCGCCATGGTTCAGCCCGCCTCCGTCGCCTTCAGGCTCCACACGACGAACTCGACCAGCCGTCCGACGGTCAGCCCGATGATCTCGTCGAACTCCATCCCGGCGAGGAACTCGGCGAAGTTGACCCGTTTTCCGTACCGCTCCTCCAGGAGCCCGGCGAGGGTGACCAGGTCGATGCTCTCCAGCTCCAGATCGCGGTTGAAGGTGGTGCTCATACGGATCTCGGCGTCGTCGTCGCCGTACTCCTCCAGGAGGGTGCGGAGCATCCGGGTGAGGTCGGCGAGCACCGCCTCCTCGTCGGCGCGGACTTCGGGCTGGATCGGATTCATCGCGGGTCCTCCTCTGGTTCTGCGGCTGCCGGTCCGGTCGTCCAGGCCACGACGTAGTCGCGGTCCGGCAGTGCGGGGGGATTGCGGACCGGCGCGCAGTGCACCGGATAGGCGCGTTCCAGCCGGCCCGAGACCAGCAGCCGGCTGCCGTCCGGGGCCGCCTCCAGGACCGCGAAGTCCCTCGGGCGGCCGTCGAATCCAGTGCCCTCCGCCTTGGCGACGGCCTCCTTGGCGGCCCAGAACCGGGTGAACCACAGCGCCGTGGAGCCGGTTCCGGACAGCTTGTGCAGCAGGCGCAGTTCGTCCGCGCCCAGGGCGGCCGCCAGGGCGGCCGGGTCACGTCCGGTGACCTCTTCGAGGTCGATGCCCGGCCCGGGCCCGGGCCGGTGCGGCCGTACGATCGCCACGGCCGCCTCGGCCCGGTGCGCGAGCGAGACGTCCAGCGGGGGCAGTGTGCGGCCGTGCACGCCAGTCACGTAGGGGCGGCCCGACTCGTCGTTGTGGACGTGGAGTTCGGCGGGGAAGACCGGGCCCTCGCCGTGCCGCCAGAGCCACTGCCGGACCGCGTCCTTGACGGCGATCCGGCCGAGCAGCCACTGTCTGCGGCCGCGTGGCGCGTGCTCGGCGTACCGCGAACGCTCGGCTCCGCCCAGGGAGTTGCGCATGATCAGTTCACGGGAGGCGAGGTCCGGCCAGCGTTCGTGGACGAGCGCCCAGCCGCCCGGCCGGGCCTCGGAGAGGGTGTTGCGGTCGGGGAAGCGCTCGACGGGGCGGGTGTGCGGGTCGTTGTCGAAGCGCCGGTCCTGCCAGCCCCGGATCCGGGCCCACACCCGGTCCTCGACGGTCAGCTCCACGTCCGCCTCGAGGACGGTGTCGGTGAGCGAGGTGACCCGGACCAGGCAGCCGACCTCGGTGCCGGGTGCGGGATGCGGGCCGTGGAAGCGGATCTCCCGCATGCCCACCGGGAAGACGACGGTCCGCTCGGTGCGGGTGGCCATGATCCAGTAGCCGAGGAGCTGGCCGACGTTGTCGAGGAGTGCTCCCGGGGCGGCGGGCGTGGTGATCACTCCGCGGATGTGCCGGTCGCCGATCGCGGTCAGTTCGGTGACGCCCTGGAACGCCGGGCCGTGGAACATCCAGCGCTCGGCGTAGAGCTGGGCGGCGGTGTGGTCGGGGGTGCGTTCGGGGGCGGGGGCCGCGGTGGGGGCGGCGGACGGGGACGCGTGGCCGGCGGCGAGTTCCACGACCGCGCGGGCGGTGGGACCGAAGGCGGCCGCGACCCGGCCGGGGCCCTCGGGGGTGACGGTGACGAGGACGTCGACGGGGGGCGTGGCGGTGAGCCAGCGGTCGAAGCGGGCGCCGTGCACGGCCACCGCGCGCAGTCCGGTGGCCTCCTCCGCCGCGTCCATCAGGTGCCGGACGATGGTGGTGGCCGGGACGACCGGCCAGCGGTCCTCGATGTCGGGCCAGCCCGGGCGTTGCGGGTGGAAACAGTGGTCGAGCAGGTGGGGCATGGTGTCCGGGGAGACCCGGACGGTGGTGGTGCGGGCCTCGGGGCGCGGTGGGGCGGGCGGGGCCGACGGCAGGGGCGGAACCGGTGGAATCCCCGTGACCGGGGGGACCTGTCTCCGGTGTGCGGTGAGGACGGCGACCGCGGTGTCCGCGGTGTCGCGCAGCAGCGCGTCGAGTTCGGCGGCGGCCGGGAAGCGGGCGGCGAGGTCGTCGAGCGGGGACGGGCCGACGGGCGCGGCCGGCCGGCCCAGCTCGGCGCGGAGCCGGTGCAGGACCGGGCCGTCCAGGGAGACCAGGGCGCCGTCCAGGTCGAGCCGGACGGGCGGACGGTGTCGTACCGCGGTGCTCGCGCCGCCCGCGTCGGGGCCGGCCGGTGCCAGGGCCGGTGCCACGTTCGCGCCCGCCGTCCACAACGCCGTCGCCACCCGCCGGAGTTGGGCGAGCCCGGAGCGGTGCGGGGAGTTGGCGGCGACCGCCAGGTGGTCGCGGTCGCCGAGGGTGTCCGCGATGAGGGAGGCGAGCTGCCCGGGGCCGGTCTGGACGAAGGCGCGGTGCCCGGCGGCGTACAGGGCCTCCACCAGCTGCCGGAACCTGACCGGCTCCAGCAGGTGCCGTACGAACAGCTCGCGCACCTCCGCCTCGGCCTGCGGGAAGGGGGCCGCGGTGGTGCCGGACCAGACCGGGACGACCGGCCGGTGCAGCCGGAAGCGCTCGGCGGCCGCCTTGATGGGCGTCAGGTACGGCTCCAGCATCGGCGTGTGGAACCCGGACCGGAACGGCAGCACCTGGCACAGCACGCCGTCGGCGCGGAAGGCGCGGACGAAGTCGGCCACCGCCCGGTCCGGACCGCAGACCATCGACTGGCCGGGCGCGTTGTCGTGGGAGAGGACGATCCCGGCGTCCGCCCAGTCGTCGTCAAGGGCCGCCAGGACCCGCGCGGCGGGCGCCCCGACAGCGGCGAAGGCGAGGCCCGGCACGGTGACCGAGTCGGGGTCGAACCCTGCCATGAAGGCGTCCACCTGGTCGCCGGAGTAGAGACCGGCGGCCACCATCGCCGTCCACTCGCCGACGCTGTGCCCGGCCACCGCGTCCGGGACCACGCCCATCCGGCGCAGCGCGGTGTCCAGGAGACGCCCCACGCCGACGACACCGAACCCGTGACGGCCCACGTCACCGACCCGTACGTCCCGATCGGCGGGGCCGGTGACGGCGGGGAGGCCGAAATGGGTGGCGATGTCGTCGACGCGGGGAGTGAACTCGCCTTCCAGACCGGGGAAGACGAAGGCCAGTCTGCCGGTGTCCAGGAGCGGTGCGGGGCGGAACCACACGTCGTTGCGGCCCTGCCAGGCTCGGTCCCTGCCGACTGCGCGGCGGGCGAGGGCGAGCCGTTTGGCGGTGGGGCCGACGATGCCCAGCCGGGCCGGACCGGCCTGCGGGTGGGCGCGGTCGGGGGCCAGGCCCGCGCGGAGGACGGCGGAGTCGTCGGCGGCGAGGGCGGCGGCGAGCCGGCCGGGGGTGGGAGCGGCCAGGAGCAGGATCCGCTCGGGCTCGGTGACCGCCATGACGGGCGCGACGGCGGCGGCGCGCCTGCCGGGTGCCTCCTCCAGCACCACATGGGCGTTGATCCCGCCGAACCCGAAGGCGTTCACCCCGGCCCGGCGCACCGGCCGGCCGGAGTCGGTCTCCCAGGGCTCGGCCCGGTCCAGGGTGCGGAAGCGGGTCCGTGCCAGGTCCGGGTGCGGGTCGTCGCAGTGCAGGGTGGGCAGCAGGGTGGCGTGGTGCAGGGCGAGGGCCGCCTTGACCAGGCCGGCGACTCCGGCGGCCGGCATGGTGTGGCCGATCATCGACTTCACGGAGCCCAGCACGGCCCGCTCGGTTCGCTCGCCGCCCGGACCGAACACCTCCGCGAGGGTGGTGAGTTCGGCTCCGTCGCCGGCCGGGGTCGCGGTCCCGTGCGCCTCCAGGAGCCCGACGGAGTGCAAAGCCGTGGGATCCAGACCGGCGGTCCGCCAGGCCTGCCGGACGGCGTGCGCCTGGCCGCCGGGATCGGGGTTGACGAGTGAGGCGGTACGGCCGTCGCTGGCCACGCCCGTGCCCCGGATGACGGCGTAGACACGGTCACCGTCGCGTTCGGCGTCGGCCAGGCGTTTGAGGACGACGACCCCCGTGCCCTCACCGATGAGGATGCCGTCGGCCTCGCGGTGGAAGGGGCGGATGCGCTGGCTCGGGGAGAGCGCGCGCAGCTGGGAGAAGACGCTCCACAGGGTGATGTCGTGGCAGTGGTGCACGCCGCCGGCGAGCATCAGGTCGCAGCGCCCGGCGGTGAGTTCGCTGACCGCCTGGTCGACGGCGACCAGCGAGGACGCGCAGGCCGCGTCCACGGTGTAGGCGGGGCCGCGCAGGTCGAGGCGGTTGGCGATCCGGGAGGCCGCGAGGTTGGGGACCAGGCCGATCGCGGACTCCGGGCTGGCGGGCCCGAGCCGGTCGGTGAACGCCTCCCGCACCCGGGCCAGTTGGCCGGGGGTGAGGTCGGGCACCAACTCTCCCAGGGTACGCACGAGCTGCCCGGCGGTCCGGACCCGCTGGTCGAGCCGGACCAGACCGGGTGTGAGATAGCCGCCGCGGCCCAGCACCACACCGATCCGGTGCCGGTCGGGCAGCCGGTCCGCGCCGCCGGCGTCGGCGATCGCGGCGGCGGCCACGTCGAGGGCGATCAGCTGGTCGGGCTCGGTGCCGTCGACGGAGTTCGGCATGATGCCGTGCCGGGTGACCTCCACCTCGGCCAGGCCGTCCACGAAGCCGCCGCGCCGGCAGTACACCTGGTCGGGGACGGCGGGCCCGGACGCCGAGCCGGGCCGGTAGTAGTCCGCGTCCCAGCGTCCTTCTGGCACCTCGCCGATCGCGTCCACGCCGTCGCGGAGGTTTCTCCAGTACGCGTCGAGGCCCGCGGCGCCGGGCAGCAGCACCGCCATGCCCACGATCGCGACCGGTGTCGGGCGGTCGTCGGTCATGTCACCAGCCCGACGCGGTGTAGACGACGGCACGGACGGACTCCGCGCCCCAGGCCAGCTCCCGCAGCAGCGCGGCGGCGCCCTCGTCGGGGTCGATCAGCCCGACCCCGCGCCGGGCGTACTCACGCCCCAGCTCCGGGCTGACCATGCCGGTGTGGCCACCGGTCGGAGCCCACGGCCCCCAGTGCACGGTCAGCGCCCGGTTGCCGGTGCGGTCCGCCCAGTCGGCGCCGAGGCTCTCCAGGGCGTCGTTGGCGGCGGCGTAGTCGGCCTGGCCCCGGTTGCCGAGGACGGCGGAGACGCTGCCGAACAGCACCGCGAAGCCCGGCCCGTTGGGCAGTTCCTCAAGGGCGGAAAGCAGGGTGGCCGCGCCGCTCGTCTTCGTGCCGAAAACCCGCTGGAAGGACTCCGGGGTCTTCTCGGCGATCAGCCGGTCCTCGATCACCCCGGCCGCGAAGACGACCCCGTCCAGGCGGCCGTGGTCGGCGTGGATCTCCTTGACGGCCTGGAGTGCGGCGTTCCGGTCGCGGAAGTCCACGGCGCGGTAGCGCACCTGAGCGCCGAGCGCGGCGAGTTCGTCCAGCGTGGCGGCGATCTCCCGCTGGGCGAGGATCAGTTCGGCCTCCCGGTTGACCTCGGCGGGCTTGTGTCCGCCCCGGGCGGCGAGGGCCGTGCGGAGTTCGGCGGGGGTCCTGGCGGCGGCGGTGTCCGGGGCCTCGGGGCCGGTGGGCGCGGGTGTCCGGCCGAGCAGTTCGACACGGCAGCGGCAGGCGGCGGCGAGGCCGGCCGCGAACGTGGCGGTGATGCCGCGGGCCCCGCCGACCAGCAGCACCACGGAGTCCCGGTCGAGGCCGAGCGCGGCGGCCTCGGCGGCCCCCTCTCCGCCGGGTCCGGCGCCGGTGCTGCCGAGCGGGCCCAGCGGCACCTCGGTCAGCTCCAGTCCGTGCCGGCCGGCGGCGGTGCGCAGGACGACGGGGGCCGGGGCGGGTGCGAGCAGTTCGGCGAGCAGCGCGTCGGCGACGGCGGCCGGTGCGGTGTCCTCCATGGTCACGACCCGGGCGAGCGTGTCCGGGTATTCCCGGGCGACGGTCCGGAACAGCCCGTGGAGTCCGGCCGAGCGGGTGGCGTCCTCACCCTCGGCGGGCCGGGCGGCCAGCAGCCAGCGCGGACCGCGCGCCAGGGCCGCCCGCAGCACGGGGAAGGCGTTTGGCAGCACGGGAGTGTCACTGCCGGGCAGCGCGCCCAGGTACAGGACGCCGTCCACGGTTCCGTCGGATTCGCCGAGCCGGTGGTCGGGGCCCACGGTCACGGCCTCGGCGCCATGCGCGCGGAGCCGATCCGCCAGTGGGGCGCCGTCCCCGAGGATCACGAACCGGCTGCCGGAGAGCAGGGCGGCCGGATCGGGCACGGTGTCCGGTTCCGGCAGCGCGACGGGGCGCATCTCGAACCGCTTCGGCGCCCCGCCCGGAGGGATCTCCTCGACGGTGCCGGCCGTGGCCGTCTCCTCCTGCCGTCCGGCGGTGCCGACCCGTGCCTTCAGCCAGCCGGAGACGGCGGCGGCCGTCCGCGCCTTGGCCAGTTCCTCCAGCTCGGCGTCGTCGAGGGTCTCCGCCCCGCCGGCGATGCCGAGGCGCTTGGCCAGCTCCCCGGCGATCTCGGCCCGTTTGATGGAGTCGATGCTCAGGTCCGCCTCCAGGTCGAGGTCGGGCTCGATCATGTCGGCGGGGTAGCCGGTGCGCTCGCTGATGATCTCCAGGACGACCCGCTCGACGTCGGTCTCCGCGGCCGCCGGCTCCGGCTGGGGCGCGACGGTATCGGCGGGCGCCGGGGCCGGTACGGGCGCCGGAGCGGCGGCGAGGACGGGCGCGAGCTGCTGCGGCGACACCGGCGCGGCGGGCACCGCCCCCGGCGCGGCCCCGAAGTAGGTGAGCAGCACGTCGCGCTGGGCGGCGATCATCTCGCGGCTGGTGCGCAGGAATTCGGAGATCAGCGCGTCCCGGTCGGCCGGGGCGCCGTGCGGCTGGTTCGTCGTCACAGTCGTCTCCACGACTCGTCGGGCCGGTGCGAGGGCACCGGGCAGGAGGTCTCCGGCGGAGGTGCGCACGAGCTGTCCGTCGACCGTCCAGCCGGGCCGCGGGGGTGCCGGGGTGCGCAGGGCGTCCACCGCGTCACGGCCGCGCAGCAGCCAGGCGGTGCGGACCGGCGCCCCGGCCACGGCCAGCCGGGCGAGCGCGTCGAGCCAGCCGCGCAGTCCGCTGTCGGCGCGGGGTTCGCAGGCCACGGTGGTGTGCGGGCGGTCGCCGAGGATCTGTCCGACGAGCCGGGTCAGGACGGATCCGGGTCCGGCCTCGACGAAGATCCGCGCTCCGGCCTCGTACATCGCCTCGATCTGGGCGGCGAAGGCGACGGGTGAGCCGATCTGGGCGGCGAGTTCGGCGCGTACCGCGCCGGGGTCCGCCGGGTAGGGGGCGGCCGTGCGGTTGGACCACACCGGGAACTCGGGCGGCCGTACGGCCGTCTCCGCGAGGACCTCGGCGAACCGGTGTCCGGCACCGGCGACGACCGGGCTGTGGAAGGCGCAGGCCACCGGAATCCGCTTGGCGCCGAGCCCGCTCTCGCGCAGCCGCCGCACGGCCTGGGTCACTTCTTCGGTGGGGCCCGAAATCACGGTCTGCTTGGGCGAGTTGTGGTTGGCGACCACGACCGAGCCGGGGATCCCGGCGGTGCGCAGCGCGCGCTCGACGTCCTCGGCGGCGCCGGACACGGCGGCCATGGTGCCCGGTTCGTCGCCCGCGGCGGCCAGGATCGCGGTGGCGCGTTCGGTGCTCAGTTCCAGGAGGGTCCCGGGGGTGAGGGCGCCGGCCGCGCCGAGGGCGACGAGTTCGCCGTAGCTGTGTCCGGCGGCCATGTCGGGCCGGATCCCGGCCGCCGCCAGCAGGGCGTGGGCGGCGAGGCCGGTGATGCCGAGGGCGGGCTGGGCGGCCCGGGTGTCGGTGAGGGCGGCCCGGTGGCGCTCACGGGTGGCGTCGTCGAAGGCGGCCGGCGGGTAGAGGGGGCCGGCGTGGGCCCGGCCGAGCTGGAGGTAGTGCTGCAGTTCGGGGAAGGCCACGAGGACGTCGGCGAGCATGCCGGGGCGCTGGCTGCCCTGGCCGGGGAAGAGGAACGCGATCTTGCCGTCGGCGTCCGCCCGCGGGCCGGCCAGGTGAAGGCCGGCGGCCGGGGTGTGCTCGCCCGCGAGGATCCGCCGCAGCTGCCCGGCCAGCTCGTCCGGGTCACGCGCCACCACCGCGGCCCGCACCGGCTCGTGCGAGGCGTCCGCCCGGCGGGCGGCGGCGAGCGCCAGGTCGCGCAGCCGCCAGGACCCCGTCTCGGCGGCCCGCAGGATCTCCTCGACGCCCCGGTGCGCGGCCCTCTCGTCCCGGCCGCGGAACAGGAACAGCTCGGCGGGCCACAGGTCCAGTCCCTGCTCCGGCGGCACCGCGCTGTCGTAGGCGCCGAGCACCACGTGGAAGTTGGTGCCACCGAAGCCGAACGCGCTGACCCCGGCGATCCGTTCCGCCGCCGGAGCGGCCCAGGGCCGGGCCTCGGTGTGGAAGGCGAACGGGCTGTCCTCCTGCTTCCAGGCCGGGTTGGGCCGGTCGAGGTGCAGGGTGGGCGGCTTGACGCCGGTGTGCAGGGCGAGGGTGGTCTTGATCAGTCCGGCGAGTCCGGCGGCGCACTTGGTGTGTCCGATCTGGGACTTGACCGACCCGAGCACACAACCGCCGTTGACCGCGCCCGCCTCGGTGAACACCTCACTGAGGATGGTCAGTTCCGTGCGGTCGCCGACGACGGTCCCGGTGCCGTGCGCCTCCACCAGGCCGACCCGCGCCGGGGACACGCCCGCGTTGCGGTACGCGCGGAGCAGCGCGGCCCGTTGCCCCTCGGGTCGCGGTGCGGTCAGGCCCAGGGAGCGCCCGTCGCTCGACGAACCGAGCCCTTTGATCACGCCGTAGACGCGGTCCCCGTCGCGCTCGGCGTCGGCCAGCCGTTTGAGGACGACGCAGGCCACGCCCTCGCCGAGGGCGATGCCGTCGGCGGAGCCGTCGAAGGCGCGGGAGCGGCCGGTCGGCGAGAGGGCGTGCACGGAGGAGAAGAGGACGTAGTCGTTGATGCCGTTGTGCAGGTCGGCGCCGCCGCACAGCACGACGTCGCTGGTGCCGGCGGTGAGTTCCTTGCAGGCGACGTCGACGGCGGCGAGCGAGGAGGCGCAGGCGGCGTCCACCGTGTAGTTGGCACCGCCCAGGTCCAGGCGGTTGGCGATCCGCCCGGAGATGACGTTGGCGAGCATGCCCGGGAAGGAGTCCTCGGTGAGCCCGGGCAGTTGCGCGTCGAGGCCGTCGGGGACCTTGCCGTAGTAGGAGGGCAGTACGGCCCGCAGGGTGGCGGCGTTGGAGAGGTCGCTGCCGGCCTCGGCGCCGAAGACCACGGAGGTGCGGGAGCGGTCGAACTCCCGTCCCCGGGCGCCGTATCCGGCGTCGTCCAGGGCGCGCCGGGCGGCCTCGAGGGCGAGCAGCTGGACCGGTTCGATGTGGCCGAGGGAGGCGGGCGGGATGCCGTAGCTCAGCGGGTCGAAGGGGATGGCGGGCAGGAAGCCGCCCCACCGGGAGGTGGTGTGGCCGTCGGCGTGGTGGACGGCCGGGTCCCAGCGCTCGGCCGGGACCTCGGTGACCGCGTCGTGTCCGCCGACCACGTTCGCCCAGAAGGTGGCGAGGTCGGGGGCGTGCGGGAACATCCCGGCCATCCCGACGATCGCGATGTCGAGCGGGGCGGGGGCGGGCGGCTCCGCACGCTGTTCGGGTGCCGGACGGCGGCGGGCCAGGTAGTCGGCGGCGCCGTCGGTCACGGCGTGGTGCAGGGCGGCCACGGTGGTCGTCGCCGAGCGCAGCACGGCGACCTCCCCGGCCATGAACATCCCCTCGTTCAGCTGGCGTTGCTCGTCCACAGGTGCGAGCTCACCGCCGTCCGGGCGGTCCACGCCCTTGCTGGCGATACGCAGCCGGCCGACGTTGAGCCGCTCCAGCTCCTCCCACAGCTGCCGGTCCCGCACCCCGTCGGCCCGCAGTTCCGCCTCGCGCTTGTGGTAGCCGTCGGTGAACGGGCTGGGCACGCAGCGCGTGGCGTGGCCGGGCGCGGTCTCCAGCAGTGCTGTCGAGGCGGCGGCCATGACCTGGCGCTGGAACAGCGGCCGGATCGCGCCCCGGTCCACGGCCTCCTCGGTGAACAGGTAGGCGGTGCCCATGAGGAGGCCCACGGCCGCGCCCCGGGCGGTCAGCGGCGCGGCGAGCGCGGCGACCATCGCCGCGGAGCGCTCGTCGTGGATCCCGCCCGCGAAGAACACCTCCAGGCCCTCGGCCTGCGGGAAGTCCTCCAGGACGGCGAGCTGGGCCTCCCACAGCGGGAAGCTCGCGCGCGGTCCGACGTGGCCGCCGCACTCGGA
Source organism: Streptomyces sp. NPDC059224 (assembly GCF_042754285.1). NCBI lineage: Bacteria > Bacillati > Actinomycetota > Actinomycetes > Kitasatosporales > Streptomycetaceae > Streptomyces > Streptomyces sp. NPDC059224. The sequence goes on from NZ_JBHZAN010000033.1 coordinate 88,388, forward strand.
GCCCTCGAAGACGAACCTGCGGGCCCCTGCTTCCAGGAACTGCCGGAGCAGCCCGGGTGAGGGCACATGCAGGAAGGTGCTGATCCCGGCCCGCTCCAGCGCCTCGGCCTGGGCGGGGCGGCCACCCGCGATGATCGCGTGGCTGGGCCGCAGCTCCCGTACGGCGTCGAGCTGGGAGGTCCTGAGTTCCTCGGGGGCGAAGCCGAGCACGCCGACGCCCCAGGGCCGGCCCTCCAGTGCCCTCCTGGCCTCGGTGAGCATCTCCCGGGCGCGGGCGCCGTCGGCCAGGGCCAGGGCCAGGAAGGGCAGCGCCCCGTCGGCGGCGACGGCGGCGGCGAAGGCGGCCCGGTCGCTGACCCGGGTCATCGGGCCCTGGGCGACGGGCAGCCGGGTGCCGAGGGCGCGGCTCATGGCGGAGGCACCGGGCCGTAACGCGTCCGGGGCGACGGCGTCGCCCTCCCGGATCGCTGCCGTCAACTCCCTTACGGTCCGTCGTACATCGCCCCACCGCCCGGCGAACCGGGCGGCGAGGAAGCCATCCTGTCCGACCGGCAGAAGCTGGGTGCGCGGGTCCTCGGCGCCCAGCAGCGCGGCGACCGCGGCCGGGTCGTCGGCGGGTGGGCGCACGGCGTCCGGACCGCGCCGGTGCAGTACCCGGTGGCCGGCCAGGACGGTGGTCTCGGAACCGTCCAGGGAGCGCAGTACGGCTGCCGTCGCCTCGGGCAGCCGGGACTCGGCGAGCAGGGCCAGCTGGCTGTCCAGGACGACTCCGGCCGCGCCGCCGGCCACCGCGGCCGCCGCGGTACGCGGTCCGATGCCTCCGCAGGCCCACACCGGGACGTGCAACTCGGGTGTGCCGAGTAGCTGTTGGAGGAGCACGAAGGTGCTGAGGCCGCCGACCCGGCCGCCGCTCTCGGCCCCCCGGGCGATCAGCCCGTGGGCCCCGGCCGCGACCGCCTCCCGGGCCCCGGGCAGGCCGGTCACCTCGGCCAGTACCCGGACGTGCGGGGGGAGCAGGCCGGCGGACCAGGGCGCGTCGGCGGCCAGGACCACGGTGTCGGGCAGTTCGTCGAGGTCTTCGGGGGTGAGCGCGCAGCCGGGGGCGACCCGCACGCCGTAGGGGGCCCGCGCCGCCCGTTTCAGCCGGGCCAGCGCCTCCCGGGTTCTTCGGTCACCGCGCCCCAGGTCCAGGACACCGAGTCCGCCCGAGGCGCAGACCGCTGCGGTGAGCCGGTGGTCGGGTTCTCCGAACGGGGTGACGCACATGATCAGGTCGACGGCACGCACAGGGAACGTCATGATGCTCCGAATAATCGGGAGGACAGCACGGTGGGGGATGTGTGCGGCGGAGTGCTCGGGGTGAGGCCCCCGGAAAGTAGCGAGTTCATTACTCGCGGGTCAATAACGGAACGGCCCTATCACGCCCGGGGGCATTGATTCGGCCAGTCGGGGAAATTCACCGCAAGAGCCGAAAATCAGAGCAATCCACTGCATCGAAACGGCTTCGGAACCGGTGGAGCGACGCCGCCACACCGCCACAAGTCCGTCAAAGCGTCCGGGTCATTCACCCGGCACTCACCCCGGCGCAACACCCCGTGCGGGCGCGCCCAGCTCTGTAAATTCGAGATGACTTCGGTCCGCTGGCTCGATCCTGGCACACCAAGAACGGGTAACGGCCACTCCGGTACGAAACCTGCACCAACTCTGACCCAAGCCTGACAAAAACCTGTCCCCAAGTGTATTACTTCACATGAAACACACGACGGGGAAAATCCTTGTAAACCCTTGAAGGAATGCGGTCGGAGAGCCTTCGCCCGCCGGCCGCTCATTGACATGGATTCAGTGTTTCAGCCGCTGACCGGGCGCCGGTGCGCAGCCTCAGATCGCCCGACGACGCACCCACCCAGACGGTGCGCGCTCCGGTGCCGAGCGTCCAGCGACGGCGGCCGGCGTCCCACGACGACAGGTGCGCGCGGCGACCCGTACCGTGACGCGGCACCGCTCCCCCGACCGCAGCACCAGCCGCCGGAATCCGCCCAGCACCCGGACCGCCTGGTCGAGTCGGAGACCGGGCGAGCGCGCGAGGTACACCTGCGGCACCGCCACGCCGGGAGGGCCACTTCACACCGTGGCCCTCCTTCGGCCCTCGCGCCGGACCTCCACCGTCCCCGCATGCTGCTGCCACCGGCTAACCGAGCAGGCCCCCCACTCCGCTCACGACACCCGCCACCGTGGCCGGCTCGGACCCCAGGACGTCGTCGGCCGTTCCGGCGAGCGTCGCGACGCACTCCGGCTGCCCCTGCGGCCCGGCGGGGACGACCGGGGCGGAACCGTCGTGGGAGCCGACCTGCGCGACCCGGGTGCCGTACGGCTCCCGCGCAGTACCAGGCGCCTGCGGCGGCGCCGCGGGATCCGGCGGGGGCGCGGAATCCTGCGAGTTCCCGTCGTTCTTCCCGTCGTTCTTCCCGTCGTTCTTCGGCCCTGCCGGCGCGGAGTGCGTGACGTCAGTCGTCACCGGTCCGCCGCCGTCGCCAGACGCCAGCTCCCAGCGCTGGTGAAAGGATCCGTCACGTCGGGCCACGGTCGCCTTCGTGCCGTCCGCGGCCAGCGCGAGGTCCTTGTCCCAGCGCAGCAGGAGCTCACCGCGCACCGTCAGGTCGTACGACACCTCCCCCGCGTGCACCAGGCAGCCCGAGACCACGAGCGTGTGCGCGCCGGGGTCGGCGGCCAGGCAGAGGCCGGGATCCAGGACACTGCGCAGCATGCCGTCGTCCCGGTACGACCACTGCTGGGACCCGGTGTCCGCACACCTGGCGAGCCGCAGGTCCGCGCCGTCCCGCGGCCGGCCGCCGCGCACGTCCAGGCAGAGCCCGGAGCCGAGGCTGCGCAGTCTGCCGTGGGCGATCTCGACAGGCTCGCCCGCGGAGGCCGGGGACGGGGAGGTGGCGGTGGGCGGTTTCCGGCCGGGACCGGACCCGGTGGTGCCGGTGACGGGAGCGCCCCAGGTGGTGGCGCCGGGGTGTGGGACACCGTCGTCGTCGGACCAGCCCTTGCCCACCAGCACGGTGGCGAGCAGCGCGAGGGAGACCAGGCCGGCACCGGCCAGCAGGGCCTTGCGCCGGCCACCCTCGGACACCGTGCGGTGCCGGCCGCCGGGCACCGTGGCGGACACGGGTCCGGTGCCGGCCGGCCAGGCCTCCGCGGCGTCGCGGCCGGCCCGGGCGTCGAGGTAGCGACGGGCGCCCCAGCCGAGCACGGTCTCGGCGAGCAGCACCTCCAGGCCGCCGTCGAAATGGCTGAGCTGTTCGGCGGCGTGCCGGCAGAACCGGCACACCGTCAGGTGCTCTTGCACATCGGGGAGCAGAGCACCACCGCGGCGCATGGGGACGTCGAGGAGCCGGTTGTAGAAACGGCATTCCTTCGAGGGCGCGAGTTCCCGGTGGGCGCGCACCAGACCGACCCGGAATTGTTCGCGTGCCTGGGCGAGGGCGGCTGTCGCGGCGGGGGCGTCGACACCCAACAGACCAGCGGGTATGTTTATGGGTTCGGCTTCTGCCTCGGTATGCCAGAGGAGGCATTGCGAGGCTGCGGGAAGAGACTGGAAAGCGCGTTCCGCGAGTTGCCGCCTTTCGGGGGTGCCCGGCCTCACGGCGCCGAGTCCGCGGCCGCCGGTGGTTCTGCGCAGTTCCGGTACGACCAGGGAAATGGCTTCGTCGGCGGCCCAGGCGCGGACCGTCTCCCGTACGGCCACGAGGAGCTGCGGCCGCAGGGCGCCGCCGACCGCGCCCCCGGTCAGCCGGCCGAGCACCCGCTCGAAGGCGGCGCTGGCGACCAGTTGGGCGACAGGGGTGGCGGAGGCGAGACAGACCACCGCGTAGTCACAGGTGGCACGCCAGTGCCGGGTGAGCAGCAGGGCGACGGCATGGTGCTTGGCCGCGGGCGTTTTGGTGAGCTGGGCGATGAGATCGCGGTCGGACTCCCCCGGAATCAGACCGGGGCGAGGCGGGCAGGGCGGGCGTGGGGGGTAGGGGGATTGCACTGAACCATTTCCTTCCGAGCCGCAGGACGGCATGCGAAATGGCGCCCTGACGGAATGCGGTGCCTGATTGGTGCGTACCTTTTGGAGCCCATAAGGACCGGCCTAACGGCCATGCCGGTCTCTGAACCCTCCCGCGGGGAGGCTCACCTTCGCACACGGGCCTCGCAGGAAACAAGAAGTGGAGGTGACCCGGGTTCAGGGTTCGGTGAATTCAGATGAGTTACCGTCGGTATCGACGAGTGGGTCGGATTCAGCGGGCTCACAGGTTCACCTTGTGCGCGTGACGGCCCCGATGGCGCACGGAATCTCCAACTCCCTCACATTCGCCCACCGTGGGGCGGAGCACGGCCTTCCACGGCCGCCTCCCACGTTTCTCCGGGCCCGCTCTTCATCCCGGCGGGCCGGCATGTGCCGCATGACCGCCCCCCACGCCTCCCCCGCCACCATGTCCTCCCGGCCGGCTCGCAGGGCCGTCGTACCGGCCGCCGGACCGGCACCCGTTTCCTGCCCGCCACCAAGGCGACCCCGAAGGAGATGCTGCCGGTCGCGTCGACAAGCCGGCGATCCAGTACGTCGTCGAGGAGGCCGCCCAGGCCGGGCTAGACGACATCCTCAGGGTCACCGGCCGGCACGAGCGGGCCATCGAGGACCGCTTCGACAACGCCTTCGAGGTGGAGGAGGCGCTCGCCGCCAGGGGCGACACCCTACGCCTGGACGCGGTACGCGATCCCGCGCTGCTCGCCGACATCCACCACATCCGCCAGGGCGACCGCCCGGCCTCGGCCACGCGGTGCCGCGCGCCCAGCACCACGTGGGCGACCAGCCGTTCGCGGTGCTCCTCGGTGACGACCTCATCGACGCGCGCGAGACCCGGTCGACCCGTGACAGGTCCACCTCTACGGCTGCGCCGCCGTCGAGCACACCGGCGAGGAGGGCGTGGTGCGGGTGACCGGCCTGGTGGAGAAGCCGTCCCCCGAGAACGCGCCGAGCACGTACGCGGTCATCGGCCGCTACGTCCTCGGCCCCGGGGTGTTCGGCCTCCTGGAGCGAACCGGGCCCGGCCGGGGCGGCGAGATCCAGTTGACCGACGCGCTCCTGGAACTCGCGGCGGCCGGCACGGTGCGCGGGGTGGTCTTCGACGGACGACGCTGCGACACCGGCGACCTGGCCGACTATCTGCGCACGGTGGTCCGGCTCGCCTGCGAACGGCCGGATCTGGGGCCCGAGTTCACCGCATGGCTGAGAGTTCGTGGCGGACCTGGCAGCCGAGGAGATCGCACGCCGCTCCGGCCGGGGCGCCTGAGCGAGCCACACGAGAGGGGGGCCGCACCGCCGCCGGGACCGGCCGAAGCGCCGGGCCGCCGGGCCCGGGCCGGTGCGGACGAGGCCGTGCCGGTGTGCCGGACCGCCCGGCGCGACGCGATCACGGCGTCGTCGTCCCGCACCCCGCGGGCGGTCGGGGCCGTCTTCGGCAACCCCGGGTCCGGCGAACCGCCCCTCCTCACCGGAGTCATCCCCATGACCCGGTCCTGAAGGAGGGCGCCGCGACCGGTACCGCGGACGGCTTCGCCCAGGCCACGTCCACGGACACGCACACCTCGGCGTCTCGGGCCTCGGCGTGCCGGACACCGACCGCGGCCACGGTCCGGCGGCGCACCGCGCCGAGGTCCTCCACCACCTGAGCGGCCGCATCCGCCAGGGCGCCACGGCGACCGGCCCCCGGCTCGTCGAGATCCTGTGACGCCGACCGGCAGCCCTTCGCGACCAGCGCGACCAGCCACCGGGCAGCTGATCCGAGGAAGCCCCGCTCCGGCGCTCCGGCCTGGCCGTTCCGGGCCCAGGTGCTGACGCGGCGGCATGGGGCTACCGTCATGTGGAGAGCCGGGGACGTGTTCACCGGTGCAGCGGGCTCCCTCTGCCGTCCTGGACCGGTCCTTCCTTCCTGTCGGAACGCGTTCCCTCCGGAGAAGCTGGAACTAGGGAGGCTTCCGATGGCGTCCACCGCATGGCGGCGGAATCTCTCGATGACTCTGACGGCCGTCACGATGGCCGTCACCGGCGTGGCAGCCGCGGCCCCGCCAGGCGGTGCGGCGAGCACCGGGCAGACAGCCGGCCGGCAGACGAAACCCACGATCGTCCTCGTGCACGGCGCATGGGCGGACACGTCGAGTTGGAACGGCGAGGTCACGCTCCTGCGCCGCGCGGGCTACACGGTGCGGGCCATCGGCAACCCGCTGGAGAACCTGACGACCGACGCGCAGACGGTCAAGGACTTCCTCAAGACCATCAAGGGTCCGATCGTCCTGGCCGGGCACTCCTACGGTGGATCGGTGATCACCAACGCCGCACAGGGAGTCGCCAACGTCAAGGCACTCGTCTACGTCGACGCCGCCGCGCCGGCGGTCGGGGAGACCACGGCGCAGCTCAGCGGTCCGACGTCCGTCCTGACCAAGGGATCGCCGTCCGACCTGTACGACGCCGTGCCCTACGCGAACGCACCGTCCAAGGCGTCCGCGCTGTACCTCAAGGAGAACGTGTTCGTCACGAAGTTCGCGAGCAGTGTGCCGCACGACCAGGCGGTCGGCCTGTGGGCCACCCAGCGCGCCGCGACCACGGTGGCCTTCAAGACCCCCTCCAAGTACCAGGCGTGGAAGACGATCCCCTCCTGGTACTTCATCAGCACCGGCGACCAGATCATCACGCCCAGCTCGGAGAAGATGATGGCGCGCCGCGCGAAGGCCAACGTGACCGTCTACAACGGCGGTTCGCACCTCACGCTCGTGTCGGACCCGGCGGCCGTGACGAAAGTGATCCAGTCGGCGGCCTCGTCCGTGCGATGAGGCGGCAGGCGACCGACGCGTCTGGAACCGGCGGCGGGCCTTCGGCCGCGGAATCCGCACCTGCCCGGGACCGTCCGGTCCGTTCGATCCCGCCGGTCAGGGCGGCCTCGCGTAAGGACAGGCCGTTCGAGCCAGACCGCCACCGGTCAGGACATGGACACCTGCGCGGCTGACGTCGTCGCGCTCACCGACGCCCTCGACCTGAAGGAAGCGGTGCACATCGGCCACTCCACGGGCGGCGTAGAGGTCGCCCGCTACGTCACGCGGGCCGAGCCGGGGCGGGTGGCCAAGGGCATCCTCGTCCCGGCTCGGCCCGCCGGTCGTGATCGAGAAGGAGAGCAACTCCGAGGGCCTGTCCGTCGAGAAGTCGCAGGCCCTGATCGGCCGCTGGTGGCTCCAGGGCATGACCGGCGCCGCCAACGCGCACTACGAGTGCGTCGAGACCTTCTCCGAGACCGACTTCACCGAGGACCTCAAGAGGATCGAGGTCCCGGCGCTCGTCACGCACGGCACGGGCGGCTCAAGAGCTACGACGGCTACCCCCACGGCATGCTGTCGACACACCCGGAGGTCCTCAACCCGGGCATCCTGGCCCTCATCGAGGAGCAGCCGGCGGTACGGCGGCGCCGAATCCGCAGGCAGGCCGGCCCCTTCGGCGCTGCCGAAGCCGCTCGGACGGCGGCGTCGACGGCGGGCCTGCCTGCCGCTCGGCCCCGGTCCCGGCCGACGTGAGCGTCGCCGACCGCTCAGCCGTTCAGGCGCAGCGTCCAGATCACCGTCATCTCGCCGGTGACCGCGCCGTCCTCGCGGGTGAGAGTGACGGCGACCGGGAACTCGGGGCGCTTGCCCGCGTCGAGTTCGGCGACGACGTCGGCGATCGGGCGGCCCAGGGTCGCGGTCGCCCTGACCGGGCCCAGAGCCACCTTCTTGTACGCGATCTCGGCGCGGACGGCGAGCGGCACGGCGCGTGAGAGCTGGCCGCCGAAGGCGGCGAGGACGATCGCGCCGCTCGCCGACTCGGCGAGGGTGAACATCGCGCCCGCGTGCGGTCCGCCGATGTGGTTGTGGAAGTCACCCTGGTCCGGCAGGGACAGCACGGCCCGCTCCGGAGTGGTCTCCAGGTACTCCAGGTTGAGGGTCCGCACCATCGGGACCGTGGCGGCGAGCATCTCGCCGATCGACATCTGGTCAGTGCTCATGACGGCAATGTTACTCATGGGTAGCAGAGTCTGAACAGTGCCGGTGCGCAGATCACAGTCCTCCCGGCGGCGGCCCGCGGGCCCGGCGTGCGCGGGTACCAGGGATGTAGGACGTCCCGGGCGGCACTAGGGTTACGGGCCATGTGGCCAGAACAGCAGCCGCCAGGGGGCGAGCAGAACCCGCGGAACAACCCGTACCAGCAACCGGGTTACCAGCAGCCGAATCCGTACCAGCAACCCGGCTACCAGCAGTATCCGCCGCCGGGCGGGTACGGGCAGCAGCCGCCGTGGGGTCAGCCGGGACAGGCCGGCGGGCCACGGCCACCGCAGGGCGGGGGCGGCGGCAACCGGACGAAGCTGGTCGCGGTCATCGCGGCCACGGCCGTCGTGGTGGCGGCCGGGGTGACCGGGTTCCTGGTGCTCGGGGGCAAGAAGGACGACAAGGCGGACAACGGCAAGGACCAGCGGACATCCCAGTCGCCGGCACCGTCGCCGACCGTCTCCGCCTCCGCCTCGGCGGACGACGACCCGCGCGGTGACGAGACCGAGAAGCCGACGGTCGCGGGCTGGAAGACCGTGGTGAACCCGAAGTGGGGCACGGCCTTCGACGTGCCGGCCGACTGGGAGGTGCTCACCCCCGGTACGTCCATCGGCTTCGAGGACAAGGACGGCAAGCCGATCATCACCATGTCGGGGGCCGCCCAGTACAAGTCGAGGTGGTGCACGAGCGACGACGACAAGGACGGCAGGACCGAGGACACCTCTCTCGCTGGGGTCGGCACCAAGGGCGAGAGCGGCGCGAAGAGTGGCGGCGACGCGGCCGTCCGGGAAGTCCCCTGGTGGGTGTACGGCGGCTACACGCAACCGGACAAGAAGAGCCTCGCCTACGACGAGAAGGCCACCGCCTACACCACCGCGTCCGGTCTCAAGGGCGCCTACGCCTGGGCTCGTTCGGCGAACACCCCGCAGAAGGGCAAGTGCGCGAGCGACGGCAAGGCGATCACGTTCGGCTTCGAGAACTCGGCCGGCGACCTGGTGTCCTGGGACTTCTACGGCGCCAAGGGCGTCAAGGGCGAGGTCCCCACGGAGACGATCATGAAGATCCTCAGCACGGTCCGGCTGCACGGCACACCGACCGCGAACTGACCTGGTCAGAGGGTCGGCCGACCGCTTATCGGTTTGGCAGGCCGGACGGTCGGCGGGGATAGTCAGACGGTGACCTCCGACGCCCCCGCCTTCCCCGCCGGCCCGCGCAGACCCGGCTGGGCGGGCCGCAACTACAGTCTGCTGACCGCGGCGGCGGTCGTGACGAGCCTCGGCGCGGGCGGCTCGCTGATCGCCGCCGCCTTCGCGGTCCTGGACGCGGGCGGCGACGGCGGGGACGTCGGCCTGGTGGCCGCCGCCCGGACCCTTCCGCTGGTGCTCTTCCTGCTCATCGGCGGCGCGGTGGCGGACCGGTTCCCCCGCCACCGGGTGATGGTCGCGGCCAACGCCCTCAACTTCCTCTCCCAGGGCGCCTTCGCCGTCCTGGTGCTCGCCGGCGACCCCCGTCTGTGGCAGATGATGCTGCTCACGGCGCTGGGCGGCACCGGCCAGGCCTTCTTCAGCCCGGCGGCCGAGGGCATGCTGATGTCCTCGGTGAGCGGGGAGCAGGCGGGCCGCGCCTTCGCCGTTTTCCGGATCGCGATGCAGGGCGCGGCCCTGGGCGGGGCGGCCCTCGGCGGGGCGCTGGTGGCCGCGGTGGGCCCGGGCTGGGTTCTGGCGGTGGACGCGGCCGCGTTCGCCGTAGCCGCGGCGCTGCGGTCGTTCCTCGACGTCAGCCACATCCCGCCGCGTGCCCCCGGGGAGGGGCTGCTGGCCGACCTCCGGGAGGGCTGGCGGGAGGTCAAGGGGCGCCCCTGGCTGTGGGGCATCGTCGTCCAGTTCTCGATCGCGAACGCGGTGGTCGGTGCGGCCGACGCGGTCTACGGGCCGCTCGTCGCCCGCGACAGCCTGGGCGGACCCGGCCCGTGGGGGCTGGCGCTGGGCGCCTTCGGCGCGGGCACGGTGGCCGGCGCCCTGCTGATGACCCGGTGGAAACCCCGCCGGCCGCTGTTCGCCGGCACTCTCTGCATCTTCCCGCTGGCCCTGCCCTCGGCGGCGCTGGCGGTGCCCGTCCCGGTGGGGATCCTCTACGGGGTGATGTTCGTCTCCGGGACCATGGTCGAGGTCTTCGGCGTCTCCTGGATGACCGTGCTGCACCAGGAGATCCCCGAGGACAAGCTGTCCCGGGTCTCGGCGTACGACTGGTTCGGCTCCGTCTCCCTGCTGCCGCTGGCGACCGCGCTGGCGGGCCCGGCGGAGGACGCCTTCGGCCGGAGTCCGGCGCTGTGGGGGTGCTCCGGCCTGATCGTCGCCGTCACCGCCGCGGTGCTGCTGGTGCCGGACGTCCGCCGTCTCACCCGCCGCACGGTCTCCGTCACCGCCCAGCCGCTGCCGGCGTCATCCGATGCCGAACGCGCCGCCGGGGGGCTCGGGTGACGGCACCGCGTCCGCGTCGCCGACCGGTGCGGCACCGCCGATGAACCGCCGCAGCGCGGGCCCGTGTTCGACGCGCGCCGGAAAGGCGTCGGCGGCCGTGCGCCGGGCCGGCCCTGTCATGTCGACGGGCCGGTGCGAGGCGATGAGCACCGCGTTCCCGAACCGCCGCCCGCGCAGCACCCCCGGCTCCGCGATGACCGCCAGCTCCTCGAACACGGTGGCGAACGTGGCGAGTTGGGAACGCAGGAAGTCGAAGGGCGCGGAGTCCGCGAGGTTGGCCAGGTAGACGCCGTCCTCGCGCAGCACCCGCCGGGCCTCCCGCGCGTAGCCCAGCGAGGTCAGATGCGCGGGGATCCGGGACCCCCCGAAGACGTCGGCGATCAGCACGTCGGCCGAGTCACCGGGAGCGCCCTGCAGCCAGCCCCGGGCGTCGGCGGCGTGCAGGGCGATCCCGGCGTGGTCGGGCAGCGGCAGCTGCTCGGTGACCAGGTCGAGCAGCCCCCGGTCGGCGTCCACGACGTCCTGCCGGGACCCGGGCCGGGTCGCCGCCACGTACCGGGGCAGGGTGAGGGCGCCCCCGCCGAGATGCAGCACGTCCAGGGGCGCCCCGGTCTCCGCCACGGCATCCAGCACGAACCCGAGCCGCCGGGTGTACTCGAACTCCAGATGCGTCGGTTCGTCGAGATCGACGTACGACTGGGGCGCCCCGTCGACGGTCAGCAGCCACGCCCGTTCCCGGTCGACGTCGGGCATGAGCTTGGCGGTGCCGTGATCGGTGACCCGGACGACGGGTATGGCTTCGTTCACCCCTCCATTGTGCGGTGCCCGTGCCCGCCCGGGGGCGCTCGTGACCTCACTCCACCGAGGTCACGGTCCCCGCCCCCACCGTCCTGCCGCCCTCGCGGATGGCGAACCCGAGTCCGGCCTCCAGCGGGACCTCCCGCCCCAGCTCCACCGTCATCTCCACGGTGTCGCCGGGCCGGGCGACCGCCGCCTCACCGAGGTCGACGTCCCCGACCACGTCCGCCGTGCGGATGTAGAACTGCGGGCGGTACCCCGTCGAGACAGGGGTCGTACGGCCCCCTTCGCGCCCCGAGAGCACGTACACCCTTGCCGAGAACCGCCGCGCCGGCACCACACTCCCCGGCGCCGCCACCACGTGCCCGCGTCGCACCGCGTCCCGCGCAACGCCGCGCAGCAGCAGCGCCACGTTGTCGCCGGCCTGCGCCTCGTCCATCGGCTTCCCGAAGGTCTCCAGGCCGGTGACGACGGTCTCGACGTCCGCGCCGAGGACCTCGATCCGGTCGCCGACCCGTACGGTCCCCCGCTCCACGGCACCGGTCACGACGGTTCCGCGCCCGGTGATGGTGAGCACGTTCTCCACCGGCAGCAGGAACGGCGCGTCCAGATACCGCTCGGGCATCGGCACGTACGTGTCCACCGCGTCGAGCAGCGCCTCGATGGACGCCGTCCACCGCGGGTCCCCCTCCAGGGCCTTGAGCCCGGAGACCCGTACGACGGGCACGGAGTCGCCGCCGTACCCCTGCGCGGTGAGGAGTTCACGGACCTCCAGCTCGACGAGGTCGGTGAGCTCCTCGTCGCCCGCGTCGGCCTTGTTGAGCGCGACCACGATGTGGTCGACGCCCACCTGCCGCGCGAGCAGCACGTGTTCGGCGGTCTGCGGCATGATCCCGTCGAGCGCGGAGACCACCAGGATCGCGCCGTCCAGCTGGGCGGCACCGGTGACCATGTTCTTGACGTAGTCGGCATGGCCCGGCATGTCCACGTGGGCGTAATGCCGGGTGTCTGTCTCGTACTCGACGTGCGCGATGTTGATGGTGATGCCGCGGGCGGCCTCCTCCGGGGCCCGGTCGATGCGGTCGAACGAAACGTATTGGGTATTGCTGCCGCTGCCGCGCTCGGCGAGGACCTTGGTGATGGCGGCGGTCAGGGTCGTCTTGCCGTGGTCGACGTGACCCATCGTGCCGATGTTGAGATGCGGTTTGGTGCGGACGTATGCCGTCTTGGGCATGGCGCTACCTCGAAGCCTGAACTGCGGTGGAGCGTCTCGTCAGCGCGGGACGCGGGGACCCCCAAGGACCGCCGACCCTCCCCCTGCGGGGTCCGCCGGACGTTCCGGGGAGGGTCAGCTTCGGGCGCCGTCTGCAGCGGCCGCCACAACGGGCACGGCAGCCTTCGGCGCATCCGCGGTTGCGGATGCTGCGAGGAGGAAGGCGTACCGGAACATGACGCAGATCATTGCCGATGCGTCGCCGCACGTCGAACGGTTTTCCGTGGTACCGGTTTCGCCCAATGGACAGGGACCGTACGGCGATCACACATCTGCTTCGGCTACTGTCACCGAATGCTCGATGCCAACCGCTCTGGCACCGCCACGGCCGATCCCCCGGCCGCCGCCAAGGAGCTGACCATTGTCGTGTCCGGTCCGGTGAGCTTTGCCGCCCGCTGCACAAGAGTGCTGCTGTCGCCGTGGTCCCGGCTGGCCCTGCTCGTCGCCCTGCTGGCGGCGGCCGGGTCGTCGGTGCTGCTCTTCGAGCCGCAGAAGCTGCTGACGCAGGGCTGGCCGCCCCAGGTCGAGGGCACCACCGCGGTGGTGGTCTTCGCCGTGGTGTACGGCCTGATCACGGTGGCGTTCGTGCCACGGCCGTTCCTGAACCTCGCGGCCGGCGCGCTGTTCGGCTCGGCGCTGGGCATGGGCGCGGCCATGGCGGGCACCCTGCTCGGGGCCTGGATCTCCTTCGCGCTCGGCCGCCTCCTCGGCCAGGACGCGCTGCGCCCGCTGCTGCGCGGCCGGCTGCTGAACGCCGCGGACAACCAGTTCAGCAAGCACGGCTTCCGCTCGATGCTGGCGGTACGGCTGTTCCCCGGCGTCCCCTTCTGGGCCGCGAACTACGCGGCGTCCGTCTCCCGGATGCGCTACGCGCCGTTCCTGCTGGCGACGGGGCTGGGCTCGATCCCGAACGTCGCCGCGTACGTGGTGGCCGGCGCCCGGGCCTCGACCCCGACGTCCCCGGTCTTCCTGATCTCGGTGGCCGCGATCGTGGTCCCGGCCCTGGCGGGCGCGGTGGTGGCCTGGCGCAAGCGCCACCACCTACGCGCCGGATAGGCCGCGCCCCGAAAGGGGCGCGGGGGCGCGGGAGCGGCGCGACGAGCCACGACGAGGCCGCACTCGCGAGACGGCGCGGTACCCGTCCCGGAAGGCGCCCGGCCCCAGGGCCTGTCCGGCGGATCACGCCGCGGGCACGGGGCCCGTCACGCCCTTCCCCGAGGAGGACCCCGCAGGGGGACCCCAGCGGGGTTGTCGTCGGCTCTCGACGTCCCCCAGCCGGCCGGAAGGTGCCCCCACCGCGCTGCCGCCCTCCTCCGCCTTGCAGCCGGCCGCACCAGACCCCGCGCACCGGCGCTGACGAGGCACAGTCGACTTCCCCCGGCCTGATCCGCCGGACGGGACAGGCCCTACCGCAGCGCCTCCAGAATCATCGCGTTCGCCAGCCCGCCCGCCTCGCACATGGTCTGCAGCCCGAAGCGAGCGCCGCGCTCCCGCATCGCGTGCACCAGTGTGGTGGTCAGCCGGGTCCCGCTGGCCCCCAGCGGATGCCCCAGCGCGATCGCCCCACCGTGCACGTTGACCTTGGCCAGATCCGCCCCGGTCTCCTGCTGCCAGGCGAGCACCACGCTGGAGAACGCCTCGTTCACCTCGAAGAGGTCGATGTCGCCGAGGCCCAGCCCGGCCTTGCGCAGCACCTTCTCGGTGGCCGGGATCACGCCGGTCAGCATCAGCAGCGGATCGGAGCCGGTCACGGCGAACGCGTGCAGGCGGGCCAGCGGCCGCAGCCCGAGCCGCTCGGCGGTCTCGGCGGCCATGATCAGCACGGCGGAGGCACCGTCGTTGACCGGGCTGGCGTTGCCCGCCGTGACACTCCAGTCGATCTGCGGGAATCGCTCGGCGAACCCGGGGTCGTAGTAGGCGGGCTTGAGTCCTGCGAGGACCTCGGCGGTGGTGCCGGGCCGCACGGACTCGTCCCTGCCGACGCCTTCCAGCCCCGCCACCTCGGCGTCGAACAGCCCCGCGTCCCAGGCGGCCGCCGCCTTGAGGTGCGAGGAGACGGCGAACGCGTCCATCTCCGCCCGGCTGATCGACCACTTCGCCGCGATGAGCTCGGCGCTGATGCCCTGCGGAACCAGGCCCTCCGGGTAGCGGGCGGCGACTCCGGGACCGAACGGGTCCTTGCCGGGCGGCACGTTGGACCACATCGGCACCCGGCTCATCGACTCGACACCGCAGGCCACGACGGCGTCGTAGGCCCCGGACATGACTCCCTGCGCCGCGAAGTGCACGGCCTGCTGGGAGGAGCCGCACTGGCGGTCGACGGTGGTGGCGGGGACGGTCTCCGGGAAGCCCGCCGAGAGCACGGCGTACCGGGTGGTGTTCATGGCCTGCTCACCGACCTGGTCGACGGTGCCGCCGATCACGTCGTCGATCAGGGCGGGGTCGACACCGGAGCGCTCGACCAGCGTGCGCAGGGTGTGGGCGAGGAGTTCGACGGGGTGGACGTGCGCCAGGGACCCGTTCGGCTTGCCCTTCCCGACGGGGGTGCGTACGGCCTCGACAATGACTGCGTCACGCATCTGGGGACCTCGATTGCCAGTCTTCGATTACCGGTAAGTAGGAAATCCGAACTCACCATAGCTCCGTGAGTAGGAAAATCCAACCGTCTAGGAAGCGGCGCCGCCGTCCGGGCGCGCACACGCCGCAGGGCGCGGACGGTCCGGAGACCGTCCGCGCCCTGCGGCCCTGCGTCCTACTGACCCTGCCGGTACACGTCCAGTCGGCCGCACATCCCGAACCGTCCCTCCTCATAGGGCTGTTCGGCGTGCACGACGGCGTCGGCGAGGTGGCCGGCATCGCCCCGTTCGAGGCGGTCGAGCTGCTCCCCGGTGGCCGCGGCGGCGGCCCGGGCACCGCGCTCCCAGCGGGCGCGCCACTCGGCGAGCCGGGGCCGTACGAGGGCAGCGGCGGCCCGGTGGAAGGCGGCCAGCGGCTCCGGGCCGGTGGCCTCGCGCAGCGCCCGGTAGCCCTCCAGGGCCAGATCACGGCGGGCACGGGCGATCCGCTCCCGCTCGGCTTCCGGCGCGTCCGCGGGAACGGTGGTCACCGAGGCGTAGGTCTCCGGGTCGGCCAGACAGCGCGGCGGCAGCGTCAGCACCGCGTCCCCGGCCTCCGGGAGGCCGCCGTTCTGCATCAGCACGGTGATGCGCAGGTCGCCCTCGTTGACGAGGCGGTGCACGGTGCCCGGCGTGAACCAGGCGACGGTGCCTGGGGTGAGAGGCGTGACCAGGTACCCGGAGGTGGTGAGCGTCTGCACCGCGCCCCGGCCGCCGGTGACCACGTACCCCTCCGAACAGGCCAGGTGCACGTGCGGGGTTCCGCCGCGCACCCCGTCGGCTGCCGGCCAGTCGTACACGCACAGACGCGAGACCGCGACCCCGCCCGGCAGTCCCGCGAACCCGGTTTCCCCGCCGCTCACCATGGATGCGCCTCCAGGTACCCGGCGATGTCCGCGCGTTCCCGGGCGCCGTTCGCGATCACGACCCGGTAGCGGCGCCTGAGGGTGTCCCCCGGGGCCAGTTCGAGTTCGTCGTGGAAGGCCCAGGAGGGGGCGATGCCGGCGAACGGGTCGTTGCGCACGAACCAGTGCGCCGGGTGGGTGCCGCCCGCACCCGACTGGTCGTTCTCCGGGGCGTGTTCGAAGACGACGGTGGCATGGCCGTCGGTACCGTCGTGCTCGCCGGACAGCGCCAGCCAGGACGACTGGGAGCCCATCAGCTTGGGGCCCTCGCCCTCGGGGCCGATGATGCGGCCGCCCCGGAAGGCCCGCGGGCCGCGCCAGAACAGGCCGGTGTAGCCCGCCTGTTCGCGTCCCGCGGTGGTCGGGCTGCCGAACCGGAGCGGCTCGTCACGGACGTTGGTGACGGCACTGGACCAGGTGAGTGCCCAGACACCGGACGCGGGGTCGACGTGGGGGACCTCGATGCGCCGCCGCTCCTCGGCCCACAGCGTCCCCTCGTACGGGTGCCAGGTCAGCCGCTCCGCGACGACCAGCCGGCCGTCCGCCGAGGACAGCTCGTCGAAACCGGCATGCCGCATCGATCCGACCCGCTCCGGCAGGACGAGGTAACCCTCGCCGTGGACATAGGAGTTGCCGCCCCACAGGTTGGCGCCGGACAGGTGCGAGGCGGTCAGCGAGAGGCCCTTGTGCCAGCGGTGGTCGTTGGGCCGGTAGTCGGTGACGACGTCCCCGGCGAGCGTGCGGATCGGGTGCAGATAGGGCTTGGGCGCCTCCCAGGCCGCCTCGGGCCGGTAGACGTAGGCGAAGAGCTGCACCCCGCCGACCGGCTCGGTCACGGCGATCCGGTCGCCGTGGGTGTGCGTGATCCGCAGTTCGCCGCTCACGCGGACTCCTCCTCGCGCTCGCCCGGCGCCCAGCCCGGGGCGTCCCCGTGCAGGGCCGTGTAATAGGGATCACCGGGACCGATCTCGCCCGCACGTACGGTGGTGCCGGTGAACGCCGACCTGTAGAGCGCGGTGATCAGCTCCAGGCTGGTGCGCCCGTCCGCGCCGCTGCTCCGCGGCCGCTCCCCGGCGCGCATGGCCGCGATCAGCTCGCGCAGCTGGGCGAGGTGCGAGCTGGGCACGTCCGGCCCGAAGTCCCGCCAGGCCGCCGCCTCCTCTGCGGGGACGCCCGGAGCCGCAGTGACGCGCCAGTCCGCGTTGGAGTGGCCGTAGAGGTGGGTCAGTTCGACGGTGGCGCGCTCGCAGTCGATGCGGATCCGGCTGACCTCGTCCGGGCTGAGCACGCTGTTGACGACGGTCGCCAGAGCGCCGTTCGCGAACCGGACCAGGGCGGTGGAGACGTCCTCGGTCTCCACGTCGTGCACCAGCCGGGCGGCCATGCCCCGCACCTCGCTCCACGGCCCCAGCAGGTCGAGGAGCAGGTCCATCTGGTGGATGCCGTGGCCCATCGCCGGACCGCCGCCCTCGGTCGCCCAGCGGCCCCGCCAGGGCACGGCGTAGTAAGCGGTGTCCCGGTACCAGGTGGTCTGGCAGTGGGCGACCAGCGGACGGCCCAGCGCCCCCTGCGCCAGCAGCCGGCGCACATGGGTGGCGGCGGAGCCGAACCGGTGCTGGAAGACGATCGAGGCGTACGGGCCGCCGTCGGCACCCTCCGCCGCCTCGATCGCGTCGAAGTCGGCGAGTGACGGCACCGGCGGCTTCTCGCACCACACCCAGGCACCCGCCCGCAGCGCGGCCACCGTCTGGTCCCGGTGCAGGGTCGGCGGGGTGCCGATGGTGACCAGGTCGGGCCGCTGCTCGGCGAGCATCCGGTCCAGGTCGGTGTAGGCGTGCGGGATGCCGGCCTCGGCGCGGAAGGCCTCGACGGCCATGGCATCGATGTCAACGGCGGCGACGACCTCGGTCTCGCCCTCCGCGGCCAGCCGGGCGAGCGCGGGCAGGTGCGAACCGCGTCCGATGGCACCGGCGCCGACGACGGCGGCCCGGATACGGCGGCCGGCGAAGGGGGCTCCAGGAAGGGGGGCATGGGGCGTGCGGGGCATGGACGTGATCAGCACTCCTCGGGGCGGGACCGGCGATGGGCGCGAACCGTCGCCCGACGTGCGCCGCACCCGCACCCCGATGTGCAGGAGCAAGCGCTTTCTCCTGGGGAAACGTAAGCGTCGGTGCCCGGGCCGGTCAACACCCCGTCGCCCCTGTCACCCGCCGAACCCCTGTGTCCACGCTGTCGTCGCCGCCCGCTACGCTGCCGTTGCACACGGATGATCACGCGCGCCCGCGCGCCCGCCAGCCGCTCTCTCACCCCTGGGACGCCGTACCTTCATGTCTTGGTTTGAATCGCTGATCCTCGGACTCGTCCAGGGGCTGACCGAGTTCCTGCCCGTCTCCTCCAGTGCGCATCTGCGGCTGACCGCGGCCTTCTCCGGCTGGAAGGACCCGGGCGCGGCCTTCACGGCGATCACCCAGATCGGCACGGAGACCGCGGTCCTCATCTATTTCCGCAAGGACATCGGGCGAATCGTCTCGGCCTGGTTCAGGTCGCTGTTCGACAAGACGATGCGACGCGACCACGACGCCAAGATGGGCTGGCTGGTGATCGTCGGTTCGATTCCGATCGGCCTGCTGGGTGTGACGCTCAAGGACCAGATCGAGGGCCCGTTCCGCGACCTGCGGATCACCGCGACCATGCTCATCGTCGTGGGCGTCGTCATCGGCGTCGCCGACCGGCTGGCCGCCCGTGACGAGACGGGTGGCCGGCACCGGGCACCGAAGCAGCGCAAGACGCTGGAGAACCTGAGCGTGAAGGACGGCCTGGTCTACGGACTCTGCCAGGCCTGCGCCCTGATCCCCGGCGTCTCCCGTTCCGGCGCCACCATCAGCGGCGGCCTGTTCATGGGGTACCGGCGCGAGGCGGCGGCCCGCTACTCCTTCCTGCTCGCCATCCCGGCGGTGCTGGCCTCCGGCGCCTTCGAGGTCAAGGACTCGGTGAGCGAGGGCCATGTGGCCTGGGGGCCGACCCTGTTCGCCACCGTGATCGCGTTCGCCTCCGGATACGCGGTCATCGCGTGGTTCATGAAGTGGATCTCCAACAAGAGCTTCATGCCGTTCGTCTGGTACCGCATCGCCCTCGGGGTCGTGATCATCGCCCTGGTCTCGGCGGACGTGCTCAGCCCGCACGCGGCGGAGTCGGCGGGCTAGGTGTTCTGTCCCGGGAGGTTGTGGACGGTGACAGGGCTCACGGCTGACTGATCTTGAAATAGGTGAGGGCCTTCTGGCTCGGTGTGGATTGCGACGTCTACACCTGACCGAAAGGCCCTCGTGTCCCACCGTAATGCACCCCTGACCGAGACCGGA
>NZ_JBHZAN010000034.1:0-104780 GCF_042754285.1 Streptomyces sp. NPDC059224
GTCTGCTCCGCAGACGCGACGCGGCGTCGCTACGCGACGCGTCCCGGCGCTGCGCGCCGGAGGCCTCCGGGCTCCGCCCGAAGGGGCCAGGCACTCCGTGCCAGCCTGCCTGCCCCGCGCTCCGCGCAGGGCAGGGGCCCGACTGCTCCGCAGTCGGGCGAACAACGTAGCGGCGGCAGAGGGGGGTGCCAGACTCCCGCTGCCGCAACCGGTCCTGACGGGACGTCAACCCCGAATTATGCGTCAAAGCATATACCAGGCTAGATTCTGGGCTAACATCCCACCACCATCCCGCCGTCTGTGAATGCGTCAATTCTCAGACGGGGATACGTTACGGGCTCACGCTACCCCCCGGTACGAGACCGCCTAATATGCACGGCATCGTTATCCGAAAATGCGTCACATTCCGGCGCGGGATGGATTCTGGGATGACGGCTCGGAAGTCCTCCGATTACCGGATGGATACCGGCGTGACTCCAGTGCGAAATGCAGTCTCCTATTCTCCGAATGCGTCGACGGCACTCCGCAGGAAACTCATGGCCGCGTATACGGGATCGTGAGATCCGCGGGCGTCGCCGAGGTCAGCGAGGGCTTCACCGAACGATTCAAGAGCGTGGTCGGGGCCGGTGACGTAGCCGAGAACACCGCTGTCGCGCCGGGGGCTATCCCCGCGGGCGCGGGGAGCAGGCAGCGGTCGAAGTCGGTGAGGATCTTGACGAGGGACCATCCCCGCGGGCGCGGGGAGCAGGAATCTGGCGGGGGATGAGGACGCGTTCAATGGGGACCATCCCCGCGGGCGCGGGGAGCAGGGCCGTTTTTCACGAGTCGATTGTTCAACTCAGGGACCATCCCCGCGGGCGCGGGGAGCAGTTGCTTGCGCAGTTGGCGCCGTTCGTGTCGCAGGGACCATCCCCGCGGGCGCGGGGAGCAGGCCGACGGCCGGCTGCGGGACCTCCGGGGCCGGGGACCATCCCCGCGGGCGCGGGGAGCAGCGCCACCACTCCCTCTCGGCAGTCAGATCCTCGGGACCATCCCCGCGGGCGCGGGGAGCAGACCCGCCGGGACCCGGCGAACTGGTACCCGTCGGGACCATCCCCGCGGGCGCGGGGAGCAGACTGTGCGACCTGCGGGTGGTCATCAACTCGGTGGTGTTCCGATCTTCCGGGCAGGATCTGACCACCGCTGGGACCTACATCGAGATGGCCTCCCGGCTGACGGAGCCGATCTTGCTCGGCCTCGCGGTTCTCTCGGTCCGTGGCCGCGTCAAACGGTGAGCTGACGGGGCCCAGCCGCCCAACTCCCTAGTGTCGACGTCTTGGATACCTACCGGACGACTCTCGCTCTTGGACGCGGCGCAGCGTTGCGGAGGTTGTACTCGATGAGGCCCTCCTGGCCGACGGTGGAGGTGTAGCGCAAAGCCGCGCCGACGGACAGGCCGAACAGATCGCAGATCCGGCGAGGATCGCCTCCGGTGGCCTCGGCCTCGTGAAGGAGACGGTCCTCTCGGAGGCGGCGAGCGGGCACGCCGAGTACGTCGTTGATCCAGACGTGGCTGACCGGCTCGACACCGCAGGCCGTGGTCTGGGAGAGGAACGTACGAACTCGTTCCACTTCCCGCGTCGACCAGGCCACCTGCAGTTTCTCGCCCGCCTGATGCAATTCCCGAGGGTTGATGTACCGGGTCGTAGTGGACAGCCATTCGTGGCCCAACAGCTCCTGCACGGCCTTCAGGTCGACGCCCCGCAGGTAGAGCGAGGACGCGCAGAAGTGCCGAAGCACGTGCGGCGTCAGCCTGCCGGACCAGGTGGGCAGGAAGAGATCCACTGCGCTCTTCAGCCCCGACCGCAAGGCGTCGTCCCCGGCACGCCCGCAGAAGCCCGTCAGAGGGTCGCGGCGCTCGCTGGGGAACATTGGGGCGTCGGGGTGGGCGTAGTCGTCACCGAACTGACACCACCTGATCGGCCCCGCCAAGTAGCAGCTCACTGGAACTGCACAACGCTCGATCAACCTGCGCACACCCGCGTATGCGCAGGTCAGACAGACACCACCCCGCCCAGCTCCACACCCCGCGAGCCCCCAGGCACCGCGAACATCACCCACAGGAACTGAGAAACCCCAGCTCGCAGCCACAGCAACCACTCAGAAAAACTGGGTGACGACATCACTGGACAGCTCCGCGCACGACGGGACGACGCCCGCCGCATGCGTGCAGCCGGAAGCGGGCGCTGCACCGTCATGACCGGCGACCGGCCGCTCAGGACGGAAGGAGCTGCCGCATCTGGCCGGCCGGGCACGCCCTCCGCACCCGGGCACCCGGCCGGCGCCGGCGGGAGACGCAGCGTCCGGCCTCTTCGTCCGCCGCCCCGTGCAGCGGCTCGTGTCACCGCGCGTGGTGATGTCCGGCCGGCAACCGGCCATCGGGCCGGGGCCCCTGGGCGACGTACTCCTGTGCCCTGTGGCGCACGAGTTCCGGCAGCTCGCCCCGGGCGAGATCGGCGCACGAGGTCGTCTCCAGCACCTGCCGCAGACTGGCCCGCACCGCCCGCCACACATCCGGCAGGACCGCCGCGGCTCCCGGGTACTCCAGTCCGCCCAGACTCAGATCCCGCACCTTGGCCAACGGGCCGTCCACCGCCCGGATCACGGCCGCGAGGCTGATCTCCTCGGCGGCCGCGGCCAGCACGTACCCGCCGCCCGGGCCGCGGACACTGCGCACCAGACCAGCCATCCTCAGTGCCCGCAACACCTCGAAGAGAAACCGCACCGGGATGTCCTGACGGGCCGACATCTCCTCCGCCGTCAGCGGCCCGCCGTCGTCAGCGGCAAGCTCCGCCATGGCACGCACCGCGTAATCCGTTCTCGCCGAGATCCGCATCCGATGAATCTCTCACACCCGCTCCCCTCGCCGAAACGACTCCGGAAGTGAACCGGGCGGCTGTTGCCGGTAGTTCATGAAAATGGTGAACTACTGCGAGCCGGCCCGCACAGCCCGCGCCACCCGCGGTCTCACGAGGCCGGCCCTGGAAGCCGCGTTCCTTGGGCCCGCCCCCACCCGGCCCCGGCTCTCCGGCTGAGCTCTTCGCCCCCAACGGCGCCGGCGTCCGCCTGTCCGGACCGCCCGGCTGCCGACCCTTCGCACCGGCAGGAGGCACTATGACGTCATCCGCACCCGCGTCCGCTGCGCGAGGATCCGTGGCCGTCGTGGGGATGGGCGCGGCCGGCACTCTGGCCGCCATCCAGCTCTGCGAGGCCGCCGTCCGCCGGCGCATTCCGCTGGAACTCCTCCTGATCGACCCGGCGGCGGAAGCCGGACGCGGCCGCGCCTATGCCAGCCGGGACCCACGGCATCTCCTGAACGTGCGCGCCGGGGGCATGAGCTGCCACCCCGACGATCCCGGCCACTTCGTGCGCTGGCTGTGCCGCCACGGGCAACCCGGCATCACGGCCGAGGACTTCGTCTCCCGCTACCGCTACGGCGCCTACCTCGCCGAAACCCTCGGACAGGCCATCATCGCCGCGCACGGCACGGTGCGGATCCGCCGGCTGCGTACCCGCGTCACCGACTGCCGCTTCACCCAGCGGCACGCCGTCCTGCGGCTGGCCGACAGCACCACTGCCCGCGCGGACGGTGTCATCCTGGCCACCGGCCCCACCACTGCCTCCGCCGCCCGGCTGCCCGCCCGCCTGCCCGTCGACGGCCGCTACATCACCGACCCCTGGCTACCGGGCGCCCTCGACGCCCCGGCTGCGCCCGGACGCACCGACGACGTACTGCTCATCGGTACCGCGCTCACCGCGGTCGATGTGGCCCTGCACCTGGAAAGGGCGGGGCGCACCGTGACCGCGATCTCCCGCACCGGACGGCTGCCCCAGGCCCATCCCCTCACTTCCCTGCCCCCCGCGCCGTGCAGCGATCTTCCCCCGGACGCGGACCTGAGCCTGCCCCGGCTGCGGGCGCTGGTACACCGTCACATCAGCCGTACCCAGCGCGCCCAGGGTGACTGGCGCCCCGCCCTGGACGGACTGCGTCCGCACACCGCCCGGCTGTGGTCCTGCCTCTCCCCCGGCGACCGGGCCCAGTTCCTGCGCCAGGACGCCTCCTTGTGGAACAGCCACCGCCACCGCATGCCCCCCGCCACGGCCGAAGCCCTCTCCCGGATGCTCCGCACCCGGCGCCTGCGTACCCGGCAGGCCGAACTCGCCGACGCCCGCCCGCTCACCCCCACCCGCTGGGCCCTGACCCTCAGCGACGGGCACCGCATCACCGCCGGCTGGATCATCGACTGCACCGGGCGGAGCCTGCATCTCGCCGATACCACCGATCCCCTCTGGCACAGCCTGCACCGTCGCGGCACTGCCCAGCCCGGCCCGCTGGGCATCGGCGTCGCCACCCGCGACGGACATCTCTGCGACGAGAGCGGACGCGCACCGCACCCCGTCTGGACACTGGGCGCGCCCCGCCAGGGCGAGTTGTGGGAGACCACCGCGATCCCGGAGATCCGCAGCCAGGCAGCAGCCGTCGCCGACCGCGTACTCGCCCTGCCCGTCTTTCGGCGCACCACCACCGTGGCGACCGGCCGCACCCACCGGCGCCCCACCGACAGCGCGGGCTTCGCCCTGACGACACATTCCGCCGCCGCGGCCGCCTACCGCTCAGGGGCTGAACGCGTGCTCAGGATGCAGGCCGGTCCCGAGAATGCCTTCCGGCGCGCGGTCGCGCTCGATCCGGGCTTCGCCATGGGCCATGCCGCGCTCGCTCTGACCGGACACGAAAGCGGCGCGGACGTCGACGTTCCCGCCGCCCTCGCCCAGGCCCGCCGCTGCGCCGGCGAACGCGCCGACGAACGCGAACGCGCCTTCGTGGACATGGTGGTCCGCCGCGTCCAGAGCCGGGCCGACGACGCCGACAACGCCCTCCTGCGCTACCTCCACGCCTATCCCGGTGACCGGCTCGCTCTCGCCGTCGCCGTCCCCACCATCGCCTTCACCGGTCTGCACGACGCCCACAACGGCACCGCGCGCCGCGTGGTCGAACAGACCGCCCCCGCCCACGAGGGCCACTGGTTCCACACCTCGCTGCTCGCCTTCGTGCGCCAGGAGGAAGGCCGCTACGAGGAGGCCGGCCGGCTCGCGGAACAGGCACTGGCGGACCAGCCCCGCTCCGGTCACGCCATGCACGCGCTCGCCCACGTCCACTACGAGCAGGGCGACCACACGACCGGCCGCGACCGCCTCGACACCTGGCTCATCGGCCCCGGCCGCACCGCCACCCACCGCGCCCACTTCTCCTGGCACGCGGCTCTGCACGAACTCGCTCTCCACGACACCACGGCCTTGCGCCGCCGATGGGTGACCCAGCTGGCACCCGCCAAAGTCACCGGAGTGCGCGCGCTCGTCGATTCCGCCTCCCTGCTGTGGCGGGCACAACTGGCCGGCTCCTGGCACGGGCCCCTTCCCATCATCGACGTCATGAACACCGTCACCCCCGCCACACTCGAACAGCCCCCGACCGCCTTCACCGCCCTGCACGCGGCCATCGCCCACACTGCGGCCCGCGACCTGCCGGCCCTACGGCGGCTGCGTACGCACACCCAGACCGCCGACCCGGTGCAACGCGACGTCATCGCGCCCCTGTGCACGGCGCTCGAACACGTCGTAGAGGAAGCCTGGCCCCAGGCCGCCCGGCAGCTCGCCCGTCTCCTCCCCTGTCTCCCTGCCGTCGGCGGCAGCAAGGCCCAGCTCGAGATCGTCGAGGACACCCTGCTCCACGCACTGATATCAGCAGGGCGGCACGACCTCGCCCGGCAGCGTCTCCGACAGCGCCTCGACCGCCGTCCCTCCCCCCGCGACCATCAACTCCTCACCGCGCTCCCCGCATGTCAGGAGACGGACACCGCACCACGTCCCACCGCGCACTCCTGACGGACCGCCATCGCGCTCACCGCCATCACTTCGCGAGCGGACCGACGGCTGTGAAACGATCGCTCACACCAGCCCGCCAACACTGACCGTCGCAGTGGAGGACCCAGCGTGGACAAACGAACCCCCTCACGCAAACTCGTCATCGCACCCAGCGACACCCCCTGGCACGGCAGTGTCTACCGCACCAACCAGGGCAATGAACGACGCGACTACCGCAACCTCACCGAACTCATCAACGCCCTTACCCACCTCACCGGTTGGCCCCGGCCCGCAGACACCGATTCCTAATGGAGATGTCAAGCGGACAGTGTGACGGGCGGTATGGGGTCGTAGCACCGTCCGTCACGCAGGAGAGCCCACAGAACGTTGACCCTGCGGCGGGCGAGGGCCATGACGGCTTGGCTGTGGCCCGTTTGCCTTCGGCGCGCTTGCGGTCGTAGAAACGGCGGGATTCGTCGCAGCAGCGGATGCTGATCAACGCAGAGGTGTAGAAGACGCGTTGAAGACGCCGACTGTAGCGGGTAGGACGGTGGAGGTTGCCGCTCACCTTCCCGGAGTCCCGGGGCACCGGGGAGACGCCGGCAAAGGCGGCCAGCCTGTCCGCGCTGGCGAAAGCGCTGAGGTCTCCGCCGGTGGCGGCCAGGAACTCGGCGCCCAGCAGGACGCCGATGCCGGGCATGCTCGTGATCACTTCTGCGTTGTGGTGGCGGCGAAACCGGCCCTCGATGAGCTTGTCGGTCTCCATGATCTTCTCGTTGAGGGCCATCACCTCCCCGGCCACGGAGCGCACGACGTGGGCGGTCATGTCCTCACCGGGGACGCTGGTGTGCTGTCCCTCTGCGGCCTGGACGGCCTTGGCGGCGAGTTCGTCGGCGCCGCGGACCTTCCGGTTGCGCAGCCAAGTGGCGAGACGCCGCCGGCCGGTGCGACGGATGGCGGCGGGGGTCTGGTAACCGGTCAGCAGTACCAGGGGGCCGACGTTGCCCAGGTCGAGTTCGCGCTCCAGGCCGGGGAAGATCTCGGTGAGGTGGCCACGGAGCCGGTTGACGGTCCGGGTGCGGTCGTCGCTGAGGTCACGGCGGTGCCGGGTGAGGACTTTCAGCTCGGACACCAGCTCGTCGCCGGGCCGCAGGGGCGTGAGGTCGCGCCGGATGCGGGTCTGGTCGGCGATGACCGCGGCGTCCTTGGCATCGGTCTTGCCGTCACCCCGGTAGCCCTCGGAGGCGCGGTTGACCGCTCGTCCGGGGATGTAGAGGAGCTGCTGGCCGTGGTTGAGCAGGACCGCGATGACCAGGGCGGCCCCACCGTCTGCCAGGTCGATGCCCCAGACCGCTTCATCGCCCAGATCGAGAACGTCCCCGAGGAGCTTGAACAGGTCGCCCTCCTCGTTAGCGACCCGCCGGGACAGCAGCCGCTTGCCGGTGTCGTCGATCACCACGCAGTGGTGATGGGTCTTCCCGGCGTCGATGCCGGCCCAGATCGCTGTCACTCGCTTCTCCGCAGGTCGTATTCGTACAGGTACCACGGACGACCTCGCTGTCGAGTCCCTACTGAGCGATCAGTGCCGCAATTCCTAATGAGCAGCCGAGTCGTCGTGGGGCGCCGGGCGGCGAATCGGAAGAAGCCACAACCGCGGCAGACGACTGAAATCCACACCCGGCACCCCTGGGTGAGCCAACCCTACGAATGGCTCGCTCAGCCCGATCAACAACGTAGGGACGACTGACGGGCGACGGCCGACGGATCGCCGGCCGCTCCTACCGGCATGTCAACCACTTCGACAAGATCGTCCTGGTCGACTCGGGGACCGCCGGGGGGTACCGGCTCACCCTGCACGCATGGTGTCCTCCCTACAGCGAGAAGGAGCTGTGCGACGAGCTGATCCACGACCACCGCTTCAGCTTCTGGTCGACCATCCTGACCGGCCGTCCGGTCTCGCAGAACTTCGCCCGCCACGAAGGCACCGGACCCGTCGGCCAGGACGGCGGTGCGGTGGCCAGGCTGCGGCGGTACCGCTACAACCCGGAGAAGGCAGGGGAATCCACCCAGGCCAACTTCTACCGCTTCGTCGATGAGGCGGCGCTGGAGATGACCGGTGAGACGGTCGAGGAGGAGGGCAGCGCTTACCACCTGGAGTACCACCGCATCCACCGGGTGGTGCTGCCCATGGAGTCGATGACGTGCACGCTGGTGCCGCGCGGCCCGCGGGAGCGCGACTTCTCCAACGTCTACAACACCGCCTACCCCTCGACCGACACCCAGTCGGCGAACGTGATGTTCACCCCCGACGAGGTGGCGGACAGACTGCGTTCCATCCGTCGGGCTCTGCTCGGCCGCCCCGGTGCCCGCCCCTGACCGGGTACGGCTCCGAGCGGCCGGGCCCGGCGGCTCCGCCCGTCGGCTCTTCCTTTCTTCCTTCATCGCGCATGAAGCGCCCACTTGCTGCCGTCGACGGGCGTCGTTCCGGGCAGGGCGATGAGTTCGGGCTTGAACAGCGGTGGTGCGCTCATCGCAGGCTCCCAGGTCGCCAGCTTCTCGTCCTGCGGGACCTCCACCCGCCGGCCCTCGGCGAGATCGGCGACCACCTTCAGCAGCAACCGGACACCGAGCGGCGCCAGATGCTCGCGCCACAGGGTCTGCGCGGTCGCCCCCGGCGGCACGAAGAGGTGCTCCTGGGCGGCGAGCGGGCCGGCGTCGGTGTGTTCGGTGAGGTGGTAGACGCTCCCGCCCGTCACCTTGTCCCGGTCGCGGATCGTCCACCGGATCGCGTCCCGGCCGCGGTGCAGGGGCAGTAGGCTGGGGTGGTAGCCGATGGTGGCGATGGCAGCCCTGGCCCGCGTTCGGCGGCCGAGGAAGGCGTGGGAATGCGCGGCGACGATGATGTCCACTCCGTCGGGGACATGCATCGCGCGCAGTTCGGCCGAATCCGTCCACGGGATGTCCCTGGGATACGCCCAGGAACGCAGGCGGTCCCAGGACAACGCGTTGCTCTCGTCGGACTGCCCGTCGCGCAGCCGGGGGGCGGCCACGCCGAGTATCTTGTGGCCTTCGTCCAGCAGAGCCTCCGCGACCTGGACCGCGAACGCCCCTCGTCCTGAGATGTAAATGTTCATCACTCGCGCTTCCTGCGGTCGTCAGGTGTCTGGTGCGTCAGTAGGAGTGATGCGTCGGCGTTTCCGCCGCCGCGGCGCAGTGCTTCTCGACGTGGTCGAGGGCGCTGTCACGGTCCGGGGAGGAGTGAATGACCCGCCAGCCTTTCGGCACATCCAGGTACGGCCGCCACAGGGCGTACTGCCGGGCGGCGTTGACCACGACCAGCCAGTCGGCATCACCGCCGACGAAGGGGTTGCCACTCATACGTCGTCCTCTTTCAGTCCGGAGTGATCGGGCCAGAAACGCATCGGCAGCGTGGAGAAGCCGGTCAGGAAGTTGGAACGGATACGCAGCGGTTCGCCGGTCTGCTCGAATCGGGTGGTGAAGTCCCGAAGCGCGATCAACAGCTCGGAGATCTCCACCTTCGCCAGGTACGAGCCGACGCAGAAGTGCGGGCCGTAGCCGAATGCCATGTGCTTGTTGGGGGCGCGGCCGAGGTCGAACTCCTCGGGGCGCTCAAACGCGCGTTCGTCCCGGTTGCCGGAGGCGTGCCAGAGCGTGACGACATCGCCCCGCCGCAGCCGCACCCCGCGCAGTTCGGTGTCGTGGACGACACTGCGCCCGAAGTGCATCGTGGGTGACGCCCAGCGCAGCACCTCCTCCACCGCGGTCTCGACGGCGACCTCACCCTGCTTGAACCGCCGCCACTGTTCGGGGCGGGACGCGAGCGTGTGCACACAGTCGATCATCGTGAGCCGGCTGGTCTCGTCGCCGCCGATGATCAGGCTGTAGCAGTTCAGCACGATGTCCTCGTCGGACAGGGGCACCCCGTCGACGGAGCTGTCGGCCAGCATGCTGATCACGTCGTCGCCCGGAGTCTCACGCCGCTCCTCGACCAGGTCCATGAAGTACATCAGGATCTCGTTGCGGGCCATCTCGGAGCCGACGTCGTCGATGTTCTCGTCGTCGGTCGACAGCGCGTTCTTGGTCAGGGTGAGAAGGAAGTCCCGGTCCTCCTCGGGTACGCCGAGCAGGTTCGAGATCGTGGTCATCGGGATCCGGCCTGCGATCTGCTCGGCGAAGTCGCAGCCTCCGGACACGGCCGCCTCGCGCATCAGCCGCCGGGTGTTGTCCCGCACCGTCCGCGCGACCTCGCTGAGCACGCGCGGGGAGAGGACCCGCTGGAACATCTTGCGCAGCTCGTGGTGGCGGGTCCCGTCGGTGACGGCCAGCATCCGGCCGGCACCGGCGTCCCCGCCGTCCAGCAGGGTGACGAGCACGTTGCCGCGCTCGGAGGTGAAGTTCGTGTTGTCGCGGTAGACGGCCGTGATGTCGTCGTAGCGGGACAGCACCCAGAACCCGCGGCGGCCGTCGGCCGGGGGGTTCCAGTGCACCGGGGCGGTGTCCCGCAGGGTGCGCCAGAACCTGTCGAGGCCGTGGGCCGTGAACGTGCTCGGATCAGCGAGATCCACGGTGTCCAGTGCCGGCATGCGCACGGTCACCAGTCCGTACGCCAGAACCGGCGTGGCCGGAAGGGGTAGGTGGGCAGCGGCACGCGGTGGCTGGTCTCTCCCGCATGCAGGGAGGCGAGGTCCACCTGCCGGCCGTCGACCCAGGCCGCGGCCAGCTCGGACAGCGCGTCCACGTCCGCCCCGGGCCGTGCCGTCTCCGTGCCGGTGCGGGAGGAGGAATCGACGGCCGCCCGCTGGGCGGTCCCGGTGGCCAGGCCGCCCGCGGAGCCCTCGGACAGCGCCGCGATCAGCTCCGCACGGCTGCGGACGACGGCAGCCCACCGGCGGGACATCACCTTGCGGCCCAGGTTGAGGCTGAAGCAGATGTCGTCCAGGCGCAGGTGCGGGTTGGTCTCCAGCCAGTCCTTCAGCCTCGTCCGCTGACGGGCCAGTGCGTCATCGTCCAGGGCGGACAGCGTGGCCAGCCGTGGCCTGCCGTGCTCCTCGGGAGTCCGTTTCGCGGCCGTCGGCGGCTCTTCCAGCACCAGGTGGGCGTTGTAGCCGCCACCGCCGATCGAGGTGATGCCCGCCCGCCGGATCCCGGACTCCGGCTCCCAGTCCGCCGTCTCCAGCTGCGGCACGAACGGGGTGCTGGGGAAGTCCAGGTCCTCGTTGACCTCCACCAGGTTGATCGTCGCCGCCAGCTTCCTGTGGTAGAGGGCCATGATGGCCTTCATGGCGCCGAAGCCTCCTGACACCACGCCGCCATGGCCCACGTTGCCCTTGACCCCGCCGATCGAGGCGGTGCCTGCCTGCTTGCCGAACGCCATGCTCGCCGCGTGCACTTCGAGCTCGTCGGTCATCGGCATACCGAGACCGTTGGCTTCGTACATGGACACGGTGTCCGCAGTGACGCCACCGACCTCCATGGCGTTGGCGATGCATGCGCTCAGCCGCTCCGGCTGTGCCAGACCGTAGGCCATCGCGCTGACGCCGTTGTTGTTGACGGCCGACCCCTTGACCACGGCGTAGACATGGTCGCGATCGGTGACGGCCTGCGCCAGCGGCTTGAGCAGCAGGGTGACGACGCCGCTGGACAGCGCGGTGCCGGTGCCGTGGGCGTCGAACGGACGGCAGTGGCCGTCCTTGGACAGGATGCGGTTCTCCTCCCACAGATGACCGCGGGGGTGCGGCAGACGGACCATCGCGCCACCGGCGATCGCCATGTCGGTCTGGCCGAGCAGCAGTGACTGGCAGGCGAGGTGCACCGCGTAGTGGAATCCGGCGCAGACGGCGGCGATGGTGACGGCTTCGCCGGTCAGCCCCATGTAGTAGAGCGCGTTGGAGGTCATGGTGTCCGGCGACCACGCCAGGCTGGCTTCGATCGCCTCAGGACCGACCGACACCCGGTCCGGCGGGGAGCTGTAGAGCGCGGCGGTCTGCGGGTTGTTGGCGCCGTAGACGCCGACCTCGCCCGTGACCCGGTCCGGGTCGTAGCCGCCGTCCTCAAACGCTTCCCATGCGCTCTCCAGGAACAGCCGGTTCTCGGGGGTCATCGCGGCCGCCGTCCGGTCGCTGATGCCGAACACCGAGGGATCGAATTTGTCGTAGGTGTCGAGCACACCGCAGGCCCGTACGTAGAACGGGCTGTGGATCAGGGTCTCGTCGACGTGGATGTCGTCCTTGGCCAGGAACGACACCGATTCCCTGCCGTGCACGAGATTGTCCCAGAACTGTTCCTTGGTGCGGGCTCCGGGTGAGCGGAGGGACATGCCGATGACCGCCACGTCACCTGTGTCGTAGTCCTGCTCGGGGCTGTCGGTCATGGAAAGGCTCCTGCGTCGGATCGAGTGGGGGTGGCTCAGCCGCCGTCGGAAGCGCCGCGGCCCCGCAGCGCGGTGCGGCGGGCGTTGGCACGGCGGCGCGCCGACTGGACCACTTCGGGGGTGGCCCCGCTCTCCTCGTCGAGCCAGCGGGCGAGGGAGGAGATGTCACGGAAGCTGAAGAGGTCGGGCACGCGCACCCGGCGGTCGAACCGCCGGGTCATCAGCCTGGCCAGCCGGACGAGCAGCAGCGAGTCGCCACCGAGGTCGTAGAAGGCGGCCCGGACGTCGATGCCCGCCGGTTCGAGGCCGAGCAACTGGCCCCAGATTTCCGACAGGGCCACCTCGGTCGCCGTGCCGGCCGCCGTCAGGGGCCCCGTCGTCGCTGTGCCGGCGGCCGGCGGTTCGGGGAGTGCGGCGCGGTCGAGCTTGCCGCCCGGTCCCAGCGGAAGCGCGTCCAGGAACACAATCGTCGCCGGCACCATGTGGTCGGGCAGCCCGGCGGCGAGCTTGCCGGTGATGGCGCTCTGCAGGACGGCGTCCCGCCGGACGCCGCCCTGCGGGTGGCCGCCCCGGGGGGGGTGGCCGCCCTCCTGCACGACGTAGCCGATGAGCCTGTTGCCCACCACTGCGGCGGCGGCCTCCCTGACTTCGGGGCAGCCGGTCAGCCGGGCCTCGACCTCTTCCAGCTCGATGCGGTAACCCCGCAGCTTGACCTGGCGGTCGGTGCGGCCGCCGAACCGGAGTTCACCGTCGGCGGTGAACTTGGCCAGGTCACCGGTGCGGTACATGCGTTCGCCGTCACGAAACGGATCGGGCACGAACCGTTCGGCCGTGATGCGCGGGCGGTTGACGTAGCCGTGGGCGAGGCCGGCACCACCCAGGTAGAGCTCCCCGTACTCACCGGGTGGCAGTTGCTTCAGGTTCTCGTCGAGCACATAGACACGTGCGCCGGCCGACGGCGGGCCGATCGTCGGTTCCGCGGCGCTGTCCCGCGGCACCGGCCCGAACGAGCAGAAGACCGTGCCCTCGGTGGGGCCGTAGGCGTTGAAGACCCGGTCGGCGCCGGTCTGCCGGTACGCACGGTCCACCAGTTTCCGGCGCAGTGCCTCGCCGCCGAAGACGATCGTGCGCACGTTGGGCGGGAGGACTCCGGCATCGAGCAGGCCGTTCATCACCGACGGGACCACGTTGAGGTGGGTGATCCTGTCGGCGTAGCGGCTCTCCGGCAGGTGGACGGCGCTCTCCACCAGTACGACGGCACCACCACGGCACAGGGCGCCGAAGATCTCCATCACGGACATGTCGAAGCAGACCGAGCTCGCCGCCGACACACCGCTCAGGTCACAGCCGGCGAAGAGCCGGTCCATCTCGGCCAGCATGGCGACGCAACCGCTGTGCCGGATCGCCACACCCTTCGGCGTGCCCGTGGATCCCGACGTGTAGATGACGTACGCGGTGTCGCCGGGTACCACCGGCTCGGGCTTCGCGCCCGGCTCGGTCCTCACGGTGTCCCCCAGCACGACCGTCGTCGGGCCGGGCGAGCAGTGGGCACGCGACGCGGGCGTGGTCACCAGCAGCTGGACCCGGCTGTCCCGGACCATGAAGTCCAGCCGGCCGGCCGGGTACTTGGGGTCCAGCGGTACATAGCAGGAGCCCGCGCGCAGGGCTGCCAGGATGCCGACGAGCAGGTCGGGCGTGCGCTCGACGCAGACGCCGACCGGGACGCCGGGGCCCGCGCCCTGGGTGACGAGGTGTTCGGCCAGCACGCGGGACCGCTCGTTCAGCTCGTCGTAGGTCAGGACACCGGCGTCGGCGTAGACCGCGGGCGCGCTCGGGTTCTTGACCGCTTGCTCGATGAACGCGGAGTGCAGGGTTTCGGTCACTGGTCCGTCTCCTAGAGGAGGCCGCTCGGCGCGATGCCTTCAAGTGCCAGGTCGGGTTGGGCGATCGATTCGAAGAGCACGGTGTGGAAGAGCCCGAGCAGTGCCGTCACCGTCTCCTCCCGCAGGTAGCTGGGTTTGTACTGAACGTGGCCGACCACTTCGCCGTCGATGTCCGCCATCGATATCTCCAGGTCGAACTTGGCCAGGTGCCTGCGTACCGGAAGCGGTTCCAGGGGCAGGGAGCTGCTGGGCGCGATGGTGCCGCCCCTGCCGTGGAAGAGCCGGACGGAGCGGGGGAACGCGTCCGAGGACAGCCAGTTCACCACCACGTCGAACCACGGTGAGCGGCCCTCCGCCCTGGGCGGCTTCAGGGCGGAGGCCAACAGGTCGAGAGGGTAGTTCATGTGCTCGAGCAGGCCGAGCGAGAAGGCGTGGACCTCACCCAACAGGTCCCGGAAACTGCGGTCACCGGCCGGTCTGGCCCGCACCAGCACCGTGTTCAGGTAGTAGCCGATGGCTGATTCCCGGCCGGGTTCGGTGCGTTGGGCGATAGCGGTGGCCAGTACGGAGTCCTCGGTTCCGGCCGCGCGGTTGAGTGTGGCGAAAAAGCCCGCGAGTACGACGGTGCTGATCGACATGCCCTCCTGGACTGCGAACTCCCTGAGGACACGGGCGTCTTCGGCGTTCCAGCGGAAGGCGAGGTCGCGGCCCTCGTAGGTGACGCCGGGAGGCCGCACCTCCGGGGAGAGGTCGAGGTGGGCGGGTGGGTCGGCCAACTTCTCCGACCACCAGGCCAGCGCCGTGTCGGCCGCCGGACCGGCCAGCCACTGCCGCTCCCACTCGACGAACTCCGTGTACGGGGCGGCCGGCGCGCTGTCCGCGGGGTCCGCGCCCTCGTAGTACTCCTGAAGTTCGCGGATCATCACGTCGGCCGACGCCGCGTCCGACGCGATGTGGTGCACGAGGATCAGCAGGTAGTGGTCCGCCGGTCCGCGCGTCATCAGCACCACCCGCACGAGCGGCCCATTGTCCAGGTCGAGCGGCCGGTGCCCGTACTCGGCAAGGTCCTCGCGGGCTTGTTCGTCGTCACGGTCGGTGCTGTCCACCACGACGAACTCGTACAGCGGTTCATCCAGAACGACCTGGTAGGGCCGGCCGCCGGCCTCGACGAAGAGGGTGCGCAGCGCGGGGTGGCGCTCCATCACGGCCGCTACGGCGCGGTCGAGGGCCTTTTCGTCGACCGTGGTCCGGATCCGGGCGGCCACCATGAAGTTGTAGGGCACGGCGTCCGGGGCGACCATCTGCATGAACCACAGCGAGGCCTGGCCGTGCGAGACCGGTGCCAGCCGGAAACCGAGGCCGTCGGCGCGCAGCTGGTCCGAGGCCGGCGCGTCGGTGGGATCCAGCAGACCGCGTGCGGCCAGTTCGTCCACCAGTTCCTCGGCGTCCAGCTCGGACAGGTCATCGGGCAAGGCCGTGGCCGGTGCGGCCGGGACCACGGGCGTGGCCGCCGCCGTCCGCGGCGGCCGGGAGGCCGGGTCCGGCGGCGTACCGGTGGTGGCGGCCGGCCGGCCGACGCTCTCCACGACGTGGGCGACGACCTCGGGCAGGGTCCGGCCGTCCAGGAAGGTCACCAGCGACAGCCGCTTGCCGAACAGCGACTGCAGCCTGTTGACGAGGCGGATCGCCAGCATCGAGTCGAGGCCGAAATCGCGCAGGCTGGTGCCTTCGTCGAACCTGCTCGCCGGCACGCCCAGGGCGTCGGCGATCTCGCCCAGGACGATGTCCTCCAGCGGCCTGTTCTCCACGGTCCCGGCAGCGGGTTCGGCGGCCACGGTCGCGACGGCGGACTCGGCGGCCGTGTCGGCGGCCGGCGCTGGCGCCGCGGTGGGGTGAGGGCCGCTGTCCAGCCAGTAGCGGTCCTTCTGCCACTGCACGAGCGGGGTTTCCACGACCTCGACGTCATCGGCGAACAGTGAGTCGAAGGTCGTCGGGAAGCCCCTGACGTACAGGGAGGCGACGGCTTCCAGCAGGCAGCGGAGGTCGTTCTCACCGCGCCGCAGAGAGCTGACCGCGTGCATCGGGGCGCCACGGGTCAGCGCGATCTCCTCGACCGCACCGCGTAGCGTCTCGTGGGGGCCGATCTCGATGAAGGTGCTGACACCGTCCTCGACCAGGGCGTCGACCGCCTCGGCGAACCGCACCTGGTTGCGCAGGTTGTGCACCCAGTAGTCGACGTCGACGACCGGGTTCACCGTGTCGGCCAGTGCCGTGGAACGGAATTCGATGGTGCCCGTCAGAGGCACGATGCCGTCGATGCGTGCGCGCAGCGGCTGGAGCAACGGATCCATGCCGGGGCTGTGCACCGGGCGTTCGACGCGGATTCTCCGGGTCGAGACCTTGGCCCGCCGAAGGTCGGCCTCCAGGGCTCTGACGGCGTCAGGCGAGCCGGAGACCGCGGCGCTGGTCGGGCTGTTCACCACGGCGATGGCCGCGTGCTCGGCGTACGTGGCGATCTTCGGCAGCAGTTCCTGCTCCGGCAGGTCGACCGAGATCATGGCGCCGGCGGCCGCTTTCCGTTCGAGCAGGTGTGACCGGGCGACCACGACGCGGGCGGCGTCCTCCAGCGACAGCGCGCCGGCGACACAAGCGGCCGCGACCTCGCCCAGGCTGTGTCCGACGACGGCGGCCGGCTGGACACCGAGTCCGAGCCAGACGTGGGCCAGCGACACCTGCAGAGCGAACAGAACAGGCTGCTGGAAGTCCATCTCCTCGAACCTGGCCTCCTCGGCGGGGGCTGCGAGTTCGTCCAGTACGGAACAGCCGCCTGCCGCGCGTACGGCGGCGTCGCAGGCATGCATCCAGCCGCGAAAGCCGGGATGCGAGCGCATGAGTTCCCGGCCCATGCCGACCCATTGCGTTCCGCCGCCGGAGAACACCAGCGCCACCCGCCGGTCGCCGTTGCCCGTGGCCGTGCTCGTGACGACATCGGGGTGCGGCCGGCCGGCCGCGAACTGGGCGAGCCCGTCGAGGACTTCCTGACGGTTGCGGGCGAACAGCGCGATCCGCCGGCTGTGGTGGGTGCGTCTGGTCGCGAGCGTGTAGGCGAGGTCGGAAACCCGCAGGCAAGGGTCTCGTTCGATCTGATTGGACAGCTCGCGGCAGGTGTCGGCCAGCGCTTCCGCCGTGCGGGCGGTGACGGGTACGAGGTGCACCTGTTCGCCGGGCGCGGTGTCGCCCTGGCTCGGTGTGAGGTGGCGTCCCCGGTCGCCCGCGGTGAACGGGCTGGGCGTGACGGAGAGGCCGGCGGTGTACAGCGCGCCCAGTGAGCCGAGCAGGGTGGAGGCTTCGTCCGCGCCACGGCGCATGGACGGCAGGGTGGTTGCCGTCAGGATCTCCGACACGGACTTCAGCAGCACGGGGTGCGGACTGATCTCGATCACCACGTCGATGTCGTGGTGGTCCAGGGTCGTCAGGGCGTCGACCACCCGGATCTCCTGGCGCAGGTTGTCCGCCCAGTAGTCCGGCCCGAGTTCTGCTCCGTCGACGAGTTCGCCGGTGACCGTCGAGATCATGGGGACACGCGTGGTCCGGGGCCTCAGGCCGGCCAGTTCGGCCCGCAGCGGGGCGAGGACGTGGTCGACCAGCGGCGAGTGCGGTGCGTGGCCCATCCGTACCCGGTGGTTCGTGATGCCCTCGTCCGTGAGCTGCCGGGTGAGTTCCTCGATCTCCTGCGGTGTGCCGGTGACCAGGGTGGAGTGCAGGCCGTTGCGGCCGGAGAGCGTGAGCCGGCCGGCCAGATACGGCGTGACGGCATCCGCGCCGGTCATGACCACCATGCCGTCGCCGTGCCCGACGGCCAGCTGCTGCAGGAGCCTGCCGTGGTGGGCGGCCAGCCGGGAGGCGTCCTCGAAGTCGAGCGCGCCGGCGATGTGGGAGGCGGCGAACTCCCCGACGCTCTGTCCCACAACGACGTCCGGCTCCACGCCCAGCGAGCGCCATGCGTCGGCCAGAGCGACCTGCAAGGAGAACAGCAACGGCTGGAAGACGTCCATGTCGTCGATACGGCCGTCCGGCGCCAGCAGTTGCTCGACGAGCGAGAAGCCCAGCAGTTCACGCATGCGCTGGTCGGACCTCATCATGGACCGCCGGAAGACGGGCATACCGGCCAGCAGCTGCCTGCCCATGCCCGGCCACTGGGAGCCGTTGCCCGAGAACAGGAATGCCACCCGCGGCTTGCGTGCGGTGATCTCCCCGGCGCTCAGGCCAGCGGATGCCGTCGCGGTGGTGAAGTGGTCGAGCTGTGCCCTGAGTTCGCTCATGTCGCGGGCGGTGGCGGCGAGCCGGAACCTGCCGTCGCCGGGTGTCCGGCTGCATACCGCCCGCAGGTCCTCCTCCTCGCGCAGCGCCCGGGCCCGCTCGGCCAGCGCCTTCTGCGAGTCCGCGGCCAGCAGCACGAGGGAGCTCTGGGGGCGCGGCAGCTCCTCGACGGCCACATGGCAGATCGCGCCGCCGAATCCGAACGAGCTGACGCCGCCGCGGCGCGCGCCGGACCTGCGCGGCCACGCCGTCAGCCGGTCCTGGACGGTGAGGTTGTACTCATCGAACATGATCTGCGGGTTCGGGGCGGTGTAGTGCAGGCTCGGCGGAAGCACCCCGTTGCGGATCGACAGGGCGAGTTTGACGAGGCCGACGATGCCGGCCGCCGCTTCCAGGTGCCCGACGTTGGACTTCACGGACCCCAGGCGCAGCGGCTCGGCGCGGTTTCGGCCCAGGACGGCGCCGATCGCGTTGGTCTCGATCGGATCGCCCAACGGCGTCGCGGAGCCGTGGCACTCGATGTAGTCCACGAGGGAGGGTTCGATGCCGGCCCGCTGGTACGCGGTGCGGAGCATCTTCTCCTGGGCCTGCGGGTTCGGCGCGGTCATGCCGTTGCTCAGGCCGTCGTTGAGGGAGGAGCTGCCCTTGATCAGGCAGTACACGGGAAGATCACGTTCGAGCGCCACGCTCAGGGGAGCGAGTACGACGACTCCGGCGCCCTCACCACGGACGTAACCGTCGGCACGGGCGTCGAACGACTTGCAGCGGCCGTCCGGGGCGAGCGCGCCCATCGCGTCCATGGCGGTGTAGTAGTCGGAGACGAAGCTCAGGTTCACGCCGCCGGCCAGCACCAGCTCGCTCTCGCCCATCCAGATCGACTGGCATCCCACGTGCACCGAGACCAGCGATCCGGCACAGGCCGCGTCGATGGCCATGCTCGGTCCCTGCAGGCCGAGGATGTAGGAGACGCGGTTGGCGATGATGCCGTCGTGCATGCCGGTCGCGGTGTGCGGGGTGATCTGGCTGTCGGGGCCTCGGTAGTGTGCCAGTGCCGCGTAGTCGCCCCAGCAGGAGGCCATGAACACGCCGGTGTCGCTGTCGACGAGGCTGTGGGGCGCGACACCTGCGTCCTCCAGTGCCTCCCAGGCGAGTTCCAGGATCAGTCGCTGTTGAGGGTCCATCTGGACGGCTTCACGGGGCGAGATGCCGAAGAACAGCGGATCGAACTGGTCGATGCCGTCGATGAACCCGCCCCACCGCACCTTGCCGTTCAGGAGTTCGCGTCGTCCGGCCGGCACCGGGCCGACAGCGTCGCGGCCCTCGGTCAGCAGTTGCCAGAACGAGGAGGGGTCCGGTCCACCGGGGAATCGGCAGCCGATGCCCACGATCGCGACGGGCTCGTGCGATGCCGTACGGCGAGCACGGCCCGGCGCGGCGGTCTGTGCGGCCTGCGGACCATCGGCGAGTGCGCGGGCCAGCTCATCGATGGTCGGGTACCGCCACATCAGGGTGACCGGAACTTTCCAACCGAGGAATTCGGACAATGAGGTGGCGAGGATCGTCATTTTCAACGACTCCAGGCCGAACTCGTGCATCGGTGTCCAGCGGTCCACCGCATTCTCAGGCACGTCCATCAAACCGGCGACACGGGAAAGCAAGAAATCTGTTATGGCGTGCGCATCTCGCGCTGCGTGCTCTTGGGGCATTCTTCGGCTCCTGGGCAGGGCGGATGAAACAGGCTGACCGTGTCGATCGGCCGGCTGGTCAAGGGCGCGGGAACTCCGTCAGCCGTGTCACTGAGGGGGCGAGGGCCGCGGAGCACGCGGGGCCGGTCTGCTGGAACACGGCCGGGCCGTGCTTCTTGCATGCGGAGTCGGCATTCAGAGAACTGGTCGTGGGACGGGCCGAGGCCCGCGCCTCGCCGGGCAGGCGGCCTCACCCCGGACGAGGGATGCCCTTGGAAGAACTCGTGCTTGCACCGCGACTGAACCCCCGTCAAGTCATCATGGTGAAACAGACCGGGTCTGCTTCGTGATCGCCGCCGGCAGCCCGGCCGCCGCCATGCTTCGTCAGCCTTCTGGCCAGGTCTGTGCGTGACCTCATCGCTTTCGGCGAAGCACACGCGGAACTCTTCGTCCACCACAGCCAATGCCGACGGGCATCAATGGCAATGACCGTAAGACGCTTCGCACCTCAGGGCAACACAGTGCATCCTTGTTCAACACAAGCCGCTTCCGGCCCGTCACCGGCTTCTTGTACAGGTAACCTGTTCCGCCACCCCGGTCACACGAGCCGGTACGGCCCGCCGCCCCGCAGGAAGTCCCTCGCGACTCCGCGGGCCGCGGAGGCATGCGGGCGGAGCCCGTCTGGACAGCCGGTGAGCGCCACTGCGAGGCTGCTCCGCATGAAAATCATGAACCGTCGGCCGACGTCGGCCGGCGTCCGTTTCCTGGCGGCGGGCAGCGGACGGATGGAACTCACTTCACCACGGCGGCAGGGCCCGGTTGACGCCGGCACCGCGTTGTCCAGGCATTTCATGCGCCGTCCCGCCGCCGTGCCACCCGGCGCCCCGGCAGCGGCCGTGGACGAAGCACCGGCCCGATTAGGGCTCGGCCGCCCCCCCCTTCGGACGCCGGCCGCCGGCCGAGCGCTCCGGGGCGGGCCGGGCGCCCTGCTTTCCGGCGCCGGTGGCGGCACACACGTACGCCCCACGCACCACCGGTTCGCCGGTGGCGCCTTGTCGGGGTGTGGCGCATGACCAGTACTCAGGTCGTGCCGGAGAAGAAGGTGGGACTGGCCCTCGGAGTGCTTGCTGGAGCGCTCGCACTGGATGTGAGTGGTCTTGGGGTGCTCAATGCCGCCCTGCCGTCCGTCGGAGCCCGTTTCGACCTGGACGACACCACGCTTCAGTGGGTCATGATCGCCTATGCGGTGACGTTCGCGGGGTTCCTGCTGGTAGGCGGCCGGCTGGCCGATGTGTTCGGCCGTCGGCGGGTGTTCGAGATAGGGGTGGCCCTGTTCACCGGGGCCGCGCTGGTCGGTGCCGTCGCGCCGGACATCGGGGTGCTGCTCGGTGCGCGAGCGGTGCAGGGCATCGGTGCGGCCATGTCGGGCCCGGCCGCACTGGCACTGCTGACCGAGGTGTTTCCGGCGGGTGCGGCCCGCAACCGGGCACTCAGCGTGTACGCGGCGGTCGGCGCGGCGAGCTTCAGCGGCGGGGTGCTGCTGGGCGGCGTGCTGACCCAGTTCCTCGGCTGGCGCTCGGTGTTGTGGTTCTCGGTGGTGGTGGGGGCGGCCGTGCTGGCACCCACGCGCGCCGGGCTGCCCGGTGGGGCCGGACGCGGTGGCAGGCTGGACCTGCCCGGGGCGATCTCGGGCACGATCGGACTCACTTTGCTGGTCGTGGGCGCGAGCAGCAGCGGCGCGTTGGCCTGGGGGGCATTGGGTGCCGCGATGGTGTTCCTGCTGCTCTTCGTCGTGCGCGAGCAGCGCACCGCCGATCCGGTGCTGCCTCTCGGCCTCTTCCGGGTCACGTCCGTGCGGGCGGCGAGCCTGGCGGCGTTCCTCCAGTACATGGGTTCGGTCGGGATGCTGTTCTTCGCGCCGCTGTATCTGCAGGGGATGCTGGACTACTCGCCGCTCGAGTCGGGTCTCGCGCTGGTGCCGATGTCGGCGGGCGTTTTCCTCACCGCCAACTTCGTCACCGGCCGTCTGCTCGCCAGGTATCCGCTGCATGCCCTGATGGCTGTCGGGCTGGTCCTGATCGGCGGGGGCACAGCGCTGTGGATGACCACACCGCACCAGGGCAGTTATGTGCTGCATGTGCTTCCCGGCCTGGTGATCAGCGGCATCGGGCAAGGGCTGAACTTCCCGTCGATGACGTCCGCCACGCTCAGCGGCGTGGAGCCGGAACGGCACGCGGTCGCCGGAGCGGTGAATGTCGTGGCACAACAGATCGGTGCCAGCGTCGGGGTCGCGCTCATGGTCCTGGTGGCAGCGACCAGCGACGATCGCCTCACCGGCTACCACCTCGCCTATCTCGCGGCCGGCGTCGGCTGCGCGCTCGGTGCGCTGGCCATCGGTCTGACGGGCCGTCGGACGCGTACGGTCTGAGACGTCCGCAGGTCGACCGGGTGGGCAAGGGGCGACGGCGTCGACCGCCTGGTGGGGGGAATGCCGGCCGGTGTAGGGCCGGGTGGGCCGCTCTTCCGGCTCCCTTCACTCCCCGGCCGCTTTCCCTTCCCCCCGCCCAGGTTCCGGGCTCCAGCGGAAACCGTGGACCTGGTCGATGACCATGGACTCTATGTCCATCCGCGGATCCAGCTCCCGCAGAAAGGAGTGGATCCTGTCCTCGTCGTCCACCAGGACGATCAGAAGGGGCAGCCTGTCGGACACGCTGAGGATGCGCTCGGTGTGAATGGAGCCGCCCGCTCCGTATCCCTCCACCCCCCGCAGGACGCTCGCGCTTCTCAGACCGTGCCGGTGTGCTTTGCGGACGATCTCGCTGAACAGCGGTCTGTGCCGCCACAGCGTGCCGTTGAAGACGGTGACGGTGAGCCGGCAGGCAGGAACGAGGTGGCCCGGCACGTTCACGTGGTCCGCAGTTCCGGGGGCAGGTGGTCCCAGAGGTTGACGTGCGCGATCCTCCACCTTCCGGCCTTCCATTCGATGGCGTTGATCCCGCAGTTGTAGAGCTTGAAGCAGACCACGTCGGTCTCCAGCACCGTCCGTAACAGCGTCTTGATCAGACCGCCGTGGGTGACGGCGAGGACGGGAGCGGCACTCTCCTCCGCCAGGTCCGCCAGCTCGGTCAGCGCCTCACCCGCCTGTTTCCGGAACGCCAGGTACCGCTCGGACA
Source organism: Streptomyces sp. NPDC059224 (assembly GCF_042754285.1). Taxonomy (NCBI): domain Bacteria; kingdom Bacillati; phylum Actinomycetota; class Actinomycetes; order Kitasatosporales; family Streptomycetaceae; genus Streptomyces; species Streptomyces sp. NPDC059224. Next base: position 23,354 of record NZ_JBHZAN010000034.1, read on the forward strand.
GCGGAGCCTGGGGCCAGGGGGCGAACGGAGCGGCGGCGCTGGGCAGTTCGGAGACCACGTGGAAGGCAGCCTCGGCCAGTGAGGGCTGTGTCCGCACGGGCAGCCCCAGAGCACTGGCCAGATGGCCGGCCGTCTGTTGTGCCCGCAGCAGCGGACTGGCGCGCAGCACCCCCGCCTCGAACCGTGAGGTCCGGTCCAGTGCCGGGTGCCGCGCACACCACCCGGCCAGCCGCCGCGCCTGGCTGTGGCCGAGCGGGCTCAGAGTCGTGTCCCAGTCCTCGCTCGGCTGAAGCTGCCACAACGACTGGCCGTGCCGCACCAGAAAGATCTTCACGGTCGGCCGTCCCGTCAGGGGAGTTCGAAGCCCGTGTCCATGCCGTCGAGGGCGCGGCTGCACAGGCAGGCGCGTTCCGTGGGCAGCGCCTTGACGGCGCCGAAGAGCACCGGGCGCAACCGGTCGATGTTCTCCGCGAACACCCTCAGTACGTCCTCGTGGGTCACGCCCTCGCCCACCTCGACGCCCGCGTCCAGGTCGGTGACGAGCGCCAGGGAGGTGTAGCACATGCCGAGTTCACGGGCGAGGGGTGCTTCCGGATAGCCGGTCATGCCGATCACCGACCAGTCCTGGGCGGAGTACCAGCGCGACTCGGCGCGGGTGGAGAAGCGCGGCCCCTGGATCACCACGAGGGTGCCGTCCTCCACCGGCTCCCAGCCCTCGGCGCGTGCGGCGGCCGCCGCCGCCGCACGCCCGGCCGGGCAGTAGGGGTCGGCCATGGACATGTGGACCACGGCCGGGGTCTGGCCGTCGGGCCGGACCTTGCCGTCGTAGAAGGTCTGCTCCCGGCCGTAGGTGCGGTCCACGAACTGGTCGGGGATGACGAGTGTGCCCGGTCCCAGCCGTGCCTGCAGCCCGCCGACCGCGCAGGGTGCCAGCACCTGGCGGACCCCCGTCGAGCGCAGCGCCCAGAGGTTGGCCCGGTAGTTGATGTCGTGCGGCGGTACCGAGTGCGCTCGCCCGTGCCGCGGCAGGAAGGCGATTTTGCGTCCGGAGTACTCACCGACGAGCAGGGCGTCACTGGGTTCGCCGTACGGTGTGTCGATCCTGATCTCGGTGATGTCGTCGAGGAAGGAGTACAGCCCGGATCCTCCGATGACACCGATCTCTATGTCATGCGGGTGAGTCATTCTTAGCTCCTTCTGGTGCGTGATCAGTGGGCACACGTGCGGTGAGGGGTCGGTCGGCCGGTGGGTGACCGATAGGTGGTACGCCCGTGCTGAGCACATGTCCCCGGGCGACGGCACTGCCGAGCCAGAGGCCGGCGAGCTGGGACGTGAGCACCGACAGCAGGACGAGCGAGGTGAAGAAGCTCTCGTTGATGACGTGGGCGCCCAGGGCCACGGAGGCGAGGACGATGCCCGGTCCGCCACGGGCGTTCAGGGCCACGGCCAGGTGCAGGGCAGCGGAGTTTGTCTCGTGTGCCAGGCGTGCTCCCAGCCAGACACTGAACAGTTTCGCGGCGCAGGCCAGGGCGAAGAACCAGCAGAAGAAGAGAAGGTCGAAGTGGTGCGCGAGGTCGAGCTTGACGCCGACCATCGCGAAGTAGACCGGGATGAAGAAGGCCAGAGAGAACGATCGCAGCACCTCTTGCGAGTCGTGCTCTTTGCGGCCCACAGCGTCCGCGTCGCACATTCCGGCGACCAGTGCGCCGAAGATCGGGTCGATGCCGAGTCCGGCACAGGCCGCGCACATGAGGAACAGGAAGACGAGGCGGAAGGCGAGCGGGCTGCGCTCCGCGACCGCGTTGAAGCGGGCCGCGGACAGCCGCGCGAAGGCACGGGGGCCCCACCGCAGCATCGCCGCGATGAACGTCAGGGGTACCAGAGTGAAGTACATCCCGGCGAGAGGGAGCGAATCCGTGCCGAGGAGCGACCAGAGCCCGTACGCGTCACTGGCTTCGGCCTGCGCGACCCCGAGGACGATCGCGAGGATCACGTACAGCGCGATGTCCTCGATGACCGCGACGGCCAGGACGATCCGGGCGAAGACCGTGCCGAGGATGCCCACATCGAGCATGATCCGGGAGATGACAGGCACGCTGGTCACCGCGATGGCCATGCCGAAGACCATGGTCAGTGTCATGGGCGAGCCGGCCGGCCCGCTCAGGCCGCGCAGGTCGGCGACGCGGGCGATGCCCAGTCCGAACAGGAACGGCAGTATCAGGCCGACGCCGGCGATGAGGCCGATGGTGCGCACTTGCGCTCCGCTGCCGCGCCGGCGCAGTTCTGTGCCGGTGAGGTGGACCAGGAACAGCAGCCCGAGGTGGTAGACGGCCCCGAGCACGGCGGCCGTGGGGCCCGTGGTGGGCAGCAGCCACCGTTGCGCGGAGGGTGCGAGAGCGCCCAGCACGGTCGGTCCCAGTACGAGACCACCGGCGATCTCCCCGATGACCTGTGGCTGGTGGATCAGCCGGAAGAGATGGCCGCCGAGGTGCGCCGCCACGAGCAGGGCCACGACGGCCAGCAGAACATGGGTCAGGTCCGCTGTGCTCAGCGCCACGGCACCTCCGGGTCGCGTTGGACGCTGCGACGCTGTGCGGCCTCCACCAGGTGGACGGCGGCGAGGGCCTCGTCGAACGTCCCGAGCCCGGCCCCGTCGGTCAGGCCGGTCAGGCCGGTCAGGCCGGTCAGGCCGGTCAGGCCGGTCAGGCCGGTCAGGCCGGTCAGGCCGGTCAGGCCGGTCAGGCCGGTCAGGGCAGGATCAGCGCCGGCGCTTGCCGGGGCGCGGTAGGGGTTCATGGAGTGCGGGCCGACCGTCGCGCGCAACGACCGGGCTCCCGTGGTCAGGACCAGCGTCGCCGAGCCGTTCTTGGCCTCGGCGACGACGCGCAGGGTGCCGCGGCTGCCGACGGCGGTGAAATACAGTTGCCGCCCCTCGGGGCTGATGCGCGACACATGGACGCGGGCGCGGGCGGCCGAGCCCAGTGGCCGCAGTTCGGCCTGGGCGATGTCGTCCACGTCGACCTCCACCTGGCCCTGGGGCCCGCGGCGGCTGTCGTACAGGCGTTGTGCCCAGGCGGACTCCACGTCCCAGGTGCCCAGCCCGGTGCTCCACGAGAGCAGGTCTAAGGCATGAGTGCCCAGCTCGGCCATGGCGCCGCCGCCGGCGGTCTCACGCCGCTCACGCCAGGGCCAGCGGGTGCCGGGCCCGAGGTGGGAGTCGTCGTGGAGGGCGATGTCCACGGTGAGCAGGTCCCCGATCTCGCCGTGCAGCAGTGCCGAACGGGCCTGTCCGAGGGCGTTGTTCGTCCGCCACTGGAAGGGTACACGGGCCTGTGCTCCGCGCTCCGCGGCCAGTGTGGTGAGTGCGAGTGCTGCGGGGACGCCGGGTGCGAGCGGTGTCTCGCACACCACGGCCAGGTCCTGGCGGAGGGCCTCGGCAACCAGGTCCTGGTGTGTGTGCGTCGGGGAGGCCACCACCACCACGTCCAGTCCGCCCTCACGGATACGGTCCGACGCCTCGTCACCCGGCACGGTCAGCGGGGTGACGCCGGGGCAGTCGGCCAGCCAGCGCAGGTGCTCCGCGCCGCGTCCGGTACCGACGACAGCGGCGGTCAGCGTCCCGGGGAGCGGGTCTGTGCGGTGCCCGCCCGTCTCGTCGTACGAGACGAAACCGTTGGACTTCAAGGGGTGCATACCTCCGGAACTTCTCGGCGGGCAGGCGAAGGGAACGGCGGCAGCTGAGGACGGACTCTCGCGAAGATCTGCCAGACCACTGTGCAGCCGGCCGGCGGAGGTGTCGATGTTCAAGCCTGCCCACGGTCGCGCAGCTTCAGGAGCTGGAGCATGAGCAGGGTCTTCGCATCGGCCGGCCCCTCACTCGTCGCCATGGCGAACGCCTTCTCCGGCGACAGCTGAAGCACCTCTATCTCCTCGCCCTCGTCGGCGAGACCGCCCCCGGGGCCCGTGCGGTCCGCGGGGTCGTACTCACCGGTGAAGAGATGGGTGCGTTCGCGGCTCAGCTGCGGGGAAAGGTAGACGGTGTACGCGAACCGCAGTGCACGTACCCGGAATCCCGTCTCCTCCTCGGCCTCACGGCGCACCGCCTGCTGGGCGTCCGCGCCGTCCAGCAGTCCTCCGGGCAGCTCCGGCAGCGCGCCGTCCGGGCGGCCGTCGAGCAACGCCGGCAGACGGAACTGGCGGGTGAGTACGACCGTGTCGCACCTGGGCGAATGCAGGAGTACGGCGGCACGGTCGCCCCGGTGCAGGCTGAACCGGGTGATCTGCTCGACGGCTCCGTCCCGGCGGGTGTGTTCCACATGGTACTTGCGCAGGGCGAACCAGTCATCCGTCACGGCCTCCACGGCCCGCAGCCGCACGGCCGGTCCGCTGGGGGTGCCATCGGGCTCAGACACCTGCGGCGCCCGGGTCCCCGCCGACGACCGCCTGCAGATCCCGTAGCTTTGCCGCCAGTTCGTGGCGGGAGAACATGGAGTTGCCTGACTGGGTGTCCATGGAAGGGTACGCCGTGTTGTAGACGTTGGAGAAGGCACGTTCCCGGGGCCCGCGGAGCACCAAGGTGCAGGTCATCGACTCTCTCGGGAGGATCACCCGGTGAATGCGACGGTATTCCAGGTGGTAGGCGCTTCCCTGTAGTTCCACGGATTCTCCGACCATGCCCAGGGGCGCCTCCCCCGTGAACTCGTAGAAGTTCGTGTGGGTGGTCACTCCCTTCTTCTCCGGGCTGTACCGGTACCGCCGGTAGGTGGTGACCGGCTCAGCCGCGGCGGCCATGCCGTCCGCAGCAGGCGAGAAGTTTTCCGAGACCAGCCGGCCGGTGAGTATCGTCGACCAAAAACTGAACCGGTGATCGTGAATCAATTCGTCCCGCAGCTCTTTCTCCGTGTACGGCGGGCACCACAGATGCAGGGTCAGCCGGTACCCCAGACGCTCCCCGGAATCAACCAGAACTATTTTGTCGAAATGGTTGACATGCCGGTAGGAGCGGGTGGCGATCTCGTCCAGCAGCGCGCTGTCCGACAGGTAGTGGGCCAACAGATCAGTCTTGCAGAACGAGGCTCCCAGGCGCCGCACCAGGTCCAGGTTGTAGTCGACGTTCTGCGCTTTCTCCGCTAACGGCAATCCATTGAGCAGGATCTCTAGATCATGCGGGCGCAGGCCCGCCAAATGGGTTTCCGATGCTACCTGAACGGCCACCTACTCCCCCTTTCGCCGCTGTGATCCGGGCTCGGTCGAAAGATCCTCGACGGGCAGCTCCGGCTGGGCTTCCCGTTTTTCTAGTCACCTTGGCCCGTCCTGGCAAGTGCCCTCAAGAGCGGCTCAAAAGCGCAAGAAATGCGCCCCCCTCCGACATGGCTTGAAAGAGGACCCGTGCATTACCCTCGGCCCACAAGTGATCGCGAAGGGGGGCGGGCCGTGGGGGTACGTCCTGTGGCTCAGCCCGGTACCCGGGACCGCCGCCTGCCAGGTGTGCCAGGACACCGGAACGGCGATGGCCGGTCCTGAGCCCCGGGAGTCATGTCCCCGCCTGCTGCTGAAGTCCGACTGCTCGCACCGCACCGCGGGGAGCCCTCACAGCCACACGGATCTGGGAGTGAAGCGTTGGCGAAGTCCGTTCCTGCCGAAATACCGCCCATCGGCCACCGCGCCGGCTGGCGAGCGCCGGCCTCACAGGCAGCAGCGGATACCCCGCCCGACCGCGGCAAGGAGTCGGCCGCGCTGGAACTGCGCGGCCTCGTGAAGCACTACTCCTTACGCAAGGGACGCCGCGCGGAAGCCCTGCAAGGTCTCGAACTGACCGTGGGATACGGCGAGTTCGTGGCCCTGATCGGGCCCTCGGGCTGCGGCAAGTCGACCGTGCTGCGCATGCTCGCCGGGCTGGAGGAACCCACCGAGGGTGAGGTGCTGGTGCACGGCGGTCCGGCGGCCACCCTGGTCCGCGAGCACCGGCTCGGCATCGCCTTTCAGGACCACGCGCTGCTTCCCTGGGCCAGTGCGTACGAGAACGTGGCCCTGCCGTTCCGGGTGGCCGGCCGTCCCGTGGACCGGACCAGGATCACCGAACTGCTCCGTATGACCGGGCTCGAGGGATTCTCCGACGCGCGCCCCCGCCAGTTGTCGGGCGGTATGCGTCAGCGGGTCGCCATCGCCAGGGCGCTGGCCCTCAACCCCGATGTCCTCCTGCTGGACGAACCCTTCGGTTCCCTGGACGCGGTGACGAGACGGCGGCTCAATCTGGAGCTGGCCCGCATCTGGACGGAGCAGCGCATCACCACGCTGCTGGTCACCCATGACGTCGTCGAGGCCGTACTGCTCGCTGACCGGGTGGCCGTTCTCAGTGAACGGCCGGGCCGGGTGCGGCACATGGAGACCGTCAAGCTGCCCCGGCCCCGCGGTGGCGACCTCACCCGCGCCCCGGAGTTCCATGAGGTCGTCGACCGGCTGACCGCGCTCCTGGACGCCGGGTCCGGCTCCGGCAGCCCGCGTGCCGAGCACGGTGCGGGGCGGATGTGATGGGTTCCGGCCGCCCCAGCACGGTACGGACCGCTCTTCTGACCACCACCGGTGCCGTGCTGGCGATCACCGCGATGGAGGCCGTGGGACGGACGGAGGTGTTCGGCCCCGGCTGGCCACCGCTCAGCCACGTACTCGAAGAGGTCCGCTCCCCCGGCCGGGGCGCGCTGCTCGGCAGGGCTTTCGCGGCCACCGCACGTGCGGCCGGGACGGGGCTGCTGACCGGGTCGCTGATCGCGCTGGCCGTGGCCGTGCTCGGCGCCGCGCTGCCCGTCCTGCAACCCGGTCTGGACCGGCTCGCCGCAGTGGTGAACGCCATCCCGCTGATCGCCCTGGGCCCCCTGCTGTTCAGCACGGTCGGCCGTGACGGCAGCCCGGCGGTGATCGCGGCCCTGGCCTGCGGCTTCGTCGTGTTCGTGGCGGCGGCCTCGGGCCTGTCCGCGGCGAGTCCGGCACACCGGGACGTGCTGGCCGCCCTCGGTGCCTCCCGGCGTACCACGCTGCTGCGGCTCCAACTGCCCGCCGCCGTACCGATGGTGCTCGACGCCCTGACGCTCGCGGCGCCCGCCGCCGTGCTCGGAGCCGTCGTCGGCGAGTGGTTCGGTGCCTCACGCGGTCTGGGGCTGCTGCTGGTCAGCTCCATGCAGAACTACCAGACCGAACTGCTGTGGGCCGCGGGCCTGGCTGCCGCGCTCCAGTCGATCGCCGCCTATCTGCTCCTCGGCGCCGTCCGCGCCGCGGTGGCCTGGAGGTTTCGATGAGCACTCGCCCCACCGCGCCGCGCCGGGCTCTGCGGTTCGCCGGCCTGTTCCTGTCGCGCTACTGGACGGTGCTCGCGCTGCTGGCGGCCTGGGAGACCTGGACCCGGGTCCAGCACCTCAACCAGATCGTGGTGCCCACTCCCTACGCCGTGTTCGCCTACGTACTGGGTGACTTCGGGGACTACGCACCCGGACTCGGCCACACGCTGTTCCACGCCGCCACGGGTCTGGTCCTGGGGATGGCGCTCGGGCTGTGCTGCGCCGTGGCGGTCTGGTTCTCCTCGCTGTTGTCGGGGCTGCTGACCCCCCTTCTGCTGATCATGCGCTCGGTCCCGGTGATCGTGATGATCCCCGTCATCGCCCGTGTCGTGGGGTTCGGCGCTCCGGCCGTCGCCACGGTCACCACCCTGGTGTCGTTCTTCCCGGCCTTCGTCCTGGTGGCCTCGGGACTGCGGACGGCGCCGGCGGCCATGAACAACGTGTTCACCGTGTTCGGCGCCTCCCGGTCCGTGCGGCTGCGCAGGCTGCTGCTGCCGCACACCGTCCCGATGCTGCTGGTCGCCCTGCGGTTGACCGCGCCCTCCACGGTGCTCGCCGCGTTGCTGGCCGAGTTCCTGCTCGGCCAGGACGGCCTGGGCAGCCTCTTCGCCGATGCCGTCACCTTCATGGCCCCCGAACGTGCCTGGGGCGCCGCCCTGGTCGCCACGGTCGTCTCCGTCGCCGGCTTCATGGCGGCACGGGGCGTCGAGCGCCGGTACACGCCCCGCTTCCGCTGATCCGCTTCCGCCCACACGTCAGCCGAGAAACGAAGGAGTCCAACGACCATGCCCAAGAACCCGGCACCGTGGCAGCCCGGCGGCACCCCCCAGACCCGCAGAAGCGTGCTGAGAGCCGTCGGTGCCACGGGGGCCGCCCTTAGCCTCGGCGGTACGCTCGCCGGCTGCGGTGCCACGGACGACCCGGCCGCCGGCAGGCCCTCTTCCACCTCCACCGCACGCCCCGCCACGCTGCGGGTCGCACTCGGCTGGATCAAGAACGTGGAGTTCGCGGGCTTCTGGATCGCCGACTCCGCCGGCTACTACGCCGAGGAGAACCTCAGCGTCCAGTTCCAGCCGGGCGGCCCCAACACCCCTGACTCCACACAGCTCCTCGCCACCGGCTCGGCCGACATCGGGGTGCACGCCAACATGCAGACCCTTCTCCAGGCCATCACCAAGGGCAACGACTTCGTCATGGCTGGCTCCGGCTTCCAGACCAACCCCGGCGGGCTGGTCTCGCTCGCCTCAGCCCCCGTGACCCGCCCCCGTGACCTGCTGGGCGCCAAGGTGCTCGGCCAGCAGGGGTCCAAGCCCCAACTGGACGCGATCCTCGAACTCGCCGGGCTGCGCAAGGACTTCGACTTCATTCCGGTCGGCTTCGACGTCGGTCCCCTGGTCGAGAAGCAGGGCAAGGTCCTCACCTGCTACCTCACCAGTCAGCCCATCGCGCTGGAGTCCAAGTACGGCATGAAGAAGGGCAAGGACTACCAGGCGGTGACGTACGAGTCGATGGGGCTGCCCGCCTACGCCAGCATCGTCTACTGCCACCGGAAGTTCCTGGACGGACAGCGGGATGTCATGCAGCGGTTCCTGCGTGCCAGCATCCGCGGCTGGCAGGAGAACGCCAGGGACCCCGAACGGGCCGCACGGCTGGCGGTCGAGAAGTACGGTGCCGACCTCGGTCTCGATCTGAAGCAGCAGATCCGCGAGAACGAGGTGCAGATTCCCTTCACCGAGAACGCGCTGACCCGGCGCAAGGGCCTGTTCAGGATGGACACCCAGCGGCTGGGCGGCCCGATGTACGCGGCGCTGCGCGCCTCCGGAGTGAAAAGCCTGCCGGATGCCGGCAAGGTGGTCGATCAGAGCGTGCTCGACGAGATCTATGGCTCACGCAACCGGATCTGAGCGCTCTTTGACGGCTGGTCGCGGTGATGTGCCCCTCGGACCGGAAGGACGGCGTGCTCGACGATCTACCGGCGGCCGGCGGGTCACACCGTGATCACCGCTTCCAGCGGCGCCCCGCCGAGCAGTCGCTTGAGCCGGTCGCGCCCCGCCAGGAAGCTCAGCTCCAGCAGCACGGACACTCCGGCGACTTCGGCCCCGGCTTCGCGGATCAGGTGCACCGACGCCTCCGCGGTACCGCCGGTGGCCAGCACGTCGTCTATGACGACGACCCGGTCACCGGGCTCGAAGGCGTCACTGTGCACCTCGATCCGCTCACTGCCGTATTCGAGTTCGTAGTCGCGGCCCAACGTCGCGCCGGGCAGCTTGGCCGCCTTGCGGATCGGCACGAATCCGATACCGGCCTGCACCGCGGCGGGCGCGGCCAGAATGAACCCGCGGGCCTCAAGACCCACCACCTTGGTGGCACCACAGCGCTCGCTCATGGCGGCCAGCACGCCCACCAGCTCGGTGAACGCCCGCTGGTCGGCGAGCAGCGGGGTGATGTCCTTGAACGTCACCCCGGGACGTGGGAAGTCGTCGACGTCGCGTATCAGCCCGGCCAGCCGGCGCCCCAGCAGCAGCTCGGCCGCTCGTACGTCCTGCGCATTCATCAGGTCCTCCGCATCAGGTGATCCGTACGGCATGTCAGATCCACTCCGCCCGGTCCACGTACTCCAGGCGTTCGGCCAGCCGCAGGACCTGGGGGCCGAGCGCTCGTTCGATCAGCGGTGCCCGCCGCCGCCAGCGGCCGGCCCGGGGCGCGGCCGTGGCCACCACCGGATCGATTCCTTCGTACACGGCCCGCCGGAAATCGCCTTCCAGAGGGATGCCGAGCCAGTCGGAGAGTTCCGCGAAGCCGGCGATCCGCCCGCCGGCAGAACCGATCAGGTCCTCGAAGCGCAGGGTCAGGCTCTCCATGCCGCCCCCTGCCAGTTCATCGAGGATGGCCTGGTGGGACGTGCGCCACTGGAAGGCGCACACGTCCGTCAAGGGCGCTTCGGTGAACTCCTCCCAGCCGGGCGGCAGATCGAACTTCCACCACAGACGGTTGTCGGCGCACTGTTCGACGTAGTCGGTGATGCCCAGCGGCTTGTGCATGCGGTGGGCGTGGAAGCCGTTGTGCAGCCATCCGTCGTAGAGACCGTTGATCGCCGCCGCGGGGTTGCGGATCAGGTGCAGCACCCGGAAGCGGGCGTGAGGGAAGAGCGCGCGCAGGAAACCTATGCGGTGCACGTTGCTCGGTGTCTTGATCACCAGCGGTTTGTTCCGCACGTCCGAGAGCCTGGCCCGGCGCCAGGGCCGGGCCAGGACGAACGGCGGCTCCTCGATGAGGTACTCCCCCGGCGCGTGGCTCACCGCGGGTTCGGGGGCCAGCTGTTGCCGGAGGTGCCGGGGGAGGTCGTAGTGCCAGGGGCTGATCGGTGTTCCCTGGCGGCGCAGTTCGTCGAGCAGGGCGGCGAAGTGGAGGGCCGGATCGGGTACCTCGCCTGTGCGCCATCCGTGCCGTGCCCGCACCCGGTGCAGCACCTTCACCGTGGTGTTCACCAACTGGAGTGGATGCAGGGGGAGTTCGGGCCACTGGATGATCAGCCGCCAGGCGACGTCGAGTGCGTACTGCTCGTCGTCGACGACATCTGCCGCACTGCCGGCGTCCAGTGCCAGTTCCATGGCCAGCATGTGGCGTTTGCTCGGCGGCAGGGTCTGCAGGTGCAGGGCGCCGAGCCGGTCGGAGCCCGTGCCGCTGGCCGGATGGTCCAGCTCGGCCAGGCGCAGGAAGGGATTGATCTCCGCGGTGAAATGGAGCAGGTCCCTGGACTTTCTCAAGGTCTCCGCGACCATGCTGGAGCCGCCGCGCGAACTGGAGGCGATCACCACCACGTCGCGGACCTCGTCGGGGAAGCCGGTGACGGCGGGACCGCGCAGTGCGCGCAGCGTCACCAGGCGGTCGAGCAGGGGCCGCAGCACGTCGGGACCGGTGGGGGCGTACAGGTTCATCCAGCCCTCACAGCGGCTTCTTGAGCGAGTAGACGCACCACCGCCACTGGTCACGAATGGAGCCGTCGGCGAGGACCTCGAAGGGATGGACCGCCCGGACCTCCGGTGGCGCGTCGTAGAACAGCCGCTGGATCTCCCGCCGGTGCGCAGGGGTCGTCTCGTGGGTGTCGATCCAGGTGTCGATGGATTCCCAGAGCAGGTGCTCCTCCACTTTGGCCACGGTGAATCCCGCGTCCAGCAGCAGGGAACGGAAGTCCTGCTCACGGAACATCTGGAACAGGAGGGGCTGCTTCTTCTTGAAGACGCGGTACATCCAGAAGGCGTCCTCGTCGGCGAAGGGCACGATCTGGCCGACGATGAACTGACCGCCGGGCCGCAGCACCCGGAAGATCTCCGAGAGCGGCCTTTCCGGCTGCGGCAGCAGGTGGAGCACTTCCCGGGTGACCACGAGGTCGAAGGACGCCTCGGGGTAGGGCAGGTCGTAGACCGTGCCCTGGTCGACGCGGTCGAGGCGGGTGGAGGCCAGGGCGACCATCTCGGGTGTGATGTCGAGGCCGACCGTCTCCCCCACCCTGTCCTTGAACGAGTTCCCGACGACGCCGCTGCCGCAGCAGACATCGAGCATCCGCGCGTCCGGCGCCACATCGCACAGGGCGGCGTGCCGGGCCAGCAGCCCGTCATCGGTGAGCCAGGTGCAGGAATCGTGCCAGTTGCGCGAGCGGATGCCGAACTGCTGCTGGTACACCTTGTAGTCGATCTCCAGGTCACGCCGGTGGAAGCGAGCGGTGCGGCTGGCCTGGCGGGCGGCGAGCCGGGCCCGGGTGGCGTCCAGCGCCCGGGCGACGATACGGCGCCCCAGCTCCTCGTCCTTCTCCATGCACCGGGTGAAGTCCCGGTCCACCACGCCCTGCACCAACGAACCCGCCTCGGGGTTCTGCAACCGCTTCTTGGTCTGTCCGTCGAACTTGGGGTCGCCCATGCGCAGCGAGACGACCGCGGTGAGCCCTTCGAGGATGTCGACCGTGGTGATGCGTTCGCCGGTGCGGGCGTCCAGCATCCGCTGGCCGGTGGCGAAGCGGTTGATGGCCTGCGCCAGCGCGGCGCGGATGCCCTCGACATGGGCGCCGCCCTGGTCCGTGCGGACTCCGTTGACGAAGCTCCTGATCTCCTCCGTGTACCCCTCGGTCCACTGGAAGGCGAGGTCGAAGGCGATCCCGCCCTCACGGTCGCCGACGACGATCGGTTCCCGGTGGATCACCGTGGCCCCGCCGTTGAGGTGTTCCAGAAACCCTCGGACGCCGCCGGTGAAGGTGAACTCGGTCCGCTCACCGCTCCGTTCGTCGCGCAGCCGGACGGTGAGGCCGGGATGCAGGAAGGCGATCTCCTGGAGCCGCTCCGTGAGGACGCGTGCGGAGAACTCGCAGGTGTCGAAGATCTCCGGGTCGGGCCGGAAGGCCACGGTCGTGCCGTGTCCCTGGGCGGATCCGATCCGGGTCAGCTCGGTCCTGGGCTCACCGCGCTCGAACTCCTGCCGGTGGTGGGCTCCGGCACGCCGGATGTCGACCTGAAGCCACGCGGCGAGCGCGTTCACGCAGGACAGGCCGACGCCGTGCAGGCCGGCGGAGTGGGTGTAGGTGGTTCCGCTGAACTTGCCGCCCGCGTGCAGTGTCGTGAGTACAACCTCGCTGGCAGGTCGGCCGCTGTCGGGGTGCGGGTCGACGGGGATGCCCCGGCCGTCGTCCTCCACCGTGCACGAGGTGTCCGTGCCGAGGGTCACGGAGATCTCACGGCAGTGACCGGCCTCGAACTCGTCTACGGCGTTGTCGAGCAGCTCCAGGACCAGGTGGTGCAGTCCGCCGGCGTCGGTGGAGCCGATGTACATCGAAGGGTTGCGGCGCACCGCCTGCAGCCCCGAGAAGACCACGATCGAGGAGGCGTCGTAGTCGGGCGTGGGTGCAGGCGCGGAGCCGGCGACCGCAAGCAGGTCCTCAGTCATCGGTTCCTCCGGAAACGGGCGCGGTGGTGGCGGTTGCGGTGGCGGCCGCAGCCCCGGTCAGCTCGCTCAACAGCGCGTCGAGCTTGGTGACATGGCTCTTCTTGAGCGCGGCGAGCGTGGTGAGCCAGCTGGCGATGTCGACCTGTCCTTCGGCGTGGGCGGCCGCCGTGAGGCGCGGGTAGGTCTCGCCCGCGTCCTGGAGGGCGTCGGCGACCGACGAGGCCAGGTTCAGGGCGGTCTCTCCGATGTCCGGGCCGGTGCCCTCGACCGTCGCGTCCCGCAGTACGTCGAGGTGACCGTGGGCCGCGCAGGCGACACTGGCGGCCAGGTCGGTGAAGTGCTGGGCGACCTCGGTGTGCCCCTCGATCTCCGCGACCTGGGCGAAGTAGGTGTACCGCTGGGCGGACAGGGCCTCGGCGGCGAGGACCGCGCGCAGCTCGGCGGTGAAGCCTTCACTCAGGTGAGCCATTGCACTCCTTCGATGCCGGGAAACCGGGAGATCGGTCGCGGAGCCTCATGGTTTGATCCCCGCCGCGACGACGAACAGCATGTGGTCCGTGAACCGTCCGTCCGACTCGCGCACCGCGTGCAGGGAGCGGAACTTCTCGGACGCGGTCCGGTAGACCTCTCGGATCGCCTCGCGGCGGTCCTCCCCGATGGCTCCGTTGTCCGACCAGACGTCCACGTCCTCGACGGAGACGTGGCGCCGCGTCTCGACCTGGTCGCAGCCGGCTGTTCGCAGCAGCTGCTCCACGTCGGCGGGGAGGAAGAAGTGACGGCGCACGGGGTTGCGCAGCCGCAGGATCTCGAAGTACTCCTTCTGGTCCGCCGGCCCGTAGGCGCAGAGGTTGACGACGACGACCCGTCCGCCCGGGCGGACGACCCGGACCATCTCCTCGACCGCGTCGGGGAGCTGCATGAACTGCACTCCCTGGCGGCATACCACGATGTCGAACTCACCGTCTTCGAAGGGGAGTTGTTCGGCGGGGGTGATGACCAGCCGGTCCAGGTGCTCCTGTGCCTGCTCGGCCATCTGCTCGGTGATGTCGACGCCGACCACCTCGGCCACGCGCCCCTTGAAAAGCCGGGACACCAGACCGGTGCCGCAGGCCACGTCCAGCACCCGGTCCCCGCTGCGTGGGCCTGTCAGTTCCAGGATCACGTCGCCGAGTTCCCCGTCCGTGCACCAGGAGCTGGAGGCGTCGTAGGTGGCGGCGCGCGCGGCGAAGTGGTCGGTCACGTCTTCTTGCCTGATCTTCAAAGAGAACTCCCGCGTTCGTGGAAAGGGAACTCACCGGATCCGGGGGGTGCGGGATGCCGGTCGCGCCGGCGGTGGGCTGAGAGCGCGTGGCGCCTCAGACCCCGCCCCGCCGGGCGGCGAGCGGCGCCCGGGCGGTCGGCGCATCCGTTCTGGACCGCCGGGCGAGGGCCTTCAGCCGCAGCCAGCGGACATAGGCGTCGCGGCCGACCCGCGCCCGGTGGTTGCGGTCCCGGGCCACCGAGCGCGCCTCGATGCGCAGTCGGAGCACGGCCGAGCGGAGGGCCACGCCCAGTGCGGTGGGGTCCGGTGTCCCGGCCGCCCGCGGATCGACGGCATAGCCGAGCCACTCCTTGAGCGGACCGGTCGCCTTGTCCACGAGCAGCCGTTCACGTGCGGTCAGCCCGCGCACATGGGAGCCGATCCGCCCGGTGCTGACCGGCTCGCCCGCCCGGCGCCAGGACTCCGCCAGGGCGGCGGTCTGGCGCGCGGCCGAGGAGGTGTGGTGCTTCAGCATCAGGGGCTCCGGCCGTTCGCCCAGGAAGGTGCAGAGCCGGCCGACCTCGTTCTCCGGGTCGTGCACGAAGTCCTCGTAGCGCAGCAGGTGCACCACGTCCGGGCCCCGGTCCTCGAGTGCGGCGCGGGCCCGCTCCTGCTGCTGCCGCCACAGTCGGGCCATCCGGTAGGGGTGGCTCGGGCCGAACACCGCGCGCTTGGCCGAAGCCGCGACATCCAGCGGATCCCTGACCAGCCACACGAAGCGCGCGTCCGGGCACTCGGCGAGGACGTCGGCCACATGGTCGACCATGAAGGTGCTCTTGCACCCCCACCGTGCTTTTCCCTGTGCCTCCCGGTGCTGTTCGTAGATCGAGGCCACGACGCCGAAGAGGGTGGGCGAGGACCGGGCCACCACCCTTTCGGCGTCGATCGGGTGGGGCCAGGGGTGGATGTGCCGGCGCAGCAGTCCCAGGGCATCGGCGGTGAGTCTTCTGCGGTTGCCCTCGTCGGTCAGGTCCCCGTACGCCCCGGCGACCGGGGCCAGGAAACGCATGAAGTGCGGCGGGTGCGGGATGGTGATCCTGGAGTGGGTGTCCAGCACCAGCCGCAGCAGGTTCGAGCCGGACCGCTCGGTCCCGATGATGAAGACGGGGCCGTCGGTGCGGCTTTCGGTCATGCCTCACCGACGGCGGTCAGATCACCCAACTGCTTGGCCCCGCAGACCATGGTGCTGCTTCCCAGCGCGGCGACCTCGGGGCTGGCGCACTGGTCGAGTGTGTACCGTTCCGAGCCGGGTGCGAGCGGGCCGGCGGCTGAACTCCACTGCTCCCGCCATCCGTTGCCCGCGTAGGAGGTGGAGCGTTCCTGGCCGTCGTCGGGCTGGGGGTGGAAGTACTGGAAGTGTTCGGGGTAGTGGCGGAAGTTCATCACGGGGCCGGGCTGGTAGGCGTCGTAGATCCGCTTGTAGGCGTCCCTGCATGCCTGTTCGGGCAGTCCGCTGACGTTGAGGAACTCGTCCTCGTGGAGGGCTTGTTCGATGGAGAGCCAGTTGAGGTGGTCGATCTCCGAGCGGATCGTGCCCGAGGCCAGGGCCTGCTTGTAGACGGTGGTTCCGGGCATGGCCGACAGGTACTTCACGCGGGTGACGTGGTTGTACGTCTCGGCGAACTCGACCATGTGGTTGAGGGATTCCTCGTTCTCGTTGGGCAGGCCCACGATGAGGAGGGAGCCGAAGCGCACACCGGCGTCGAAGGTGGTGTGCATGGCCCGTACGGTCAGGTTCTCGCTGCTGCCCTTGCGGGCTTCGCGCAGCACGTCGGCGCCCAGGGACTCCACGCCGTAGAGGATGATGTCGCAGCCGGAGTCGCGCATGGCGTTGATCCGGGGCTGGTCCATGTCGGCGCAGCGTGTCAGGCAGGTCCAGTTGATGTCGTGGTCCTTGATGACGTCGCAGATCTCCAGTGTCTGCTTGCGGTGGGAGCTGAACGTCAGGTCCACGAAGAAGGAGAACTCGATGCCGTACTGGCTTTTCAGCCAGGCCATGTCCCGGTCCATCTTCTCCGGGGACTTGGCCCTGACCTGTGGGGTCGTGCGGTAGCAGAAGGAGCAGTCCATCTTGCAGCCGCGGCTGTAGGAGGAGATGATCTGCGGCTGGAGTCCCATCGGGCTCTTGGACTGCGGCCACAGGTCCAGGCGCATCCGCGGCAGCGCGTCGAGATCCATCATCTGTCCCCGCGCCCGGGTCCGTTTGGCCTCGCCCTCCGGAGTCCGGTAGCAGATGCCACGGATGTTGGGCAGGTCCTGGGTCCATTTGCCCGCCGCGTAACTCTCCATCAGTTCGAGGATGGTGATCTCGCCCTCGCTGATGACGACGATGTCCGCGGCCGTGTGCTCCATGAAGATCTGCGGCACCGACGTGCACAGCGAGCCGCCCACGATGATCGGCACGTCCGGCTCGGCCTCATGGACCTTCGCCATCAGCTCGCGGCAGAAGGGGAAGTTGTCCTCGAAGGTGCACACACCCAGCACGTCCGTCTGCCCGACGATCTGGTCGTAGGCGGACTTCAGCGGGTCGAGGTCGTAGCGGACGTCGACGATGCGGACGGGGTAGCCGGCGTTGTGCAGCACCGTCGAGATGTAGGTGGCGCCCTCGTACGGCGAGGTCAGGAAGAACTCCCAGCCGCGCGGCATGGTGAACGGGGACGGCCCCACGACGAGCGTGAACCGCGGCAGCGAGGGATCGGTGCCGACCGGGGTGATGTCCTGCTCGCGCATCTGAATCA
This sequence comes from Streptomyces sp. NPDC059224, assembly GCF_042754285.1. Classification (NCBI taxonomy): domain Bacteria; kingdom Bacillati; phylum Actinomycetota; class Actinomycetes; order Kitasatosporales; family Streptomycetaceae; genus Streptomyces; species Streptomyces sp. NPDC059224. The sequence continues at coordinate 40,657 of NZ_JBHZAN010000034.1, forward strand.
TGTATCGCTGGTCCACTGATTCGTCGGCGTTCGCGTACAACTCCAGAGCCAGGGATTTGGGCGCCATGAAAAGACCCTCCGGTTGAGATTGCCTGTCGTGCTTCGCTCCCTGCCGCCGTCCGTCTCATGAACAACGGTATTTCCAGATTTCCACCCTGACATGGCGCCCGTGGCCCGTAAAGGCTTCGTTGAACGTCCGCCTCCCGGACGTGATTCAACTCGGTAATTACGCGGACTCCTGCTTGCGGGTCCGCAGTTGTTCAGCGAACTCGCGCCATGATCGCGCGCATCCGTCGGCGAGTTCGGCGATTATGTCGGCGTCGTGCGGGGGAACGGCGTCGAGCAGTTGATCCCGCCGTTGCGCGATCAGTGCCTGGGCCCCGAAAAGGCGCAGCAGGGCTCGCCCCCTTTCGGTGAGCCGCAGGGAGGGATCCTTTCGCAGGATGCGCAGCATCAGATCGGCGTCCTGGCCCGCGGCCCGCAGATACAGCGGTCTGGGGGGCGGGACGTTCCGGGTGTCGGCTTCGGCTTCGGCCGCCTTCCCCGGGGCGGCCGGTGTTTCACTGCGGCCGGCGCTGTCGTGTGCCGCTCCCGGCCCTTTGCGTCCGCGGTCCGGCACCGGGTCCTTGCCGAGTTTCAGCCGTTCACGCACATCGTGGGCGGTGCCCACCGAGATCCCGCTCAACTGGGCGACTTCGCGCAGCGGGAGGCGAGGGTTCTCGGCGATCAGCCGGCCCGCCTCCCTGCGGCCCTCCGAGGCGTCCATGGGGCGGACCTTGCCGTCAAGGCCGACCCGGACACTCAAGTGAGGATCTGCGTCGGTTGAACGACGCCGGCGAATCGCCGCGACGGTTTTCGGCGAGAGTCCGGCCGACGCGGCGACGGCACGGTCGGACCACCGCGGATGCGAGGTGATGATACGTTTCGCGGCGGCAGTGCGGTCCGCGAGAGACAGCGGCAGTCCGTGACGGACGTTGGAACGGACTGCGAGGACGAAGGCATCCGCGTCGTCGCCCTCGAAGAACCGGACCTCGATTTCCTTCCGGCCACACTGGACAGCGGCCCGAAGCCGGTGCCTACCGTCGATCACCTGCATGCTCGCCCGATGGACGACAATGGGCGGAAGTTGCTTCTCAGCCGCGACCAGCAATCGGGTGTGGTCTTCGCTCTCGCCCGCCAACCGCGGTGAATCCGTCATCAGAAGAGAGTTAATCGGAACCAGGTATACAGAATCCCCGATTTCCGGACAGTCATCCTCTTCACGGCGCGCCACGTGCTTCCCCCTAATGAACGTTCCGGGACGTCGATCACCCCGCCGGGGTGATCAAAAGGGCTGGCGAAACATGTTCACATGTACTTCAGGACGGTAAACCTGTTTACCTCTGTACCGTACAGCTGTCCAGGCTCTGTACAGGGGTGGCTGAAAAGGGCCGCCTCGTGGACGTCGTGGCTGCGGAACGTGTGCCAATAGTGATCACTCATCTCATGGAGGAGCGCCGATGACCAATGTCTTGTTTATTTCACTTGACACGGTGCGGGCAGACGTCGCCTATTCTGGAAAGATGCCCGGCATAGAATCCTTGCGCCGGCGGGGGACCACGTTCCGTCAGGCCGTCTCTTCGGCCCCCCTCACCCCGATCAGCCACGCGAGTGTGTTCACCGGCCTGCAACCCGCCGGCCACGGCATTCGCCATCTGCTGCGCGAACAGCTCTCCAAGGACGTGACCACGTTCGCCGAGCGGCTGCGGGCCGCAGGCTACTCCACCGGAGCGGTGGTCTCCTGCCCCGGACTGAACAAGTGGTACGGCATGGACCGGGGTTTCGACTTCTACGACGACGAGATACCCCGTCTGCCCGATGGCAGTGACCCCCTCACCGTCGGCGACGTCAAGATGCGCGGTCTGGCCCTCAAGAGGGCGCCCCTGGTGGTGGACCGCGCCTGTGAGTGGCTGTCCGGCCAGCAGGGCCCGTTCTTCCTCTTCGCCCACTTCTTCGACGCCCACTGGCCCTACGAGCCGCCGGAGGACGTCGGTGTCGCCGTCGACAATCCCTACGAGGGGGAGGTCGCCTACAGCGACCACTATCTCCAGCAACTGTTCCGTCGTATCGAGGAGATGGGCCACTCGCTGGAGGACCTCCTGGTGGTCTGCTTCTCCGACCACGGGGAGGACCTGGCCGGCTGGTACCCCAACGATCACTCAGGAGCCCTCGGCCACCCCTACGAGGAGGGCCACGGCTGTCTGCTCTTCGACACCACCCAGCACGTCCCCCTGCTCTTCAGCGGGCCCGGGGTGCCCGGTGGCACCGAGATCGGTGCCCAGGTCCGGCTCGTCGACATCGCTCCGACCATGCTGGACCTGCTGGGCCTTGAGGGGCTGGACTGCGACGGCCGGACGCTCGTGGAGTTCTTCACCGCGGGCGGGGGGCCCTCGCGTCCGGCGTACTCGGAGACGTACTACCCGGAGGAACGCAGAGCGGACGGTCAGTATCCGGACCTGCTTCCCCTGGCCGCGGTGCGTTTCTCGGACGACGCCGACCGGCACAAGGTGATCTGGCACATCGGCAGCGACCGGGTGGAGACGTACGACCTGCTGCGGGACCCGCACGAACGGTGCGCGGAGCCGCTGACCGAGCGGCCCCACGCCCCGGGCGAACGCTGACACCGCCCGGCGGTGCGGACCGCCCGGGCGCGGAGCGTCGGGCCGGCTAGTCGCCTGCGAGCTGCCTGAGTACCTCGCGGACGTGACCGGCCACCGCGTCCAGCGGCACGGCGAGGGTGTCGCCCGTGGAACGGACCGTCACCTCGACGCGGCCCTCCGCCAGCCCGCGCGCGCCGACGGTCACCCGGCACGGGATGCCGATCAGCTCCACATCCCGGAACTTCACCCCCGGACGTTCCTCCCGATCGTCCAACAGCACGTCCACACCGTCCGCCCGCAGCCGCTCGTAGATGTCCCGCCCGGCCTCCGCGACCGTGTGGTCACCCTGGCCCAGAACCACCACGGCCACCTCGAAGGGGGCCACGGAGACCGGCCAGACCAGGCCCTTGTCGTCGTGGTTCGCCTCCGCGACCGCCGCCATCGCCCGCTCGATGCCGATGCCGTAGCTGCCCATGATCGGAGTGATGCGCTCTCCCCCACGGTCCAGCACCCAGACCCCCATCGTCTCGGTGTACTTGCGGCCGAGCTTGAAGATGTGGCCCACTTCGACGGTCCTCAACACCTTCAGAGCCTCTCCGCACCGGATACAGGGCTCTCCCTCGGCCACGGCGCGCAGCGACGTCCACCGCCGGACGTCGATGTCCCGGTCGACCGCGACTCCGCGCAGCCGGACCCCCTCGCTGTTCGCTCCCGTCGTCAGTCCGCTGCGCCCCCGCAGGGCCTCGTCCGCGACGACCGGCACGGACGTGACACCGACCGCCCCGGCACTGTCCGGCCCTGCTCCCAGCACCCTGGCCGTCTCCTCGGCGTCCGCCCGGCGCAGCGTGTGTGCGCCCAGCGCGTCGCTGAGTTTCTGCTCCATCAGATCGTGGTCGCCCCGCAGGAGGACCAGCGTGAACTCCCCGTCGACGAGGTACGTCAGCGTCCTGATCTGCCGCTGCGCCGGTACCCCGTACTTCTCAGCGATCTCCTCCACGGTCCGCGCACCGGGGGTTTCGAAACGCTCCGGCGCGTCGGGGCCGGGCGGGTCCGTCACGGGTGACAGTGCGGCGACGGCCTTCTCCGCGTTGGCGGCATAGCCGCAGGCGGGGCAGCACACCACCAGGTCCTCGCCGGCCGCCGACTCGGACATGAACTCGGTGGAGTCGTTGCCGCCCATGCTGCCGCTGGACGCCTGCACGGGAATGACCGGCAGGCCGATCCTGGCGAAGAAGCGCTGGTACGCCTCGTGGTGGAGGGCGAAGGAGCGGTCCAGGCCCGCCTCGTCGACGTCGAAGCTGTACGAGTCCTTCATCGTGAACTCGCGCAGGCGCAGCAGCCCGCTCTTGGGGCGGGCCTCGTCCCGGAACTTCGTCTGGAACTGGAACCAGATCTGTGGCAGCGAGCGGTACGACCGCAGCTCCTGGGCGAGGACGGTGAAGATCTCCTCGTGCGTCATACCGAGTCCCAGCTCGGCGCCCTTACGGTCCTTGAGCCGGAACATCTCCTCGCCCATGACCTCCCAGCGTCCGGTCTTACGCCAGATCTCCGCCGGATGCATGGCCGGCAGGACGAACTCCTGGCCGCCGATGGCCTCCATCTCCTCACGGAGGATGCGTGCGATCTTGGTGTGCACCCGCATACCCAGCGGCAGCAGGGAGTAGTGGCCGGCCATCAGCTGGCGGGCGAACGCCCCACGCAGCAGCAGACGGTGGCTGGAGGCTTCCGCGTCCGCCGGGTCGTCGCGGAGTGTCGGGGCGTGCATCTGGGACCAGCGCATGGATGCGTGACCTTCCGATCGGTCTGGACAGCAGGTTCGGTCGCGACGGGTGTGCAACCTCAGTCGGCGAGGCTGCGCAGCAGCCGGGCGTGCATCAGTGAGACCAGCCGGGCCGCCTCGGAGAGGTCCTCGCGGGCGGGCTCGGGGACCTTCACGTACCAGTAGAGGTTGCGTGCGGTGCAGCCGCGGCGGAGCTTGGTCGCGTAGCCTTCCGGGCCGTAGTTGATCTCTCTCGCACCGCGGCGGACAGCTTCCTCGACCATCTCGTAGTAGCCGACGTTGAAGTGCGCGAAGCTCTCCGGGTCCACCCGCTCGACGTCGCGGGCCGCCATCTTCACGTGGATGATGCCGTCCTTCTCGAAGAACATGGCGAAAGCGAGCAGTTCCGCGTCCTTGCGGGCCACCAGGAGATGCGCGTACTCGCCGATGTTCTCGATCACCGAGACGAAGACCGCGCGCTCACCGTCGCGGTCGTAGGGCCGTCCGTACTTCTCCTGCAGCAGGGCCTGGAGATGGGCGATCTCCTCCAGGTTGTCCTCGACGGGTTCGACGGCCACGGTGAAGCCGCTCTCCTGGAAGTGCCGCCTCTCCTTGAGCACCCCGCGCCGGCGGCTCAGCGTGGCCAGGTATCCGTCGAAGGAGTCCCAGGCGACGGGGAGCACACAGTTCGCGCCCACGTGGAAGGAGGTGTAACCCTCCCGCGTGAGCACGGCGCGCAGGTCGCGATCGTGCTCCTCCACATACAGCACCGCCGAACAGCCGGTGTCCCATTCCCGGCGCAGGACGTCGAGTTCGCGTACCAGGGGCCGCAGCGAGGACTCGCCGCCGGTCCCGGAGACGCCGTGGGTGAAGCCGAACGGAGCCGTGTTGACGGCGGAGGTGGACAGCACGGTCTCCAGCCGGCCGGCCAGCTTCGCCGCCCCCGCACGCTCCTCTGCCGTCAGATGGGCCAGCAGTGACTCGTCGCGCAGGTGCTGGGTGGCCAGCCCGGAGGGGTTGAAGAAGGAGTGGGTGTCAGGACCGATGGCATAGACGGCGGCCGTGGCCCCCACCTCGCCCGCCGTGTCCCGGCCAAGCAAATACACCTGACGGTCCGTCAGGGCGCCCTCGACGCTGGAGGTCCAGCCCCGGGTGAGGAAGACATTGGAGCGCTCCTCGGCCGGCCACTGAGGGACCGCCGAGATCCTCGCGAACCGCTCAGGGGCCGGTCCGACGGTCATGCGGGTTCCCTGAGTCAGGGAACTCCCGGACGAACCGGGGGTCATAGCGGACATGTGCGGCATTCACCTTTCCCAACTGTCAGGCACCACCCGTGTGCCTCTCCTTCTTCGGCCGCCCGGCCGCCGACAGTTCCCCGGCCCGGTCCGCGGCCCCGGGCGGCACAGGTGGTCGGCCCGGACGCCGTCCGCCGAGCGGGAGACCGCGGGAAGGCCAGTGCCGGCGGCGAGAACTCCGCGCTCTCCATACCGCGCCCTCCTGACCACATGTCGGCTGCTTCCGCACCTCTTTGACGCCCGGTCAGGAGGCTGGGCCGGCGGCCCCGCCCGGCTCGGCAAGGGCCTCGGCTTTTTTCGGTGCCGGGTGTTCGAAGCGCAGGCTGCGCACCGCCGGAACAGCCAGGACGAGGGGCGCCGTGCCCAGCACCCAGGCCACCGAGACCCACAGTGTCGTGGAGACGCCGATCGCGCCCGAGACGGGTCCCGCCACCGCGAAGCCGAGCGGCATCAGCGCCGAGGACACGAGGATGTCGTTGGAGTTCACCCGGGACAGCCGGTCCGCGGGCACCTGCTGCTGGAGCATGGTCGTCCAGTTGGTGAGCGCGATGGTCACGGTGACACCGGAGAGGAGTTCGGCGGCGGCGACCGGCACGACCGGCAGCCGGAGCGCCAGGGCCGCCGCCGGAGCGGCCCAGCCCAGGGGCAGCAGGATCCCGGAGGCGAACAGCGGGCGCCGCGGCTGCCAGCGCAGGGCCACCAGGCCGCCGATCAGGGCCCCGACGGGGAAGCAGGCCAGGATCGCTCCCCAGGCGGAGGCCCCGCCGAGCGACTTGTCGGCGATGACCGGGCCCAGCACGAGGATCGGAGCCACGACGAAGAAGAGGTTGGAGGCGTCCCAGCAGATCTGCGCCCAGAGCCAGGTACGGCTGGTGATCTCGCGCCAGCCGCCGACGAGGTCGGCGAGGAAGGACCGGGCCGGCAGGGGTGGCAGTCTTCTGACGCGCAGGAGCAGCAGGGAGGCGGCGCTCACCGCGAAGGTCGCCGCGTCCACGAGGAAAGCGGTTCCGGTCCCGGCCTGTGCGACGAGCAGGCCGGCCACCGCGGGGCCGACGATACTCACCGCGTTCCCCGACACCTGCACCAGTGAGTTGGCAGGGTGCAGCAGTGAGGGGCCGACCAGCTCCGGGATGATGGCACCCGCGGCGGGCCGGAAGAAGCCCTGCCCGAATCCGTGAATTCCCGTCAGGATGAAAAGGTGCCAGATCTCGGCGTGCCCGGAGATCAACAGCACGGCGAGGAGGGTCTGGCTGATGGTGCGTACGCAGTCGGAAGCGAGCATGACGGCCCGCCTCGGTAACCGGTCCGCCCATACCCCGGCCACCATCAGGGCCAGCACCTCGCTGACGGTTCCCACCGCCAGGACGCCGCCCACCTCGGTCGCGGAGCCGGTCATGCGCAGAACGGCGAAGACGGTGGCGACGGGAACGAGACTGCTACCCAGCCGGGATGCGGTCTGCCCCAGCCAATAGGTGCGGAAATCCCTTTCGCGCAGCACTCGAAGTGACTCTTTGAAAGCCACGCTCCCCCTACCGACCATCCACTCGCCCTGCTTCCGGTGCGCCCGGCTCACGCCTCTCCACCCACCTTGCGCCCACCCGTCGGACCGCAGGTCACCGGGGTAGTGAGACCTCATTCCGGGACAGCGTCACTGTACCTCAACGGCCCCTGGCCCACCGGTTGTTTATTGCCACCACCGGGATGCGCTCCCTAGGGTGGCGACGCCGGGAACTTCCATGTGCGGGCACTGCGGAAGGAATCTGCCGAATGGTCCTGAAACACGACCCGATCAAAGAGTCCGTCTATACGCGGGACAAAAACCTCGTCGTGTTCAACCAGCTCGGAGTCAAGATCGAAATGGACTCCGTTTCGAACGCAGAGTACTACAGCTGGCTGGACGACATGATTGTGCGGATCGGCTCACTGGTGAAGGGGGCCGAAATTGTGGAGAAGGAGGCGGCACGGCAGTCGCCGCCGCTCAACACCGCGATCTACTACGACAGCGCGGACTATCGCATTCTGCCCACCGGTGCGCTTCTCAGGACTTCATGCAACAAGATCACGCACGCGTTCTGCGCCTTCAAGGCCCCGGAGGACGACAATCACGTCCGCCGCGACCACCGCTTCGTCTTCGACGGCGAGGAGAAACGGACCATCCAGCAGGCGCCGCACTCCCCGGAAGCGGTGGCGATCGTCAGGCGGATGCTGGCGCGCACCGACGTCGAGCACCCGGGAACGCATCTGGAGCGGACCATGGGCATCTCACCCCTGGACCTCTTCCCGGCGGTCTGCCTGGACGATTACCGCTACACCTTCTTCGCCTGGCTGGACGGACGGGACGCGCTGCGGTGCAGCATCGACCGCTATCACGTCAGTGATCTGCGGCTGCCGGAGGAAGAGCGGGAACGTCGGCCCCTGAGCGAAGTGGAGCTGGCCATCTACCCGCGCATCGAACCGGACGTGGCCCGCGACCCGCGGGTGCCGGAGCTGATCGGCACCCTGGCCGACGCGCTCTGCGAGCGTTTCGGGGTGGGCCAGACGCACGAGATCAAGTACCAGCGCTCGGCAAGGACTCTGGGGATTGCGGCCGGAGGGTCCACCAGCGGCTCGTGAAGCAGCGCGGGCCGGCCGGCTGCCGGGCGCCGGTCCCGCCGCGCCCGGGACCGGCCACGGCGAGGGGGCTCAGGCCGGGGCGTCGCGGCGCAGGACGCCGGTGAGGCAGCCGAGCGCGCCGGCCGCCTTGACGTACTCGCCGACCTCGACGACGTGGACGTCCAGCCCGGCCGCTTCCAGGGTCGTGCGCGTCTTCGGGCAGCCGGCCGGCATCAGCACGCGTCCCGGAGCGGTCGCCACGAGGTTCATGGCACGCGACCGCACCACCTCCTCGTCCGGCTCCAGCTCCACCACGGCGTAGTCGAGCCGCGCCAGTTCCGCGCGCAGCTCGGCGGTCGCGGCTGCCTTGTGGAGTACGGCGAGACGCTCGTCGACGAAGACGACGGAGCCCAGCAGGTGCTGGACGCCGGGTCCCAGCGGCACCCGGACGGTCCGGACGCCCTGGCTGTCCAGCACCTCCGTGACGGCCCGGGCGCCCCCCTCGTTCGTGCGGAATCCGCAGCCCAGCAGTACCGTGTCCGGCGCCGCCCACAGCGCGTCGGCCCCTTCGAACGTCGCCCCGCCGGCCAGAGTCCGCAGCACGGGGATGCCCAGCTCGGCAAGGGCCGCCGCCGCGTGCCGTTCCTCGCCCGCGCGCTGGGCGGAGGCGGTACGGCCGACGATCGCTCCCTCCTCGGTGACCAGGAAAAGGTCCCTGAGGAAGATCACGTTGGGGGGTGCGGAGGGCGGCGGTGAGACCACGTGCACCCGCACGCCGAGTCTCCGGTAGGCGTCCGCCACCGCCTCGGCCTGGGCGCGCAGCAATCCCAAGTCGAGGCGTTCGGTCATCAACTGGGCCGCCGCGTCGTCCACTTGGGCCAGGCTGTCGGGCGGCCGGACGAGCAGCACCTCACGCAGCGGTGCCACTTCCGAACGGTATCCGCAGCGGGCCCACACCCGTCCTGCGGCGACCTCCCCGCGATGTGTGGCCGCACGGGGTGCCCAGCCGCTGCCGCCGAGGGTGCTGGGCAGCTCTGCGGCCGCCCCGTCCGTATGGGGGGAGCTCATCCGTCCGCCGCCTCAGACCGAGTAGCCGAGAGCCCGCAGCTGGCCGCGGATGTCTTCGGTCATCGGCACCTGCTCGGGTTCACGCAGTGCCGTGCGGTAGTCGTCGAGCAGCGCCAGGAGCGGGCCCGGGTCGGCGCCCGGTTCTGGCCGGGGTACGCCCGCGTCGTCGAACCGCTCGACCCAGGTGAGGTCGGCCGGGTCCGTCTTCAGGAACCACTGCGAGTACTGACGGGTCAGCCGGACCACACGCCGGTCCCCGAGATAGGCGCTGTGGCCGACGAGGAAGTGCTCAAGGGGTCCGGGATGCCTGCCGCTCAACTGCCGCTGCTGGTAGGCGACGAAGTCCTGCAGTTCCGAGGTGTACGCCTCGGCCAGTGCGGGCGCGTCGTCGCCGAGCTTGTCCGTGCCTCGCGCCACGGACGCCAGCGACCGCCCGTCGAAGACGCCGGTCATCGCGGCCGGTATGCCGGCGAGGTCGAGGATCGTGGGGGCGATGTCGACCGTGCGGATACGGCTGGTGTGCGTCGCGGGTTCGACACCGTCACCGACGATGATGAGCGGTACCCGCAGCACGGCCTCCGCCATGGAGTTGAAGTGACCGTTGGTCCGGTCGTCGAACTCCTCCCCGTGGTCGGCGAAGACGGCCAGCAGCATGCGCTTGCCCGATTCGGCGACACGCTGCGTCAGCCGCTCGACGAAGGGGCCGAACCGGGTCTTCAGGAAGTGCTCGACACCGTCGAGGTAGAGCTGGAACAGCCGGTCGTACTCTCCCTGGGAGTGCAGATAGGCGATGGCCCGTTTGTAGCGCACCAGCAGCTCGGTGTCCTCCCGGTCGCGATAGCTCTCGACGAGCAGGTCACCGAAGGGCAGGTCACGGGGGAGGCCCTCCTCCAGTTCGGTCACCTTGCGCCGGTAGGCGTCGCCGCCGAAGGCCAGATTGTGGAATCCGTACGGCGAGTGGACCGCTCCGAAATGGGCGCACGCCACGGTGGATTCGGAGCCCGCGACGGCGTCAATGAAGTCGTCGTCCTGCTCGACCACATACGTGTCGATGTCCCGGGTGAAGCCCAGCTCGTTGCCGAGGATGATCGGAAAGTCCGTCTTCAGCACCGTGGTACGCCCGTCCCGGCGGCCGTAGGTGAAAACCGAAGGGGCACGGAGCGAGCCGTTGTAGAACTCGTGCACCCCATTGTGCAGCGGGTACTGGCCAGTGAATATGGCCCCGTGGGCCGCCGCCGTATAAGGTGCCGCGCTGATCACATTGGGGAAATAGGCGCCGCGGCCGGCGAGTTCATCGAGAGCCGTCGTCCGCACCGGCCGGATGTTCTGGTATTTGTGCGGCCACAGCGGATGCGGGTGGACACCCAGCGCGTCGCTGCGCAGGGTGTCGATGGAAATCAGCACGACATGGTCGTAGCGACGGGCTGTGTCCATCATGGGCCTCCACTTTCGGCGGGTCTTTCCTGACAATGCTGCCTAGGAACAGAAGCCGAGCCGCCACCCCGGCCCGTTCAAGTGTGGAAATCTTCGGTCGAACGTCCGGCCATTCACTGCCGGCACCGGTTGAACATCCGGCGCTGTGTTCAATCGCGCTGTTCGGGGTAGACCGTCGGGTCGTCCAGCGGAAGTTTCAACCATGAGATCATCTGCCGCAACTGGTGATATGCCAGCAGGCGTTGCTCGTCGGAATCGGCCTCTTCCGCTCTGCCGATCGGCTCCCACAACCGGTGCACCATGACGGGGCCGAGTTCCAGCAGGCCGCCGCTTCCACCGGTGGCCCATTTGGCGAGCACATAGCGGGCGATGGCCCCGATGGGGATGTCCAGGTTCCGTGACATTCCGCGCAGGGTCACCAGGGGGTCGAGAAGGCCGTAGCCGACGACGTCCGACTTGAAGTTCGCATGCGGATCGTCGGCCGGCCAGTCCTCCTTCCAGCGGCGCAGGCACACCACGTCGTGGCCGTCCTCCGACGTCCAGACGTCCGGGGTCCCCACGTCGTCGTCCGGGATCTCGTCCCGGGCCGGAGTCGCGTCCGAGACGCTCATGTCGGAAGCCATGGCCGGGATTTTCGCCGCCGCACCGGCGCGGCGCAACCGGCCGCCTTCCGTTTGAACGACCTTGAACTGCCCTCCTGTGCTGGACAGTTGGTTCGAGGCTGGAGTAGACCATAGGCCGGAGCGCCCACGCCTGTCGGATTGGAAAATCTCATTGGCAGCCACCGCCCCCACGATTTCCGCCATGTCCGGAGAAAGCCGCTCGACCACCCAGCGGGTGCTGCTGGCAAGCACCGTGGGGAGCGCCATCGAGTGGTACGACTTCTATCTCTATTCCACCGCTTCGGCGCTGGTCCTCGGCCCGCTCTTCTTTCCCGGCCACTCCGGAACGGCCGGTACGCTGGCCGCTTTTGCCACGTACGCCGCCGGATTCGTCGCCCGTCCGATGGGCGGCATGGTCTTCGGGCACTTCGGTGACCGGATCGGCCGGAAATCGATGCTGGTCCTCACTCTCCTCGTCATGGGGCTGGCGACGTTCCTCGTGGGTGTGCTGCCGACGTACAAGCAGGCGGGCATCGCCGCCCCGGTGTTGCTGGTGAGCCTGCGGGTGGTGCAGGGCGTCGGGATCGGCGGCGAATGGGGGGGCGGTGTGCTGATGAGCGGCGAGCACGCGCCGGCCCGGCGACGGGGGCTGTTCACCAGCTTCCCGGCGGCCGGCTTCCCACTCGGCCTCTTCGCCAGTACCGCGATGTTCACGCTGGTCTCGAAACTGCCCCAGGACCAGCTCATGTCATGGGGCTGGCGGCTGCCCTTCCTGGCCTCGATCGTGCTGGTGGTGGTCGGGGTCCTGGTACGGCTCGGCGTGGCCGAGTCCCCTGAGTTCCTGCGGGAGCGCTCGGCCGGCGGTCCTCCCCGCGCGCCGCTGGCCGAGGTGCTCCGGGAGCGGCCCGGGCGGGTGGTGCGCGGGGTGCTGGCCGCCCTCGGACTGGCGATGATCGTCAGCACCTTCTCGGTCTACCTGCTGTCCTACGCCTCCCACTCTCCGGGCCGGCGCTCCCAGGTGCTGGACGGGCTGCTCTTCGGAGCACTGGTCGAGGTAGTGCTGCTGCCGGTCTTCGGGGCTCTGTCCGACCGGATCGGACGGCGTGCGGTCATGCTGTCCGGGTACGCGGTGTGCGCCCTGGTGGCCCTGCCGGCGCCGCACTGGCTGGCCTCGGGCGACCCGGTGCTGGTGGCGCTGACCTTCGTCCTCGCCATGGGGGTGGGGCATGCCGCGGTGTACGGCGGCTTCTCGGCCTTCCTCATCGAGCTGTTCCCCGCGCGTCACCGCTACTCGGCGCTGGCGGTGACGTACCAGCTTGGTGCCACCATCGCGAGTTTCGGCCCGCTGGCGGCGGCCGCGCTGGCGGGCGACCGGCACACCGCGGTTCCCGCGGTGGTGATCCTGCTGGGGGCGCTCCTCCCGGCCACACTGGCCGTCGCCGCCACGCGGACACCGGCGGACCTTCGACGGGGCGGTGACCTCCGGTGACCGCGGCCCCTGGGACGAGCGCGGCCGGGCAGCCGGCGACCGCCGTGAGCCGGCCCGCGGCGCCTTCTTCCGGCCTCACCCATCTGGACATGCTGGAGGCTCAGGCGATCCACGTCATCCGGGAGGTCGCCGCCGAAACCGAGCGGGCGGCACTGCTCTTCTCCGGCGGCAAGGATTCGGCGGTGATGGCCTGGCTGGCCCACCGTGCCTTCTGGCCCGCTCCGATCCCCTTCGACGTGCTCCATGTGGACACCGGGCACAACTTCCCCGAAGTTCTCGCCTACCGCGACGAGTTCCTGGCCGGGATCGGCAGCCGGCCCCTCGTCGCCTCATTGCCGCGGATGATCGCCGACGGACAGATCCGCGAACCCGCGAACACCGTCGGCCGCAACCGGCTGCAGAGCGCGGCGCTTCTCCGGACGGTCGCCGAGCACCGTTTCGAGGCGCTGCTCGGCGGGGCACGCCGGGACGAGGAGAAGGCACGGGCCAAGGAACGCGTCTTCTCCTTCCGCGACGCCTTCGGGCAGTGGGACCCTCGCGACCAGCGTCCGGAACTGTGGGACTTGTTCAACGCCCGGGTGAACCCGAAAGAGCACGTACGGGCGTTCCCGTTGTCGAACTGGACCGAGATGGACGTGTGGCAGTACATCGACGTCCACGGCATCGCCCTGCCCTCGCTGTACTACGCCCACCGACGGCGGGTCTTCGAGCGGGACGGGATGCTCTTCACCGCCAGCGACTTCCTGCCGCCTCGTGAGGACGAACCGGTACGCGAGGAGCACGTGCGCTTCCGCACGGTCGGTGACATGACATGCACCGGCGCGGTACGGTCCCGGGCGCTGACACCGAAGGAGGTCATGGCCGAGAACGCCGCGTCCGGCATCAGCGAGCGCGGGGGCAGCCGGGCGGACGACCGCTTCGCGGAGTCGGCCATGGAGGACCGTAAGCGGGAAGGTTACTTCTGATGGACCTCCTGACCTTCGCCACGGCGGGCTCGGTCGACGATGGCAAGAGCACGCTGATCGGCCGGTTCCTGCACGACACCCGGTCCATCAGTACGGACCAGCTCGACTCGGTGACCCGCACGAGCGGCCGGCTCGGTCTGTCGGATCCCAACCTGGCGCTGTTCACCGACGGGCTGCGCGCCGAACGCGAGCAGGGCATCACCATCGATGTGGCGTACCGTCACTTCGCCACCCGCCGACGCCGGTTCATCCTGGCGGACACCCCCGGGCACGCCCAGTACACCCGCAACATGATCAGCGGGGTGTCCACGGCGGACGCGGCGGTGGTGCTCGTGGACGCCCGCCAGGGGTTGACCAGGCAGACCCGGCGCCATCTGTGCCTGCTGTTCCTACTGCGTGTCGAACACATCCTGCTCGCCGTGAACAAGATGGACCTGGCCGGGTTCGCGGAAGAACGCTTCGAGACGGTCCGCGCGCAGACGAACACGTTCCTGCGACAGCTGGGAACGGTCTTCGGGGCGCGGGAGCCGAACGCCCCGGAGTGCACCGCCGTACCGGTCTGCGCTCTCCTCGGCGACAACGTGGTCCGCTCCTCCGACGCCATGCCCTGGTACCCGGGGCCGCCCCTGCTCCGCCTGCTGGAAGACCTGCCGGCCGCCACCGCCGACCGGCTGCTGCGCACCCGGTTCCCCGTCCAGTACGTCCTGCGGCCCGGCTCGGACTCGGCCGGATTCCACGACTACCGGGGGTGTGCCGGACGGCTGATCAGCGGCGTCCTGAGGCCGGGCGACCAGGTGATCGTCATGCCCGACGGGCTCGTCACCACCGTCAGCGGCATCGACGGCCCGCACGGCCCCCTGCCCCAGGCGCTGCCCGGCATCTCCGTGAGCCTGCGCCTGGCAGACCAACTGGACGTCGGACGCGGTCACTTGCTCTGTGACCCGGTCCACCCTCCCGCCGTTCTGCACGAGTTCGACGCGACGCTATTCTGGATGGAGACCACGCCCGGGACCCCGGGCCGCAGGCTCTTGCTGAAACAGCACGGGCGCACGGTCACCGTCGTGGTGGAGCAACTGCACCACCACCTGGACGTCACCACCCTGCGCCACAGCTCCGTACCGGAACTCGGACTGAACGACATCGGCCGGGTCCGGCTGCGGAGCGCGCAGCCCGTGCTGTGCGACGACTACCGGGACAACCGGGCGACGGGTTCCTTCATCCTGATCGACCCGGACTCCAACCGCACGGTCGCCGCCGGCACCGTCGAGACCGGAGAAGCCGCATAGGCGGAACACCACGGCCGGACCGGAGCGGTCCACGCCAGGGAGCCGCCCTCACCAGCAGGTGCCGGCAGGCGCATCCGGGCGGTCCCTGTCCCCGGCTGCCCCACCGGCCTTTGGCCGCCCCCCTGCCGCCCGGTTTCCGGTCCCACCCTCTCCGAAAGGTCCTTCCATCCGTCATGAAGAGCATCCAGAGCAGAATCCCGCACTTCTACGACGTCCTCGACGAGGAACTGGAGAACAGCCGACTCATCGAGGACCTTTTCACCGAGGCGGCCCGCGGTCATGGCTTCACCCAGATGCGGACCACCCACATGGAACTGCGCGAGCGCTATGTCGCAGCCACCCAAGTGCACGCCAGCCGGATTTTCGAGGTGCACCGCGTCAAAGAGGGGAGCCGGTACGCCCTCCAGGCAGACCTCGCCATGAGCATGTCCCGGTTCGTGGCAGACCTCCCGTCGCCGCCGCCCCTCAAACTCGCCCAGATCGGCACCCTGTACCGCGACCGGCAACCCAGTCTCCCGGGATACAGACGGGAGTTCCGGCAACTGCTACTCGGCACTTGGGGCACACGGTCCGCGTACGCCGACGCGGAGATCATCGCCGTGTGCCACCGTCTCCTCGGCCGCATACCAGGTGTCGAACCCACCTGCGTGCAGCTCGCCGACCACAACATCTTCGACACGGTGCGGCCCGGTCTCGCCCAGCGGATCCGTTTCGAGGAGTGCGGCCTGGAAGAGGTGCTGGCACAGGTCGAGGAACTGACGACCGCCGATCGCAGGATGCTGGCGGAGCTGTACGCCCCGGACCGGATGCCGGCCGAGCACTTCGTGCGGACGATCGCACAGGCCGAACATCCCGGCATCCAGAAGGAGGCCCGGGCCCTGGAACAGGTGGTGACCCACATACGGCCGATGCTCCCCGGAGTTGAACTGTCCTGTTCGCTCAGCCAGATGCACGGCACCGGCCACTATTCCGGGATGAACTATCAGATCTTCGCGACAGCGCCCGGTGTGTCCGAGCCTTTCCTCATCGGTGACGGCGGACGCATCGACCAGCTCTGCGGTCTGATGAACCACAACCCGGTCCCGGCTGTCTGCATGGGCCTCGGTCTGACCGTCCTCGCTCAGTTGATGACTCCCGTGCGGCGGGCCCCGCGCGTGGCGATCCTCGTCGACGTCGACCGCCGCGCCCCGGACGCCGGACGCGCCGAGGAGGTCCGCCGCCACCTCGCGGAGTGCGGCATGCATCCGGCCGTACTGCCGCTGGCCCGCCGCAAATGGACGTCGGTGCTGCGCAGCGAGTTCTACGCCGACCACGCGTTCGTCCTCCTCGATGACGGAGGGATCTCGGTGCGGCACCGGTCGGCGGAGGACCGCGCAGTCGTGGAACGGGCGCTGAAGGAAAGCACGCGGTGAGCGAACCGTTCGCCCTCCCGTGGCCCGCGATCACTTACAGGAAGGCAGAAGCGTGGCAGCCTCTCGTACGACTGACGATGCGGACGTGTCCACCGCCGAGTTGGTGCTCACCACGGTGGCGGAAGTAACCGGCTGCGGCCCCGTCCGTCCGGACGACAGTTTCTTCGACATCGGCGGTTCCTCACTCGACGCGCTGCGCATCTGTCTGCGGATCAACCGCTGGGCGGGCACGGACGTCGACCACCAAGCGCTGCTGGACAGCGACGACCTCGCCGCGTTCGTCGTGGCCGTGGACGCCGCCAGGGCCGCCCGGTGAACGGCTCGGCCGGTACTTCCCGCATCGTTTCGGAGGAGGCTGGCAGCCTGGGGGCGCCCCGGGCCGGAGACACCCTGATCCACACCGAGATCGCCCGCCACGCCCGGCGCACCCCCGCCGCGGCGGCCGTGGTCCAGGGCACGGTACGGCTCACTTACGGTGAACTGGACGCCTTGTCCGACGCCTGGGCCGCACGGCTCGCCGCCCTCGGTGCCGGGCCCGGCACGTTCGTACCGGTGCTGCTGCCCCGCTCCCCTGCACTGCTGGTGGCGCTCGTGGCCGTCCTCAAGTGCGGAGCGGCCTATGCCGCGCTGGATCCAGCCTGGCCCGTCCCCCGGCTGAGAACCGTCCTCGCCCCGCTCCGCCCGCCGGTGGCCATCGCACCTGGCCCGTTCGACGGCTGGAGCGGACCGGTGTGGTCCCCGCCGGACGGCGACCCCAGGGAACTGGCCGACCGCTGCACGCGATCTCCGCTTCCTCCCGCACCGCCCCTGACCGGCCACAGCCCCGCCGTCGTCTTCTTCACCTCCGGCACCACCGGCCGGCCCAAGGCGGTCCTCAGCAGCCACCGGGCCACCACCAGTCTCTTCTGTGACGCCTTTCCACCGTTTCCGGCCGCTCCCGTCATGCCGCAGGCCGCTCCCGTCGGCTGGGACGCCTTCACCCTGGAGAGCTGGGGTCCGCTGTTACGCGGCGGCACCAGCGTTCTGGTGCCGCGTGCCCCGCTCCTGCCGGCCGTTCTGCGCACTCTTGCCGACCGGGACGGCGTCGACACGGTGTGGCTGACCGCGTCCCTGTTCAACCTCTTCATCGACGAGGACCCGGACTGCTTCCACCCGCTGCGCCGGGTGCTCACCGGCGGCGAGCGGCTCTCCGTGCCCCATGTGCGTACTTTCCTGGAGCGCTGCGCGGCCGATCTGTTCAACGGCTACGGACCCGTCGAGACCTGTGTGTTCGCCACCGTCCACCGGGTCGTGCCGGAGGACTGCGACAGGCCGGGCGGAATCCCCGTGGGCCGCCCCGCCCCCGGCCGCCGCGTCCATGTGCTGCGGGAGGGCCGCCCCGTGCCGCGGCACACCGTCGGCGAGATATGCGTCGCCGGTGACGGTGTCGCCCTCGGCTACCTCGGTGAGCCGGAGGCGACCGGCCGTGCCTTCCCCGTCCTGGCGCCCGACGGGATCCCTGAACGGATGTACCGCACGGGCGATCTCGGCCGGTTCGGCCCGGACGGGCTGCTGCACTTCGCCGGGCGCGCCGACCTGCAGGTCAAGATCCGCGGGCACCGCATCGAACCGGAAGAGGTCGAGAACGCGTCCCGCGCCGTCGAGGGCGTCGGCGACTGCGCGGCCGTGCCCGTGTCCGCCGCCGACGGCACCTGCACCCGGCTGGCGCTCTTCTACACCTGGGACGGCACCGGCTCCGGGCCGCCGCGGCCCGCCGCCCTGCGCCGGGCCCTCGCCGCCGTACTGCCCCGGCATCTGCTGCCCGACGTGATGCGGCACACCGGCTCACTTCCCTTGACCGGCACCGGAAAGCTGGACCGCGCCGGGCTGGCCGCGACGCTGCGGCACCACGAAGGGCATCGGGAAACGGAGGATCCCGCATGAGCATTCCATCCGGCACCGACGCCCCCATGTCGTTCGAGCAGGAGTCCATCTGGCTCAACGATCAGTTCACACCCGGCTCCGGCCGCTACGTGGAGTCCTGGACCCACCGGCTGCGCGGCAGCCTCGACACCTCCGCCGTCGCCGCGGCCCTCACCGGGCTCGTCGCCCGCCACGCACCCCTGCGCTCCGCCCTGTTGCTTCAGGACGGCAGGACGGTACAGCGGATCTCCCCTCCCGCGCCGGTCCCCCTCGCCATCCGGCCGGTGGCTCCAGGCGAACTGGAAAACGCGCTGCGGGCCGCGGTGTCCGAGCCGATACCGCTGGACCGGCCGCCGCTGCTGCGAGCAACCCTGCTGCAGCGCGGCCCGGACGACGCGGTGCTCGCGGTGGCCGTCCACCATGCGGTGATCGACGGCTGGAGCCTGCGCGTCTTCGACGAGGAGTTCACCGCGTTGTACCGGGCGGCTGTGGAAGGCCGTCCCCCGCGACTGCCCGGCCCGGTTCCGTCGTTCGCCGAGCACGCCGCGGCCGGCCGCGCCGACACCGCGGGCGCCGAGGAGGACCTGCGGCACTGGCGCGCGGTGCTTGCCGGCGCGCCCGCCGAGACCTCCTTCCCGCTCGACCGGCCGCGCCCCGCACGGCTCGGTCCCCGGGGCGGCGATGTTCCCTTCACCATCGGACCCGAACTCGGTGCGGCCCTACGGAAGCTCTGTCGGACACTGCGTGTCACCCCGTTCACCGTGTTGGCCGCCGCTCTCAGCGCCTTGGTCAGCAGGCTCGGCGACCAGAACGACGTGGTGCTCGGCACGCCGGTCAGCCGGCGCGACCGGCTGGAACTGGAACAGGTCGTCGGCTGTCTCACCGACGTCATGCCGCTGCGCCAGAAGCTGCGCACCGGGATGTCCTTCCGTGAACTCGTCGCGGACATGGCCGCCGTCGTCCGGGACACCATGGCGCACCGCCGCGTCCCCCACAGCCGGCTGGTCCGAGAGCTGACCCGGTCGCGCGAGGTGTCCCGTTTCCCGCTGTTCCAGATCGTGCTCACCGTCGACGATGCCAGGGGCCCGGGGCTGCGGCTGCCCGATGTCACCGCCGAGCGCCTGTATCCGCACGACGGAACCGCCAAGTTCGACGTGTTCCTGCATCTGGTGCCGCGCGACGGCGGCTACTTCGGCCGTCTGGAGTACGCCGCCGAGCTGTTCACCCCGGCCACCGCACGCCGTCTCGCGGACCGCTACGTTGCGCTGCTCACCGACGCCACTGCCCACCCTGACCTGGCCGTCGACGACCTGGCCGTCATGAGCCGCGCGGAGCAGCACGCTCTCGCCGCCCGCTCCAGGCCCCTGGCCGTCCCCGCCGGACCCCCGCCGCCCGCACCCGAGGCCGTCGCCCGCACCGTACGGCGCGTCCCGGATGCGGTCGCCCTCGACGACGGCGGCGAGCACATCACCTACGGGCGGTTGTGGGACCGCTCCGGGTCCATTGCCCGCGCGCTGGTCGCCCGGGGGCTGGCCGGCCACGTCGTGGCCCTCCGCGGGCGGCGTACGGCCGCCACGTTGACCACTCTGCTCGGGGTGATCCGGGCAGGCGCCGCTTGCCTGTGCCTCGATCCGGCCGTGCCCGGGGAGCGTGCCGCGTTCATGCTGCGCGACAGTGGCGCGGCCGCCCTGCTCGTCGAGGACGACGCCCAGCCCGGGCCGCAGCCACCGGGGGTCTGCGTCCTGCGCCCCTGCGACCTGGCCGGGGCCCGGGACATCGCCCTGCCCGACCCCGGCCCCGAGGACCCCGCCTACGTCGTCTACACCTCGGGTTCCACCGGGCGGCCCAAGGGCGTGGTCCTCCCCCACCGGTCACTGGCCGCCCTCGTGGACTGGCAGTGCCGTGTCTCCCGCGTCGCCGACGGCGCCCGCACCCTGCAGTTCGCCTCATTCGGCTTCGACGTGGCGTTCCAGGAGATCTTCACCACCTGGGGGGCCGGCGGGCGGCTCGTCCTCATGCCGGACGAGGTCCGCGGCGATCCGCATCAGCTGCTCGACCTGGTGGAGCGGCATGCGGTGGAACGCCTGTTCCTGCCGTACGTGGCACTCCAGCAGCTCGCCGAGTACGGCGCCGCGCTCGGCCGCCGGGCCGGCAGTCTCCGCGAGGTGATCACCGCGGGTGAGGAACTCGTCGTGACACCGGCCGTCCGGGCGTTCTTCACCTCCGTCGCGCCCCGGGCCCGGCTGGACAACCAGTACGGCCCCTCCGAGACACACGTGGTCACCCGCCAGCCGCTCAGCGGCGACCCCGCCTCATGGCCCGACCGGCCGGCCATCGGCCGCGCGGTGCCCGGCAGCGCAGTGCGCGTACGCGACGCCCGGCTATGGCCCCGCCCCTTCGGTGTCCCCGGCGAAATCTGCGTCACAGGCGCGGCCGTCGGCAAGGGTTACGCCGGAAACACCCGGTCCGACCGCTTCGTCCCCGATCCGGACGATCCCGGCGGCACCGCCCTGCTCTACCGCACCGGCGACATCGGCACGCTCCTGGAGGACGGCACGATCCGATTCCTCGGCCGCGCCGACGGCCAGGTGAAGATCCGTGGCCACCGGGTGGAACCAGGTGAGGTGGAGGCTTGCCTGAAGAGCCTGCCGGGGGTCGGGGACGCCGTCGTCCTTGTGACCGGCGAGACCGCGGTGGACCGGCGGCTCACGGCCTGTTACACCGGCCGCGCCCACCCCCTGAAGGTCCGTGCCGGACTCGCCGAGCGGCTCCCCGCACCGCTGGTGCCCAGCGTCCTGCTTCCGGTCCCCGCCTTTCCCCGCACGCCCACGGGCAAGACCGACCGGGCCGCCCTGCGCCACCGGTACGCGGACGCCCGCTCCCTCCCGCCCGCGCCCCGGGACACCGCCGCCCCCGGCACGGCCGCGAACGAACTCCTCGCGGCCGTCACCACGGTGTGGGAGGACGTCCTGGGCATCGGACACATCGGCCCCGAAGACGGATTCTTCGAACTGGGCGGAGACTCTCTGCTCGCCGTCCGTCTCGTCGTCGCCCTGCGCACGGAACTGGGCCTGGACCTGCGCCCCGGGGACGTCTTCGACGCACCGACACCCGTCGCGCTGGCCCGGCTCGCACAGACCCCGGGCAGCGGTTCGAAGATGCCCGACCTCATCCGGGAAGCCGTCCTTGACCCGGCTGTCGTCCCAGCGGGCGGCCCGGCCGGACCGGCGGCTGCACCACGGGAGATCCTGCTGACCGGCGCCACCGGATTCCTTGGCGTGTTCGTCCTGCGGGACCTGCTGAAGCGCACCGGTGCCACGGTGACCTGCCTCGTACGCGCCGATGACGCCGCGGCCGCCGAGAAACGGCTCAGGAGCACCCTGGACCGCTACGGGCTGGCCTCGGTGTGGCGGGCGGACCGGATCAGACCACTGCCCGGTGACCTCACCCGGCATCGGTTGGGTCTGCTGCCCGAGGAGGCCGACCGGCTCGCCCGGACCATCGACGCCATCTTCCACGTGGCCGCCTCCGTCAACCTGACCTCGCCCTATGAACGCCTCAAGGCCGCCAACGTGGAGGGCACCGCCGAGGTGTTGAGACTGGCCGCGGCCCACCGGAACGTGCCGGTCCACCATGTGTCCACCGTCGGCGTGTACCCGCCCGAAGGCTCGCCCGGTACCCGGATCTCTGCCGACACCCCCCGTGGCGACGGAAGCCTGCTACGCCACGGCTATGCGCGCACCAAGTGGGTGGCCGAGGCCCTGGTGGACGAGGCCAGACGACGGGGGCTGACCGTGACCGTGTTCCGCCCCACCCGGATCAGCGGAGACAGTGCGACCGGGCTCTGCCAGCCCTCGGATTTCTTCTGGCTGCTCCTCAAGGGGTGCCTCCAGGCGGGTGCGGCCCCGGAGGACTATCCGTCCGCCTTCGACCTGGTGCCGGTCGACGGAGTCAGCAGGGCGATCGTCTCGCTCGCCGTCGATCCGGCCGCCGCGGGCCGTACCTACCATGTGTCCAGCGAGCGTCCCCTGCCCTTCGCGGAGGCGGTGCGACGCTTGCGGGTGCTCGGCCACAGGCTGGAGGACGTCCCGCTCACCGAGTGGCACCGACGGGTGGAGCAGGATCCCGGCAACGCCGCGTTCCCCCTGCTGGGTCTGCTCCCGCGCCAGGGCCCCGGGTCGGGCGGCACGCCCTCCGCCGTGCCGAGGATCTTCGATTCCGCCTCGACACACCGGGCCCTGGGAAGCACAGCCGCGGACCTGTCGGTCGACGAGGCGCTCTTCGCGCGCTATGTCGCCGCGTTCGAGAGGGATGCCTTCCTGCCGCCGCCCCGGGGGGCGCGGAGCGGCACCGGAACCATGGCGGACACACCTCCGCAGGGAGGGTGACAGCACAGTGCCGAATACCGCACTCCTCTTGGACGTTCGCGCGCTGAGGCAGGGAACCCGCACAGGAGCGACACATCGGCCCCACACGGTCTTTCGAAGGCGCCGTTAGCGTTACAGGCTGTTCGGCCCCTTGTGCACAACTGTCAGGAAGAAGCGGATGGACTACTGCTCCTCGTGCCGTCGGCACCTCAACGGAGCCCTGGTGTGCCCGGGTGCGGCGCGTACGCCCCGGACATAGCACCGTTGACCACAGGCGGTCGCACCGTCCCGGCCCCGGCCGCAACAGCGCTCTGGACGGAGGCGACGGCGACAGCGGGGACCGACGCGTACGGCGCCCTCGACGACGCAGGCAGCGTTTTCGAGGACTCCGGCGGTGACGGCGCAGGCGCCGGCAGTGCGCCCGAGGGGCTCGCGCCCGCGTCGCAGGGACGGGCGGGCCGACGCCGACAGCGGGCCCGCTGGAAGAAGAACCAGCGCCGGGCCGTGGTCGCGACCGCCGTCGCGCTCGTCGGCGGCGGCCTCACCGTGGCCTCGATGGAGGGCGGTTCCGGCCACCGCGCCCAGGCGGCGACGGCCGACAACCTCGCGAGCATGGGCACCGGTACGCAGCCGGTGGACCAGACCGCCGGACTCCCGCCGGCCGGGACGGGCAAGCACCGCAAGCTCCCCACCGCGAACTCCCGGCCTGCCACGACCGGCGGCGCCTCACAGCGGCGTTCCGAGGCCACCGCGACCCGCGCGGACTCGGCGAGGACGCGGCCCTACCCGGCCGCCACCCCGCACACGGAGCCGAGGGCCGCCGCGCAGCCGGCCGTGTCCACACCCTCCGCCGGCACGAAGACCACCGGCACGAGGACCGCCGGCACCGGCACGTCGGCGGCCCCGCCGCCCGCCTCGACGGCCGCCGGCGGCACGGGGTCGGAAACCTCGACGACTTCGGGCACGTCGAGCACTTCGGGTACGTCGGACGCGTCGTCTTCGGGGTCTTCGGGGGCATCCCCGTCGAACTCCGCACCGGCGGCGACCTCCCCGTCGGGGATCTGCGTGCTCGGGCTGATCTGCGTGAGCTGATCCCCCTCCCGGGTCGGCTGGTCACTTCCGTATGAACCAGCCCGGACAGCGTGCGGACGGGCGTCCTCCCGCACCTGGGGGTCCTTAAGCAGTTCCCGGGCGGTGCCGTCCAAAGTGGGGCCCTGGCCGTCGGGGCCGATGCGGGTGACGATGGAGACCCGGCTGGAGTGCAGGGAGTCGATCAGCTGGGCCCGCACGGTGACATTAAGGGAGCTGCTGCCGTCCTCTTCGGTGGTCAGCAACTCCAGGAAGACGGCCTGCTCCTGCGGCGTGAGGTCTTTGAAACCGCAGGTGAGGGTGAAGCTGTCGGCACGGTGGCCGTCGCGGATATGGAAGTCGTCGGCGGTGATCCGGTAGTAGTCCCCCGCCGTGGTCTGCAGGCACAGGCGTACGGCATCGATGACGGCGGTCCTGCCGCTGCCGTTCTCCCCGACCAGGACGTTGGTCGCGGGGCCGAAGTCCATTCGCAGGCGGCTGTCTGTATCACCTTCCTGTCCGGGAGCGGGACCGAAGATCCGGAAGTTTTCGGCATACAGGCTTGCCAGGTACACGAAACGGCCCCCCGATGGTTCCTACGTTCCACGCCCGCGTGACGCGGGTGCTCCGAGCTGCCCACACCCCCCAAAGACCGGTTCCGCAGGCGACTTTGACGCATCATAAGCACATTTCCTTCACTCTATGTCCACAGTTCTGAAACTGAGCCACGCGCCACATACACCTCAACCAATGACATCCAGCATCCGGGTCTGCGCCCAAGAGGGATCAGGCGTGGCATGCACCCAAAACCCAGATCCCCTTCGATGCCGCGCCGAGGACCCTCCTCGACACGAATAGGCCCGCCTGCCTCACCCCGAGGGTTCGGACCTGTTTTGCACGCGTAACCTCACGACCTGGGGTCTGCTGCAGGTTCGGGTGACAGGTTGGGTCACGCGGCTTGGAGGGCCGGTGTGGTCATGACGGTCTCGTATTCGACGGGGGTCAGGCGGCCGAGTGCGGCTTGTCTGCGGCGGCGGTGGTAGGTCCGTTCGATCCAGGTCACGATCGCGATCCGCAGTTCCTCGCGGGTGGGCCAGCTCCGACGGTCGAGGACGTTCTTCTGCGGCAGGCTGAAGAAGGACTCCATGGCCGCGTTGTCACCTGCGGCCCCGACTCTTCCTATCGATCCGGCCATCCGGTGGCGATCGAGTGCCCGGACGAATTTTCAGCGCGACGCCATCGACCTCCTCGGCCACGCCCTCCGCAACCCCGCCGAGATCACCGGCAAGCCCGACGGCAGCGACGAACCACCCCTCTGCGCAACCCGCGTCCGCTGACGTTGCCGTCAACTACTGCCGTCAGACACCCCAGGGGCCCCACCGGAGCAAATCCGGTGGGGCCCCTGACGATTACTCCAACTCCCGCGCGAACCCTATGGGAATTCCCGAACCTGTCGCCGGTGATTCACCGAAATCGCACTCTCCTGGATTTCGATTTCACCAGATCCGACTTGTCCAACGAGCCATTCGCGCAATTCACCGTACCCGACCGCAGGTGGAACATCGACGGCCATATAATTTGGAAGACTATGCGTCAATTCCCAACTGCATCCAGCATCTCGGAGTCGGGATTCGATACCCCTTCTCCCCTCTTTCTTCAGGAAGATGATCCGAATCGTCGAATGTCCTGACTCTTGCGTGAACTCCTCGAAGACGAGCTCACGGCGATCATTGTCAGGGCGAACTTGAATGAGGTCACCAAAAGAAACT
Organism: Streptomyces sp. NPDC059224; assembly: GCF_042754285.1. Lineage (NCBI taxonomy): Bacteria > Bacillati > Actinomycetota > Actinomycetes > Kitasatosporales > Streptomycetaceae > Streptomyces > Streptomyces sp. NPDC059224. The sequence continues at coordinate 66,304 of NZ_JBHZAN010000034.1, forward strand.
CCACGAGCGAAGAATGGCGTGTTGACTATCCGAATCTGTAGCCTGACGCTCGTCTTCTCCCCCCATAGCCGCTCCACGGAGACCGGAGGCCAGTTCGCGCTCTCCGAATCGAGGTCAAACGCAACTTTGAACAGCTTGGCGCCGCTCGCAGAAGTGGGACGCTCATTCGACTCGCCCATGGCTACTCCTCCGGAAGGAAATCTCGAAGCTCATCATCCCACTGCTCTACCGTCTTTGCCGACTTGTCTCTGTTGCAAGCCCTGCAAGCTACGCAACCATTATGGGCGGCCCCGCACCCGCCTTGCGCCTTCGGTATCTCATGGTCGATCTGAGCATCGTCTGGTAGACCCTTGATCGCATTGCCGTTGGCATCGCGCGAAGCCCTGCGTTCTACAGTCCTACCGCAGTAATCACACTTGAGAATTCCGCCATTCTTAGCCTCGTTGGCATCGTAAACGGTCTGCCGTCCATTGTCCGTGAAATCCATCCCGGCGCGATCGTCTGGCGAAGTTCCGCAGTTATGAACCAGGATCGGCGTGGTCCCCGCCAGCACATAGTACGTGTGCTCGCCATTCGGTCGTCACCTGCATTTTCGCTGGTCAGCGAATTCCGGCTGGTCCGTAGGTGTGCGTGGAAGTGCCGTGCTGTGCGCCCCTGTTGCCGTCGGCGTTGCCGTCAGACGGCTGCGCGCGTGAGGGCGGTGGAGTGGGCTTTGGCCGGTGTCCTGCCCGGGTTGGGGTCGGGCATGGTCAGGGGGCCGTACGCTGGCCCGGCAACTCGGGCAGGCTGTGCCCCTGCCCGGAATGTGAACGAGTGGCCCCCTGGCCTTGCCCGACGCGGGCCCCGACTCGGGGAGGTGGGTAAAGCCCATGGAGCCGACCGACCCCACCGCCGGGCCTGCGCGCCGGCCAACTCCCTGCCGCTGCCTCGCCGCCGGCCTGGCGCTCGCCGTTCGGGAGCGTCTGATCTTCGCTCGCTTCCGGTCGTCCGCTACGCGCTTCTGCGCGGCCTGGTCGCTGACCGGCCCGCGGTGGCGGAGCCGAGAGCGGGCCGGGTGGGCGGCCGTGCCGCGCGCGACCCGCGTCAGCGGGTCGCCTTGAAGACGTAGAGAAAGTTTGGACGCATCCCGCCTTGGTGCTACGCCGTGGCCGTCGGCTGGTCGTTCGGCTGGAGTGCGGTCCGAAGCATCGGACTGGCGGGTGTGCTCCTGCGGACAGCCGGGGTGATCGTTGTTCGGCCGGTCCGGGGCGGTGTTGCAGGGGTACCGTCTGAGTGTTGCCGCAGAACGGAGTTCGCCGTGTCGCAGAGCATCGAGGAGCACACCGGCGCTCGGATCGCCCGCATCCGGAAGCAGCGCGGCCTGACGCAGCAGGGGCTGGCGATGCGCGCTCACGTGTCGAAGTCGCTGTTGTCGAAGGTGGAGTGTGGGCAGAAGGCTGCTTCCCCTGCTCTTGTTGCTGCCTGTGCCCGCTCGCTGGGCGTCTCCACGTCCGATCTGCTGGGGCAGCCGTACGCCGAGGAGTTGCGCCGGGACCGCATGGACGCCTTGATCCAGCCGATCCGTGAGGGACTGGAGAACTGGGATGTCGCGCTCGACTGGGAGACGGCTCCGCGCCGGGCCGCGTTGATCCGGGCTGATGTCCAACGGGCCCTCGTGCAACGCCGGCAGGCGCAGTACACGGACATGGTGCGCGACCTGCCCGGGTTGATCGACGAGTCGGTGCAGGCGGTGCACACCAGCACCGGGGAAGAGCAGCGGCTGGCTTACGAGTGTCTGGCCGGGACGTTCCGGTGTGTGTTCACCGTGGCGTGGAACTTCGGCTATATCGACCTGGCCACCGTTGCGCTGGACCGGCTGGCGTGGATCGCGCCGCGCGCCGACGAGCCGGGGCTGGCCGCCATGTATGCCTACCTTCGCGCACAGACCACGATGTCGTCCGGTCGATACGACGTGGGTCTGCGGGTGATTGACCGGGCTCTGCGGGATCTCGACGGCCTGGATGCGCGCCGCCCGGCAGGCGTTGAGGCCATGCAGGGTGTGATGCATCTGCGGGCTGCGGTGATCGCGGGGCGGATGCAGGACCGGGATGAGGCGGATGCCCGCCTTGCCGAGGCCCGTTCTCTGGCCCGGGTCACGGGCGAGTTGCCCGATTTCGGCGTCACCTGGGGGCCGGTGAACGTCGGTGTGCATGCGGTGGCCATCGCCTCGGAGATGGACGACTTCGGTCGCGCGATCGAGCTCGCCCAGGATGTGCACATCCCGCGAGGCTGGACCCGTTCCCGGGCCGGACACCACTGGATGGACCTCGGCCGCTCCCATGCCTGGGCCGGCCACCCGGAGGAAGCGCTGGACTGCCTGCACCAGGCCCGGCGCATCGCGCCACAGCAGACCCGCTACCACCCGACCGTGAGGGACACCGTGCTGGCCCTCAAACGGCAGGAACGGACGCGTAACAGCTTGCTGGCGCAGTACGCGGACTGGGTCGGGATATAGCAGGTTCCCGGCGAGAGGAGTTGCACCGCTCGGTGCAACCGGTGTGCATCGCCAGTCGGCAGGCTGACGCTCAGTCAGGACCCCCGCGACCGGGCGAACGGTCCGGGGGCGTGGCCAACGCTGACAAGGAGCGCCGACGTGCCGCACTGTATCGCCCACATCTTCGAACCACTGCTACGGCTGCTACGGCCCGCGCCAGGCCGCCACCGCGCACCGGATTCCCGCCCCACCCTCCCCGTTGTGGAGCCATCCACTGAATGTCCGCCTCACGCACTCGCTGCCCCGGTGCTGCAAGGTGAGGACACCGGACTGGTCCGCCCGTACCTGCTCGCGCACGAACAGCGGGAGCAGCAGCGCCGACGGGCACCGCGGCGCGCACTGTGGCTGGCCGTGCACGGAGTCGACATCGGTCCCCTGCTGACCCGCAGCATGGAGGTGGGGGCCTGATGAGCCTCACGAATCAGGTCCGCCTGCTCCCCTGGGCCGGGCCGGAAGGAAAACCCTGCTACCTCGCAGGCGACGGGACCGGATACCTGTCACGCCTCGCTGACAACATGGAGTCGGCCCAACTCGGCCTGGCCGGTGAACTCGTTCAGGAGGCACAACACACTCTGGACGGACGCCAGTGGACGCCTGGCGAACTGCACCTGCTGGCAGTCCAGTTGACCGAGGCATTGACGAACGTCCACCGGATCGCGGTGAGCCGGGGAGCACGTCTGCCCGCCCCCGCCTACGACGACCTCGACACCCTGGACGACCTGGAGACCGAAGACGAGGAGCGGGACAGCCGCCGCCCCGTCCCGCTCGACTGACTGCCCATCACGATCTCCTGTTCCGGCCGGCGCCCGTCGCACCCGGTCGGATAGGGCCGCAGCGGAAATCCCCGGAAAGCCATGGCTCTCCGGGGATTTTCACTGCATGCAGTCAGGCGCCCTTGGGGCGCTTGGCTTCTCGGCCCTGGCTTGCCTGCTCCAGGCGCTCAAGACGCTCGCGCATGTCGGCCATCTGCTCCAGGATCAGGTCCAGCTTGCCCGCCAGGCCGACGTCCCAGGATCCGGGCGGCGCGGACTGCGGCAACTGTGCGGAACCGTCGTCGGTGCCGCCCGCGTCTGGCGGTTCTTCCCAGAAGAGGCTTTCGCCGATGACGTACGCCAGTTCTTCCGGCTGCGGCTCGCTCGGGCGGGTGCGGGAGGGGATTTCCTTGCGCGGGTTCTTGTAGACCTTGCGGGCATGTCCTTCCAGGGCCAGCGTGGCCAGGGCCTGCTCGGTGTTCTCTTCGCTGTGGCCGATGGCCTCGGCGGCCTCCACTGCGGTCAGCCGGGTGCCCTTGGGCAACGAGCCATTGCGGATCTTCTGCACAAGGGCTGCCTGGGCGAGGTGCCGCCCGAGGGCGGGATCGTCCGCGTCGCGTACGTAGGCGTCGTGGCTGTGCTCTTCGTCCTCGTAGCGGAGCCATTCGTTGCGTACGAGCAGGCTAACCGCCGTGTCGATGACACGGACCGGTACCGCGTAGTGGTCGGCGAGCGCTTCACTGCCCGGCAGCTTGATCCCTGGCGTGAGGCTGCCGGAGCGGATCCGGCGTTCCAGATCCTTGACGACTTTCTCGAAGGCGTGCTCGAAGTCCGCAGACCTGCTCACGAAGGTGCCCTTGCCCTGGCGGGTCATGACCCAGCCCTCGCTGCGCAGGAGCCGCACCGCCTTCTGCACGGTCAGGCTCGATGCGCCGTACGCCTCCATCAGCTGGCTGTGCGACGGCAGCAACTGCCCCGGCTGGAGCTTCTCACCACGGATCTGCTGCTTGAGATCGTCCGCGATGCGCTCGAACGCCAGGCGCGCCTCGTCAGCAGGAGCCATCGTCATCCCTCGGATCGGCGTACATCGGTGGCGGAAGGACGGGCCGGCCGCCGTTCCCGCAGCACAGCGCGCTGCACCGGCCAGATTAGCGACCCCATGGACAGGGCGGGAGCAGAACAACAGCGAATAGGGATGGATAGAGTTGGATTGAGTCAGGTAGGGTCGGGTCGAGCGATCACCCACATGGGTGATTCGCACCCTTCTACCTGGAGGTTTGCCGTGAAGACCATGCCCATCGACCAGTCCCAGGCCTTGGTGATCCTGGCTTCCGAGCCCCGGCCGCGTTTCAAGGACCGTGACGGCCGGGAGCCCGCGATCGACCGCACGACCGGCGCCCACCTGCACTAGGTGGACGTGATGTTCGCGTTCAACGGCCGCGCCGAAGTGATCACCGTGAACGTGCCCGAGCCCGGCCTCGGCAAGGGCCTCAAGGTCGGCATGCCCGTCGCCTTCACCGGCCTGGTCGCCTCGGCCTGGGAGAACGAGATCAACGGCAAGGACCGGCACGGCATCTCCCTGCGCGGCGACGCCGTCACCGCCAAGGCGGGCGCCTGATGCCCGGGACCTCTCTCGGGCTCGCGCCCCTGGCCGTCGTCGGCCTCACTGCGCTCGGGCTGCTCGGCTGGGCCGGCTTCTGCTTCGCCCGCTGGTACCGCGCCGATGCGGAGACCCGGGCCAGTCTGCGGCAGGCGCGGCAGATGCGGTGGGGCTGGAAGCGGCTCGCGCCGATGCTGGGCCTGGCGGTCAAGGACGCCACCCCAACCGTGCTCCAGCAGTACGGCCCGCAGGAGCAGCCGACGAAGCCGCGCATGCTGGTGCCGCGTCTGCACACCCGCGCCGACGCCTTCGGCGTCACCGTCACCGCCGACGCGCTGCCGCAGGTCGGGCTGAGCGCCTGGCAGGAGGCCTCCGAGGGCCTGTGCGACGCCTGGGGCATGCGCCGCATCCGGATCAGCCAGCCCAAACCCGGAGTGATCGTCGCGCGCGGCTTCAGGCGCGAGCCGCTGAAGGCGGTGATCCGCTCACCGCTGCTCGGCCCGGACGGCTCACCGGTCTGCCGACCGGGTCAGTTCGTCTCCACCGATGACGTGCTGCTCGGCTGGGACGAGGACGGCACCCCTGTCGTGCTCAACCTCGCCTACTCCGCCCACGCGCTCATCGCCGGCGCCACCCGCTCCGGCAAGTCGATCACCGTCAACACCCTGCTCGCCCAAGCCTCGCTCATGCGGGACGTGCGTCTGATCGTGATCGACCCCAACCTCGGGGCGGTCGCGCCCTGGTGGCGTACCGCCCACAAGGTCTCCGACGCCATCCATCCCGACGAGCCGACCGAGATCCTGCGCTGGGTGCGCGAGGAGATGCAGCGTCGCGAGCGGTTGTTTTGGTCCGGCCGCACCGACCGCATCACCGCCTTCAGCGAAGAGCTGCCGCTGCTGCTCGTGGTGATCGACGAGGTGGCGAACTACACCCGTCACCCCGACCGCAAGGCGCGCGAACGGTTCGAGGCCGAGCTACTGGCCGTCGCCAGCCAGGGCGCCAAGTTCGGCGTACGGCTGTGGCTGCTCACTCAGAAGCCCTCCGCCGACGTTCTCACCACCGCCGTACGCACCAACCTGTCCGCCCGGATCTGCCACCGCGTCGACACCGTCGAGGACTTCCTGCACCTCTTCCCCGACGGCCGGGAACTGGACATCACCGCCGCCGACCGCACCATGCCCCAGGGCGTCTCCATCGCCTCCGTCGGCGACATGCGCACCCCCGTCCGGCTGCGCTCGGTTTACCTGCCCACCGAAGCCTGCTGGCAGATCAACGACCTGATGTGCGCCTCCGGACTCAAAGTCCGCGAACTGCCCACCCGCATCGACCTGGACAAGGCCGCGTGAACCCCACCGGCCGCTCCCGGTCCCGTACCGCAGTGATCCCCGGCAAGGGCGTGTAGTCGCCAAACCATCGCCCCTGCCGGGGCCTCCCTCCCCATCCGTTCACGGCACACGCGTGTGCCGCAGTGCAGAGAGGTCCCGCCAGCATGCCATCGCACGACCGCACCACCGCCATCCCACGGCCGCAACCGGCCGCCGCCGACCTGGCGGTGTTCGCCTCCTACCGGAACCTGCCGGGTCTCGTCCGGCAGTTGTCCTCGCTCGGCGGCTGCGCCCAGCCCATCCGCCTCGAAGGCCACCGCACCGAGATCAACGCCGCCACCGGCGAAATCCTGCGCGAACTGAAGTCCAAGGAGCTGCCCGCCGGGCACCTCCTGGTCCGCTGCGGCAACCGCCGCACCACCCGCTGCCCCTCCTGCGCCGAGCTGTACCGGCAGGACACATTCCATCTCATGGCCGCCGGTCTGCGCGGCGGGAAGAACATCCCTGAACAAGTCGCCGCCCATCCACGGGTGTTCGTCACGCTCACCGCCCCGTCGTACGGTCCGGTTCATGGCAGGCGCTCCAGTTCCGCCGCGCGCTGCGGGTGCGGACATACCCACGCCAAGGACGACCCGGCCCTCGGCACCCCGCTCAACCCGGACCGGTACGACTACACAGGTGCCGTCCTGTGGAACGCACACTCCCCCGCCCTGTGGGCCCGCTTCATGCTCCACCTGCGCCGCACCATCGCCGCCGTTGCCGGAGTCCCGCAGCGCCTGCTCTCCAAGCTCGTCCGGGTCTCGTATGCGAAGGTAGCCGAGTACCAGCGACGCGGGCTGATCCACTTCCACGCCGTGATCCGCCTCGACGGCCCCGCAGGCGGCCACACACCGCCGCCCACCTGGGCAACCCCCGAACTGCTGACTGACGCCGTCCACGCTGCCGCCGCCCGCGCGCACGTCGACGGACCGGAGATCGACGGCCACGCCTACGCCTTCGCCTTCGCCTTCGGCAAGGAGCTGGACGTCAAGGTCATCCGGTCCGCCGCCTTCCAGGACGGCACCACCATCACCGAGGGCAAGGTCGCCGGATACGTCGCGAAGTACGCCACGAAAGGCGCCGAAAGCGCCACCGGCACCCTCGACCACCGTCTGAAGCTGATCGCCGAACTCGGCCAGGAAACCATCCCCGACCACGCCGCACGCATGATCCGCACCGCTTGGGCCCTCGGAGCCCGCCGCGACCTCGAACACCTGAAACTGCGGGCCTGGGCCCACATGCTTGGCTTCCGCGGCCACTTCTCCACCAAGACCCGTACCTACTCCACCACCCTCGGCGCCCTCCGAGCCGCCCGCGCCGCCTGGCAGCGCCGCCACACCTCCGAACCCGAACCGACCACCCTCGTCCTCGCCCACTGGGCTTACGACGGCACTGGCCTCACACCCGACCTCGAACGCCTCGCCACACTCATCGGCCGCAGCCCGACGCGCCAACAGGAGGTGACAGCCGGTGCGTGACGACGAACTCCTCACTATCCCCGAGGTCATGGCCCGCCTCAAGATCGGACGCTCCGCCCTCTACGACCTCATCCGCACCCGACGCCTGGCCTCCCTGACCATCGGCCGCGCCCGCCGCATCCCCGCCCACGCCCTGCACGACTACGTCCAGCGCCACCTGGAAGAGGCCACCCGATGACCGCCCCCAAGCGCAAGAAGTCCCGCGCGAACGGCGAAGGCACCATCTACCAGCGCAAGGACGGCCGTTGGGAAGCCGCCGGCTACGTGCTCGCCGCCGACGGCAGCCGCAAACGTGTCCGCGTCTACGGCACCACCCGAAAGGACGCCGCCGACAAACTCTCCGAGAAGATCACCGACAGCAACCGCGGCCTGCCTGTGGCGACGGCCAACCGTACGGTGGGCGATTACCTCGCATACTGGCTGAACAGCGTCGCCATCCACCGACTGCGCGAGAACACCCACACCCGCTATGCCACCTGCATCCGCCTCCACCTCGCCCCCGTCCTCGGGACGAAGAAGCTCGCCCGCCTCACCGCCAAGGACGTACGCACCTTCCTCGACCGCCTCCGGACCACCTGTCAGTGCTGCACGCAAGGGCTGGATGCGCCCAGGCACCGTTGCTGTGCCATCGGCGAGTGCTGCGTCAAGCGGCTGTCCCCGCTGACCGTGACGTACGTGCACTCGGTCCTCAAGTCCGCCCTGGAACACGCCGTCCGCGAAGACGAACTACCGCGCAACGTCGCCCGGAACGTCAAAACCACTGCGCCCCGGCCTCGCCGCTTCACACCGCTCACCGCGGCTGAAGCACGCCAGCTCCTCCAGGCGTCCAAGACCGACCGGCTGCACGCACTGTACGAACTCGCCCTGCGCACCGGCCTCCGAAAAGGCGAACTCCTCGGCCTCCACTGGGAAGACCTCGACCTCAACAGCGGCACAGCGAGCATCTGCCGACCACTCCAACGCACCCCGAGCGGCGGCCTGACCATCCTGCCCACCAAGACCCGCGCCTCCGAGCGCCGCATCGCCCTGCCCACCGAGTGTGTCCACTCACTGAAGAGCCACCAGGAACGTCAGGAAGCAGAACGCAAGGTGGCCGAGGTGGGCTGGAAGGACAGCGGTCTCGTATTCGTTACGCCGACGGCGGACCGATCGACCCGGCCAACATGACCCGGCGCTTCGGCCGACTGCTCAATCGGGCCGGGCTCCGCCGCATCCGCTTCCATGACCTACGACACTCGACGGCCACCCTGCTCCTGGAGCAAGGCGTCGACCTCGTCGTCATCAAAGAACTTCTCGGGCACGCCCACATCGGCGTCACCGCCGGCGTCTACGCTCATGTCCGACTCCGCCTCCAACACCAAGCCATCAGTCGTCTCAGCGACGCCCTCCTTGACCGCGACTCGGGCGACATTCCACCCTCCTGCTGACTCCGCAGGATTGAGCAACCGGAGCCCGGACCGAGGCACCACGGTCCGGGCTCCGTCGTCCGCTGGCGTTGCCGTCAACGTTGCCGTCAGACAGCGCCGCCGAGGCTTGGATCGCTCGGTTCCGTCGGAACACGAGCCACTGTCACTAGGCCCGAAAAGGAGCGTTCCATTATCAGCCTGTCCTGTGACGAGTAGATCCAGAATTCCGGCATCGAATCAACGATTTCCGCCACATGCGACACCATCGCTTCCTGCGATACATCCACGCTGGGAATCGCCAGACTTCCCCACTGAATCACAAGCCCCGAACACCCCCTCGCGAAGTCCCGGATAGCATTTTCTAGGTCGATGGAATCTTCTTCCTTCGACCAAACCACAAGGCTGTCATCCGCATCCCTCCAGGCAATTGAGCCATCAGAATCACGCGGGAAGCGCCCCAGGCTTTGGCGCTCGAACAGGAGATGTTCACTCAGATCCAGAAGGCGAACGCCCTCACACCCCACCCAGACTGTCCGCCGCGAACCCTGCTGGCCTGCTCGAACAAGACGGATCATAGATCGAGGCAGGAGATCTGGCTTCGATCCATAAACTTCCTCAAGTGTCATGAATTGCCACCTAGAATCTTCATGAAGTCACCCTCAGTGCCGCTCCAGGGAACAGCCCACTTCTGGGCCGACTTCCCCTTCCCGATCTCTACATTGATATGCGGACCCTTCACAGGGTCGTAGTCCATCCGAAACCTCTTGAACACGCCATCCACTCGGGTGGTGAATCCCACGACCTTCCCATAAGTGCTTTGAGCTGCTTCAAGATTTCCGACAAACGGCTTACGGGTCGCGGGGTCAACCTCTCCCATTAGATCAAGTGCCTTATTTCGCGCCTGCTCGAAGCTGCCGAAGCTGTCGAGAACTACTTCCTTACAAGGGCCGGAATTGTGGACCAATACCGGCGTCTCGCCAGCCAGCACATAGTACGTGTGGAGGTCGTCAACGGTGAGGTTGTCCATGTCACGGTCGCCAGGGACTGTGGTGACATCGGCGACGTAGACGTGGTACCCGAGGGCAGTGCTGAGGGCATGCCCTGGAAGGAGTTGGCCGGCCGGGACCCAGGCGCGGAGAGTGTCGTCCCAGAAGGGGTGGGTGGCGGTGGTGTGGAGGGTCTCGGTGCTTCCGTCGGTGCGCTGGATGCGAAGGTCGATGAGGTCGTAGTCGTGATTGATGAGGGTGGCAGCGACTTTCCGGCTGCCCTTGTGTTTGCCGCTTGCGGGGTCGGCGGCCTCGACCTTGTCCCCAGTCTTGATGTCCGCAATAGGTTTGGTCTTACCATCGGCCATCAGTACCTGGGTGGATGGAGCGAAACTGTTACGACAACCACGAGGGAGTTTGATTCTGGTCGCGAGGGATTCGCCTTCAATCGCTTCACCCTCGCCTCGTGTTGCCGCGAGCAACGCCACGTCGAAGATGAGTTTTCCCGTACCTTGGGCGCTTCTGCCGTGCGTGTAGTCATCGTATACATCTGCGGCGCGGGAGGTGATGCCCATTGCGGCGGCTGCGGCTGGGTTGGCGCTGTAGACCATCTGGGTGAGTACGGCCATGCAGTCGTCGCCGGAGGTGATGCATCGAGCATCGGTCTTGATTTGCTCGATCGGGGTGGTGACGAATGAGACGGCTGTGGTTTTCGTCTCGTGCCAAACGGTCTTGGCTACGCCGCCGAGCCAGCCTCGAACACCTCCGCCTCCGCCTCCGCCTCCGCTACTGCTTCCCCCGCCATTGCCGCCACTGCCGCCACCCGCACCCTTATCACCGGAATACTCGGGACAGATGGGGTTCTGCAGGCTCGGGCACGATCCGCCTGAGACGTTATCGCCGCCGGGGTCCATCGGAACGAACAGTCCGGTTGGGTCGCTCTTGGTGACGGGGTTGTTGTTGGCGTAGGCGTAGCCGTTCATCTGGATGGGGTCGGCGATGTCCAGGACGGGGTCTACGCTGATGAAGTGGCCGGTGTCGGGGTCGTATTCGCGGGCGCCGAGGTGGGTGAGGCCGGTGGTGGTGTCGTCGGTGCCGCCGAGGTAGCTGCGGTGGGACTGCCAGCGACCGTCCGCGGTGCCGCGGGGAACGCCGAAGGGGTCGGTCTTCTGGCGTTGGATGGTCTGTCCGGTGGTGAGGCCGATGGCGGCGACCGCGGTGCCCTGCCGGTCGGTGGCAAGCGCGCTCAGTGTGCTGCTGGTTCCGCCGTCGGTGTGACGCATGACGGTGGGGGCGCCGGCCTGGCTGTAGTAGCGCTGGCAGTAGGCGACGTCGCCGTTGGTGTCGGTGGACAGTTCGGTGTCGGGCAGGTAGAGGGTGTGGGCGCTGGTGGTGGCGGCGATGATGCGGTTGCCGTCGGCGTCGTAGAGGTAGCTGGTCTGGTCGGAGAAGGCCCATTGCTGGGCGTTGTTGCCGTTGCAGGCAGTGATCTGCAGGTCGGTGCCGTCTGTGCTGTTGGCACCCGGGACGTCGAGGCATTTGCCGGAGCTGTTGTGCTTGAGGGTTCCGGCGGTGACGGTCCACTTCTGGTCGGTGTTGCCGGTGCAGGGGGCCAGGGTGACGGGGGTGTGGTCGGTGGTGGCGCCGCCGGTGGGCATGACGCATTTGCCGAGGACGGTCAGGGCGCCGGTCTGTGTGTCGAGGTGGAAGTCCTGGGCCTTGGTGCCGTTGCAGGTGTAGATCTGCAGCGGCGTCTTGTCGGCGGTGCTCGCGCTCTGCAGGTCCAGACATTTGCCGTCGAGGCCGATGAGCTGGCCGCTGCCGGCTTTCCCGAAGCCGGAGACGGTCTTGACCTTGCCGTCCCAGGTCCAGTCCAGGGCTTGGGTGTCGCCGCCGTAGGTGCGGGTTTGTGTGTTGCCGGTCTTGTCGTAGGTGAGGTCAGCGGCTGTGTCGATGGTTGCGGTGTCGGTGGTGATGCCGGTCAGGGTGTGCGGCTGGCCGCCCGTGGTGTTGCCGTAGGCGTAGTCGGTGGTGGTGTCGTCGGTGGCATCGACCTGGCCGCCGGTCACGGTGACGGAGGGGTCGTGTTCGGTCAGGCGTTTGCGGTTGCCGAGCGTGTCGTAGGTGTACGTCTGCCAGTAGCCGTCGTTGCTGCTGGTGACGTTGGTCGCTGTGACCTTGCCGGTGGTGTCGGTGTAGACCGGGGCGGCGGTTGTCTGTCCCAGCGCCTTGCAGTCGTCGTTGGGTGAGGTCCATGCCTCGTGGAGCTGGCCGAGTGCGTCGTAGTTGAAGCACTGCCGGTCGGTGGATCCTGCGCCGTCGGTGTCTTTGAGCTGGGTGACGTTTCCGGCGTTGTCGTAGGTGTAGTAGCGGTCGTTGACGCGGGTGGGGGCTGCGGTTTCCCGGTCGGTGACGGTCCGGTCGAGCTGGCCGGTGTTCTCGTCGAACAGGTTGGTGGTCCATACCCGGTTGGGCATCTCGCCGGTGACCGTGCGCAGGACTTCGCCGTAGGGGCTGTAGCTGGTTTCGGCGGTGTACCAGTCGAGTCCGGAGGTGGAGGTCGCCAGGCCGTCGGCGTTGTAGCGGGTGATCACCTTCTCCTGGGCGAGGCCGCCGACTGCCGGGGTCGTGACCGACTGCTGCAGTCCGGTCTTCGTGTAGGTGTAGGAGTAGGTGTAGGTGGCGTCCAGGCCCGTGGTTGCCGTGGTGGTGAGGCTGAAGGGGATGGTGATGTTCTTCCCCGTGGGCCGGTACTCCGCGTCGTAGCCGGTGACGGTGGTGGTGATCGGGACGCCGTCGTTGTAGCGGGTCGCCGAGACGGGCTGTCCCTTCGCGCCCGGGATGGTGTCGTAGGTGAACTTGGTCAGCAGGTCGCCCTGGTCGTCGTCCAGGCGCTGTTCGGTGGTGCGGCCGAGGGCGTCGTAGCCGGTCCACACGGTGATGCCACGATCGTTGGTGGTGGTGAGCTGGTGGTCCAGATCGTCGTAGGTCGTGGTGGTGGTGCCGGTGTCGGGGTCGACTGCACGGATCTGGCGGCCGCGGGCGTCGTATGTCCAGGACCAGTTGTTGCCCTCGGTGTCGGTTGCCGACGCCCGGTCGCCGCGTGAGTTGTAGCCGTACGTGGTGGACGTGTGGGCGGCGTGCAGCGCGTCGGTGAACTGGTCGATGCGCACCGTGCGCTTCATCGCGTCGGTGAAGCTGCGGGTCGCCGGAGAACCCACCGGGGGGACGACGGTGGTGGCGTCCTTGTCGTAGGCGTAGGTGGTGCGTTTGGCGGTCTTCGCACTCCCGGCCTCGTAGGGGGTGACGGTCAGTGGGCGGTTCTGTCCGTCGTAGGTGGTGACCGTGGCGCTGGGAACGGCGAAGTCCGATTTCAGCTCGAACGGTGCCGTGGACGGTGCGCCGGTGGCGTAGTAGCCGTTGTTGGTGCGGCGTACGGTGCCGGCCGCGTTGTAGAGGGTGTCGGTGACGATGCGTCCGCCGCCGACGGCGTCGGCCTGTGTCTGGCGTGGACGGCCGAGGCCGTCGTAGAGGGCCACCGTGTGGGCGTAGGTGCCGTCGTCGCGGAGTGTGGAGGTGGTGACGGCGGCCGGCTTGCCGACGGTGATGTCGTAGGCGAACGTCTTGGCGGGATCGTCGGTGGTCGGGTTCTGCGAGGCCGTCCACACGGCCGTGGTCCGGCCGAGGGCGTCGTAGGCCTGGGTGACCACGTGCTTGTTGGCGTCCTCGGACTTCACCGGGCTGCCGCGGCCCGGCTCGACCGTGACGGTGGAGCTGAAGCCCATGGTGTTGTTGGTCGCCGTGGTGGAGAACACCTGTCCCGACGGGGGGGTGTAGTCCGTCGTGCCGATGTGGCCCGCGGCGTCTTGGACCGTCTTGGCGCGTCCGTAGTCGTCGTACGTGGTCTTGTTCGTACGGATCCAGCCCGTACCCAGACCGTCCGCGCCCCAGACGCTGGTGGCTTCGCCCTTGGTCGGAGCGGTGCCGTAGGCCTGGCCGTCGTAGGCGGTACGGGAGGCCGAGACGACGTCGTCGCCGGTGGCGGTCGCAGCCTGGGCACAGGTGCCTGCGGTGGTCTTGGCCTGTTCGGTCAGCCCGATCAGCCAGGCGCTGGTGTTGTGCAGGTACGAGGTCTGGGTGCAGGTCTCGTCGCCGGTCTTACCGGTGTCTCCGAGGGTTTCCACCTGGTACGGCAGGCCGTAGGTGTCGTCGTACAGGGTGCTGGATTTCACCGTCCGCGAAGTGCGGGAGTCGGAGGGGTTGGTGCCGCTGGCGGCGGTGACGGTGATGCTCTGGTCGACCTGGGTGCGGTACGCGTGCAGATCGGGCACGTCGGTGCGGGCGCGCGTGGCGAGCAGGTGGGCCGACGGGTAGGAGACGGTGCGTGAGGCGACGCTGCCTCCGGTTCCGTCGTCGTTGGCCTGGGTGTAGGTGAGGGATTCCGCCGTCATGCCCTGGAAGGCGGGCTTGTCGGTGGTGATGGTGGCACCGGTGGAGTCCTTGACCGTCACCGAGCGGGTGCCGCCGCCGGGCAGCGGGTCGCCGTCCATGCCGCGGAAGTACCGGGTGACGGTCTTGCCGCGCACGATGCCGGTGGCGGGGTCGTTCGCGCCGGTCAGGACGGTGACCTGGTCGTAGCCGCGCCACTGGTCGTAAGTGCGGGTGGTCTTCTTGCTGAACTCGGTCTGGTTCTTCGCCCAGCCGGCGCCGTCGGTGGGGTACTGGTACTCGGTGACCAGGTCGGGAACGCCGTCGACGCGGGGTTTTTGGGTGATGGAGGTGACGACGTACTTGTTGAACCAGTCGATGGTCTCCGGGCCGGAGGCCGGGTTCCAGTACACCGGATAGCAGCGGGTCCCGTTCTCCTCCGGTTTCGGATGATCGGAGGTGGCCGTGGCAGGGCATGGGTCGGAGTACTTGACGTCGATCTCGCCGCCGTACTCGGTGACCACCCGTCTGATCCGCAGCCGGTCGTACGCCGGACGCGAATCGGACGGCCCCGTGATGACCCGGTTGGGCATAGCCTCGTTGTTGTGGGAGAACTCGACCGCGTTCAGCTTCTGCTCGGTGCCGTCCGTGGCATAGCCGGTGCGCTGGATCGACTCCAGCCACAGTGGCGGGGCCGTGTCCGTCAGAGTGCGCGGAAAGGTCTGCGTCAGGTTGTACTTGTCGACCTTCGAGAGCGTCGTGGAGCCTTGCGTCCGTTGTGCGTAGGTGGTCACCGAGGACAGTCGCTTGCGCGACCAGAAGGTAGGGGCGCCCACCGAGCAGCGTTTGCCTGCGGCGCCGGAGCAGTACAGGTTGGCCGGGGTGTCGTACCACAGGCGGTACTTGCCGTAGTCCTGTGAGGTGAACGCGTCGTTGGTGCAGGTCAGACCGGTCTCGGCTTCGTCGAAACAACGCTCGTCGACAGTGAAGGCCACCCGGGCGATCGGGTCGGCGGTGAACAGGGTGTTCGAGCGCTGGCCGTAGTCGATGCGCTTCAGGTATCCGCCGCGGTCGTAGGAGACCGGCTTGGTGTACTTCTCGTTCTCGCCGTAGTAGTTGGCTTCCTTGCCCCACCACAACGACATGGCGTTGCCATGGACGTCCACGACGTAGTCCAGGTTCCACCGCCAGCCCTGGTCACAGAACGAGGATGCGAAGTCACCAGCGTGGCAGGGCTCGTCAGGCTGGTTGCCGGCCACCGGCACGGTCAGGACCGAGCCGGTGGTCTCCTCACCGCTGCTCCAGCCGGGCAGATGGTTGAGGCCGAAGTAGTACTGGGTGCCGTCCCGGGTGGTGACTCGCCAGTACTCCCCGTCCTTGTCTCCGTTGTCCTTGCTGGGGTCTTTGATGCGCTCCACTCTGGAGCCGTCGCCGTTGGCCGTCACCCAGTCGCAGCTCGGGTCGTCCAGGTTCCCCTTCGGGCAGGTGGAGGCGTCCACCACCAGCTCGGTCGTGGAGCCGCCCAGGGACAGGACGGCGTTGTACGAGCCCCAGCACATGTCCGATGTCTTGTGGGTGGCGTTGTTCGCGTCACCGCCGGTGTCGTCGCGGCAACTGCGATAGGTGCGTTCGATCGAGCCAGGCTGGTAGTCCCAGCCGTCACCGATCCATGACGCCTGGTTGTTGGTGGCCGAGGTCCGCCCGTCGACGACCTGCGAGTTGTAGCCGAAGGCGACCTTTGGTGCAGGGCCTGCCGGCACCGGGGGCACCGTCACCGGCTGCGACCAGGAGAAGGCCCCCGCGGACCCACCCGCACTCCATGTGCCCGAGGCGGCAAGCGGCGTGGCCGTGTAGTCGCCCTTCGCGCCCGACCCGGAGTCCGTCGCTGCCAGCACCACGGACCCGGTGCCCGAGGTGGCCGCCTGTGGGAGTAGCGCCTTCAGCGCGCCGATCTTCGACGTACCTGGGTGGTATACGGCCGGATCGGTCGCCGAGGTGTTGTCATTGGACAGCGAGGCTTGGTCGGCCGTGGCCGAGGCGGCGGAGGCAGCGGCGACGTCGACAGTGGCCCTGATCTGGCCTGTGTTGTCGTCGTTGTCGGTGGCCAGAGGGGTGGCCTGGTTGCACGCCTCATCCAGGGGCGTGGTCAGGAAGCACTCCGGATACGTGACGAACTGCATCCGGTCGGCCCAGTCCGCGCTGTACAGCTGCTCGAAGTCGGAGTAGTCCAGGGCAACATCCACCGAGGCGTCGGAGGCTGTGGCCGGCGGAGTCACCGTGAGCAGGGTTCCGTCTACCTCGGCCGCGGACGTCTGTGTGGGGTTGGCCACGTCGACCTGCCAGGTGCCGTCCAGTGCGGAGGCTTCCTCGGGTGTGGCGTCGGCCGGGGCGCCCAGCAGCACCGGCAGTGAATCTGCCTGCCGCAGTTCCCCTGCGGCCAGATCCGAGAGGCTTACGTTCTTTGTTCCGCTGGCGGGAGGATCGGTGTGAGCCGGTTCGTAGTCGTGCGGCGGCACCGTGGCCTCACCGGTCAGATCGTCCAGCGCGCCGGTGTCGGCGTCGGCTGCGGTGTCTTCGGCGGGCAGGTCGATGAGATTCACGCCGGCGCGGTTGCCGTTCGGTGACGGGAGTGCGGCAGCCTGGGTTGGCAGCAGCCCCACCATCAACGCCCCGGCGAGCACTGCTCCAGCGCCCAGTCGCGTGCGGCGTGCCCGCCGACGCACTGTGGCGGTACCCGGCAGCGAACCACGGCCGGACCACGACAGCGAACCAAACACCGAACAGCCCCCCAAGGCGGCTGGTGAGTAATACGCGAATCAGCCCGCGCATCCCACCCGCAAGTCGATAAGAAATACCGACGGATCCTCTGCCGGAAAACTCTGGTCGTCAAACAAAAGGCAAAGATATGTGGCGCCTGTCACACTCGGAGGAGTGGGCAAATAAAGGCTTTTCGATCTTCGCGATATCGCAACGGGCAAAATGCTCATGCACACCACATCAACACATACGTGAAGATGAGCGTCAGAGGCGATCAAGCCCACCTCGCGAGTCCGACCTGCACAGACGCCCTAGCATCCCGAGAGAACCTCGAGACGTCCTGGACGCCACCTTCACGGCGCACTCACGCACGGAGCGCCTTCCGTCTGTACGCACTCGGCGCCGCATGAATTCAAATCCGTGCTGGTGCGCGACGTATCTGTGAGGCATGATCTGCTGGCGCATTCATGTCCGTGCGGAAAACCCGACGGCGCCGAATGGCCAGCACAGGTTAACTGAGGGTTAATTCCGGCCCAATGAGGGGCGACATTATCTCCGTCTTCCGTCCACCTGTGACGGTGGACGGCCGTGGTCGGGGCCGGTTTCCGGGGAGGGAAGACGTATTCGTGGACAGAC
This sequence comes from Streptomyces sp. NPDC059224, assembly GCF_042754285.1. NCBI lineage: Bacteria > Bacillati > Actinomycetota > Actinomycetes > Kitasatosporales > Streptomycetaceae > Streptomyces > Streptomyces sp. NPDC059224. Next base: position 84,244 of record NZ_JBHZAN010000034.1, read on the forward strand.
AATGGCTCCGCCTGCCCGGCCGTAGGCGGCGGGCCGCTCTGGTGGTGGCAGCCGCCGTGGCCGCAGGACTCGGTCTGAGCCAGCTGCCGGTCCTGCACCACACTGACACCGGCCGGGCCGGCGCCGCGCGGACCGGGGCTCCAAAGCTGCTGGACGAGACCACCGCCCTCGACAAGGCCCGCTCCACAGGACGGTCTGTGGAGGTCACGGCGCTGCGGGACGCGAGCAGCACCACGTACGCGCGCCCCGACGGCAGTTTCGAACTGGAGAGCCGCGCCGTGCCGTTCCGTGCGAAGGCCGGCGGGGTGTGGCGGTCCATCGACACGCACCTGCACCGCACCGCGCACGGTGGGTGGGTTCCCAACGCCGTCAACACTCCTGTCGTGTTCTCTGCCGGCAGCCGCGGCAAGCGGGTCAGCCGTTCCGAGAACCGGACCGCCGTCCGGCCGGCTGCCTTCACCGCTGCCCAGGACTCGGCCTCAACCGATCTGGCCACCCTCAGCACCGGCGGGCACCAGCTCACCCTGACATGGCCCGGCTCCCTGCCCGCCCCGGTCATCAACAACGACCGCGCCCTCTACCAGGACGTCCTGCCCGGCGTGGACCTGCTGCTGACCGCCCGTGACTCCGGGTTCTCCCACGTGCTGATCGTGAAGAACGCCGAGGCCGCCGCCAACCCCGAACTCGCCGCCCTGTCCTACGGTCTGGCCTCCCCCGACCTGACGTTCACCCTGGACCCGGTCACCCACGTCATCCACGCCAAGGACGCAGAGGGCCAGGAGGTCGCGGCCTCCCCCACTCCCTACATGTGGGACTCCGCCGGCAAACCCGCCGTCACTCAAGGCGACGACCCTGAGCCGCCGCGTCCGTCGGAGTCGCCGGCCCCCGAGGCGGGCCCCGACGTGGATCCTTCGGAAGAACCGGAGGACTCCGGCACCCCGTCCGGCCAGCCCGACTGGAACAGTGACACCGCCGCGCCGGAAGAACCAGAAGAAGACGACGCCAGCCCCGCCTCGTACAAGGCGGGCAGCACCTCAGCTCTCGTGCAGCCCGCATCCCTCACCTCCGCGGACGACACCGCATCCGTGCTCGCCCTGGACGGTCTGGCAGGCCCTCAGCCCGGCACCCACGACGCGGTGGCCGACGTCACCCTCACCGGCAGCGGCACTCTCACCGTCAAGCCGGACACGAGACTGCTGACCGCTGACTCCACCGTGTACCCGGTGTTCATCGACCCCTCGTTCAGCGGCCACACCAACAACTGGACCACCGCCTACCAGCCGCACCCCAGCTCCAGTTTCTGGAACGGCACCAACTTCAACGATGGCACCGACACGGCCCGTGTCGGCTACGAGTCCACCACCGCTGGACTGTCCCGCTCCTTCTTCCAGCTCTCCCTCTCCAGCGCGCTGCGCGGCGCCAATGTCTCCTCGGCCTACTTCTACGGCTTGGAGACATACTCCTGGTCCTGCTCCCCCCGCAGCGTCCAGCTGTGGCACACCAGCAGCATCAGCTCCGCCACGACCTGGAACAACCAGCCCTCCTGGATCGACCAGATCGACGCCCAGACCGTTGCCAACGGCTACAACAGCGGCTGCGCCGACGACTGGGTGAAGTTCACCGCCACCTCTCTCGGCCAGGACGCCGCCGACAATGGCTGGGGCTATGTCACCCTGGGCCTGCAGGCAGCCGACGAGAGCCACCCCGACCCGTGGAAGAAGTTCGAGGCCAGCAGCAGCAACTCCCCCTACCTGAAGATCACCTACAACCGGAAGCCCAAGGAACCCACCCACCTGTCCATGAGCCCCGGTCCCGGCTGCGACACCAGCGGGGAATCCTCGGTCGGCAAGTCGGACCTGACCTTCGCGGCCACCGCCAGCGACCCGGACGGTGACCTGCGGTACCTCGACTTCGAGGTCTGGCAGGACGGCAGCAGCAGCAAGATCCTCGACGGCAACCACACTGTCGACGCCAACGGGCACGCCAGCGTCACCGCCACGGCGAGCAAGTTCGCCAACGGCAAGACGTACTGGTGGCGGGTGCGCGCCATCGACTCCACCGGCGCCGCCTCCACCTACGCCCCGGACGGCAGCGACAACTGCGGATTCGTCTACGACGCCACCAAACCCAACTCCCCCAAGGTCACCTCCACCCAGTTCCCCGAGGACGACGGCACCGGCGCCCTCTGGAGCACCGTCACCTACGGCACCGCCGGGGACTTCACCCTCAGCGCCAACGGAACCGCCGACACCACCAGGTACGAGTTCTCCTTCGACTCCACCAGCTTCGGCGGCACCAAGAGCCCCACCACCGCCGGCGGCAGCGTCACCGTCTCCCTCAAACCCCACCACGCCGGCCCCAACGTCCTCTACGCACGCGCCCTCGACTCCGCCGGCAACCCCTCAAGCCCGATCAAGTACCTCTTCTACGTCACACCCCGCGACCACGCCGACGGCCCCGGCGACCTGACCGGCGACGCCATGCCCGACGTCATCGTCGTCGACCAGTTCAAGGACCTGCGGGTCTACCCCGCCGGCAGCATCGGCGACCTCTACGCCTACAACCGTGCCGCCTACGACCAGAAGGGCCTCATCGAAACCAACACCGGCTACTCCGACGACTACTGGACCGGCGCCCTGCTCACCCACAACGGCGACTTCCTGCCCGGCGACGGCCTCCAGGACATGGTCGCGCGCATGCCCGACGGCAAGCTGTACGTCTACCCCGGCGACGGATACGGCAGCTTCGACGTCAGCCAGCGCACCCAGATCCTGCTCCCCGCCGACGCACCCGACCCCGCCAGCCTCGACCAGATCCTCGCCGCCGGAGACATCGACGGCGACGGCCGCCCCGACCTGCTCGCCACCGAAGGCAACCACTTCTGGGCCTTCCTCGGCTACACCGGAGGAGCCTTCAGCAGCACCGTCCTGGAAAACGGCGGCACCGCCTGGCCCGACCGTGACCTCGTATCCGTCGGCGACCACAACAACGACGGCACCGTCGACCTGGTCTTCCGCACCCTGTCCACCGGACAACTCACCCTGCGCTACGGCAAGCCCAAGCCCGGAGGCGGCACCGTACTCGACTCCCTCGGTACTGCCGGAAACTCACTCAACGGCAAAGACAACACCTACGCCGCCTCAGGCTGGACCACCGCCACCGTCCGGCTCCTCCTCGGCACACCCGACGCCAACCACGACGGCATCCCCGACATGTGGGCTGTCATGAACGACGGCTCCGTACGGATGTACAGCGGCGGCACCACCACCGTCGGCACCTACACCACCGTCGTCAGCAACGGCTGGAGCGGCAAACTCACCATCGGCTGACCGCCAACACGACACCGGGGGCAGCCATAGTCGATGTTCCTCTCATGAGTCCCATCTGCCCCTCTGTCAACACACCCCGCATCTCGGGGGAAGCTCAGAGCAGGTCCAGGGTCGGCACCAGGATCAGGACCCGGCGCGCGGACAGGCGGTTCGCCGACTCCACCCCGATCAGGGTCTTCCCCGACCCGGTGGCAGCGATCACCTGGGTACGGAGACCCTCGGGCGGGATGCCCTGGCCGGGCTGCTCGGAGAGGTGGCGCAGCACCGCGTCCACGGCTTCCACCTGGTGCGGGCGAAGGGTCATACGCGTCATTCCGGATCCATTCTGGATCGCCTTCAAATCGCACTTCGGGATCGAGAGCTTCTACTGCCGGCCCGGCATCGACGGCGCTCACGAGAAGGGCGGGGTCGAAGGGCAGATCGGCTATTTCCGGCGCAACCCCTTCACCCCAGTGCCCGAGGTCGCCTCGTTGTCGGAGCTGAACGAGCTGGTCGAGCAGTGGGACCAGCACGACGGCCGGCGCCGGATCGGGTCCCGGCCGCGAACGATCGACGAGTACTTCGAGGTCGAGAGGCCGCTGCTGATGCCGCTGCCCGAGGAGCCGTTCGAGACCGGGCGGGTGTTCACGCCTCGCGTCGACCGCTACAGCCAGATCGCGGTCCGCACCAACCGCTACTCAGTGCCGGTGAGGCTGATCGGCAAACGGGTCAGGGTGATGCTGCACGCCTCTCACCTGGTAGTTTACGACAAGAATGTGGAAGTGGCCCGCCATGAGCGGCTGATCGCCAAGGGCAGCTGCCGCCTGGAACTGGACCACTACCTCGAAGCCCTGATCCGCAAGCCAGGCGCCTTCCCCGGCGCGACGGCACTCGAGCAGGCCCGCTCCGCCGGCAAGTTCACTCCTGTCCATGACGCCTGGTGGGCCGCAGCGGTCAAGGCACACGGCGACACCGAGGGCACCCGGGCCTTGATCGAGGTGCTCCTGATGGCCCGGCACATCCCGCACGAGTACCTGGTCGCCGGTCTGGCGACCGCGTTGCGGGCCGGGGCCCTGACCGCGGACGCGGTCGCCCTGGAGGCCCGCAAAGCCGCCCAGACCGAGGATGAAACCGCTCCAGCCACCTCGTCTGCGCTGGCCACCGGGCAGCCGCCGGCGACCGTGACGTTCCTGCACGAGTGGAAGCTGAACCACCTGCCGCCGGACACCAGGCCACTGCCCTCGGTGACGCCCTACGACCAGTTGCTCCGACGTCGCGCCAGCGGCGGTGACCACCGAGAGGGAGAAGCACAGTGACCCTGCCCCGCCAGCGAGGACTGACCGAGCAAGCCGCCACCACCGCCATCGACACCGCCTGCCGTCTGCTGCGGCTGCCGTCGATCCGCAACGAGTTCGCCGACATCGCCGACCGGGCCGCCAAGGACCAGATGACCTACCGCGGCTTCCTCGCCGAGCTGCTGATGGCGGAGTGCGACGACCGGGCCCGCCGACGCTCGGAACGGCGGATCAAGGCAGCCGGGTTCCCAAGGGAGAAGTCACTACGGACCTTCGACTTCGACGCCAACCCCAACACCGACGCGGCCACCATCAACACCCTCGCCAGCTGCGAGTGGATCAAGAAGAGCCAGCCGCTCTGCCTGATCGGCGACTCCGGCACCGGCAAGTCCCACATGCTCATCGCCCTGGGCACCGAGGCCGCCATGAAGGGCTACCGCGTCCGCTACACCCTCGCCACCAAGCTGGTGAACGAGCTGGTTGAAGCCGCCGACGAGAAGCAGTTGAACAAGACCATCGCCCGCTACGGCCGCGTCGACCTTTTGTGCATCGACGAGCTCGGATACATGGAACTGGACCGGCACGGCGCCGAGCTGCTGTTCCAGGTTCTGACCGAGCGGGAGGAGAAGAACAGCGTCGCCATCGCCTCAAACGAGTCGTTCGGCAGCTGGACGAAGACCTTCACCGACCCCCGTCTCTGCGCCGCCATCGTCGACCGGCTCACCTTCAACGGCACCATCATCGAGACCGGAACCGACTCCTACCGCCTCGCCAGCACCCGAGCCCGTGCCGAACACGCAGAAGCGGGCTGATCAACCGCTCCACCGCCTGGCCGGCAACCGCTGAAGGCCGGCCAGGCCGACATCATCCGAGCGGGACAGGCCCTCCAACCCGGGGACCAGCGTCCAGATGAGCTGCGATGCGCGTAATCGTCCGGGCATTGTCCTCGAACAGATGCGCCTGCATGCCCGCCGCCTGAGCAGCCTCAACATTTACTGCGAGATCGTCGATGAACAGACAGCTCTCCGGCCGCACCTCCAGGCTGGCGCATACGGTCTCGAAGGCACGCGGGTCCGGCTTCTCGATGCCGATCTCGTGCGAGTACACGATCTGCTCGACCAGTTCGTCGAAGTGATACAGCGCGGTCTCCCGTTCCCGGGCACCGACGAAGCTGTTGCTCAGGATGCCCAGCCTGCAGCTTCCTCGCAGCCCACGCACGTAAGCGATGAGCTCCTCGTTAGGCGTTCCCAGGTACTCCGCCCAGAGATCAGCCATGAAGGCTTCAACCTGGGGCGCGTCGAGCCCCAAGCGTGCTGCCACCTGCTCGTGAACCTCTCGTTCACTGATACTCCCGACGCTCCCGGCTTGCCACACGTCGCGCATCCGCCCATGCACAGTGCCGAACGGCAACCTCAGCCGCTCTTCCCACCGCTGCACACACCCCGTTTCCGGCGTGATCTCCAGCACGCCACCGATATCGAGAATGACGCAGGTCGCCGTCACTCGAACTCCCCCTCTTCGTCCAGCCCGGCTGGCGAGCGCACACCGCTCGCTCGTGTGATCTACGGAGACACTGTCGCCCTTCCCTCTGGGGCAAGGTCAAGCGATCTTGAAACCTTGTGGCAGCCCTGTTGCGAGCCGCCGACACGACTCGGCTGCATCGGCAGGCGCCTTCAAAACTCGTGACGAACCGCAGAGTCCTCGGCCGGACGATGACGTCAGAACTCGTCAACAAACGCTGCCGCAAGAAGTGATCGAAGCCACTGGTAGCCGCCGTCGGCGATGGTCGTCGTGGTGCCGACAGCCTCCTTGGCCCCGGATTCCTCCCAGCCGCGAGCGTCGTGCCGGTTTCCCGGCAAGGGGCGTCCGACCACGACGACCAGCCGGGTGTCAGCGTCGATGACGACCTGGTGCGCAGTGGAATAGCGATAGTTCTTCGACTGCTCGGCCACCGAGTGGTCACGGGTGGGCACCAGGGTGCCGTCGACGATGAGCACGGTGCCTTTGCGGAACCGCTTCCGCTGTTGAAGCGCCAGCAACGGGCCGATGTGGTCGATGATCCGGTCAGCGGCCGACTTGGAGATCCCGAACAGCAGAGCAAGCTGTCGCATCGTCAAGTTCGTGCGCCAGTACGTCGTCACCAGCAGGACACGGTCCTCCAGCGGCAGACTCCAGGGCCGGCCGCGCTGCTGATCCAAGGCTTGCTCGCGTCGCACCGAGGCAACCAACTTGCCGAAGCAGCGCGAGCTCAGTCCAGTGAACGGCTCTATCCAGGACGGCACTGACGCCGTGATCACACCAGCCACCACATGATCGTTTCACTCGGCGAGAAGCAGCCACCGCCCCCATGTCTTCTCGGCCCGAGCCGGTCCAAAATGCCGCCATGGCCGACGAAGAGCACACCAAACCCGCCGCGCGCTCCTTCCTGTCATGTGTCACCGAGGTGGCACGGCTGATGGACCTCGGGGATGCGGCCGACGTGCCGGACGCACGCCGCGCGCGGCACCTGGCCCATGCGGTCCGCAAGCCGCTGCTCGAACGAGCCCACCTCCCCGAGGAGTTCTTCGCCCCGTTGCTGGCCGCAGCCGTCTACGACCCAGACCCCAGCTTCTGCCGCTGGTTCGTCGAACCCGCGGTCTACGCCTTCGGGCGCCGCCGAGTCATGACCACACTGCTCGACTATCTACGGACCGGCACGGACGCGGAGCAGGCAGGCGCCAAGCGGGCCTGGTACTGCGCCCACGTGCCGCTCCGCGCAGACCGGTCCCCTGCCTACGCACCTGGCGGAAGCCGCGATCCCGCACTGGACGAGTCCCGCGACGTAATGAACGAGTGGCAAGAAGCCCTTCAGGGATCAGCCATGTGAGACGGTGCCGTCACCCTGGGGCTGTTGCTCACGCCGCCCACTTACGGGACAGCGCTTAGGCGGCGAATCCGATGTTGGTGACGTATTCGTACTGGCCCCACTGGGAGCCGAGGTCGACCACCGCGTCATCGACCCATGCGTGGTCGAGGGCGTCGTCATCGTCGGCGGCCCATGCGGCGACGATCCGGTCCCAGCGCCGGACGTTCAGCGTGCGGAATTCCACCGCCCGCTGTTGGGGTCGGGTGACCTGGGACTGGTTGAGCGGGTGGAACTCCACGCGGGTGCCGCGGCCGTCGCGGTTGAGGCGGGCGAGGAGGTAGCGGGCGACGTTCTCGCGCCGCACGGTGCGGTAGGCCTGCTCGATCGCGGCGAGGTTCGCGCGGGAGGGTGAGCGGGTGCCGGCGAGCCAGGCCCGGATGGTGCGGGGCGTGGCGGTCAGGCCGGCCTCGCGGGCGGCCGTACGGGCGTGGTCGGAGCGGGTGAGGTAGTGCAGGCGGGCGAGCAGGCCTCGCCGGGCGGTGATCGGGGTGGCGATGTACCCGGCGAGGGTGTCGAGCTGGCGGGCGACGGCTTCGTGGCCCTTGATGCCGCGCGCGCCGAACTTGCCGAAGTCGAGGTTACGCTCGGGCATGTCAGGCCTCTTCCGGAGTCGTGGGGTCGGCGCTGCCGACGGTGTAGACGTCCTTCACCTTCACCTCGGTCACACCGCGCCCTTCGGGAAAGATAGCGCGCCAGTCCCCGGCCACGTGCAGCTCGTCGGTGCCCATCGCCCGCACCACCATCAGACCCTCGTCGTAGGCGCGGTGGGCCTTCCACCACAGGTTCGCGAACGCCTGCGAGCGGATGAGGTGCATCCAGTCGGTGCGGTACAGCTCCCGGTTGTAGTTCGACTCCCCCATGGTCGACACGAACTTCGAGTACATCGCCTTGACGTACTCCAGCGTCACCTCGTCGCCGTCGGCGATCGCCCGGTCCCGGGCGTCTTTGAGCGTGATCCGGAACTTCTCCAGCAAGCCCTCCGTGGCTCCCGACGTCCACGACTCGTGGATGACGGGCGGGTCGCACAGTCCGTACTTCGGGCCGGAGACTCGCAGGAGCAGGCGCAGGGTTGGCTCGGTCACCCACAGCGGGCCCGGTTCGTCGCGCTGGCCGATCGGGTTCGGGAGGTGGGCGTCGTGGTCCCAGTCGGGCGGGGTGATCAGGTGGATGCCGGCGCGGCGTCGGTCGTGCTGGCCGCCCTCGGTGTGCTCCAGCTGCCCGAGCGGCAGGTGGGTCTTGAGCGCGGACAGGTAGGCGCCGTTGATGTCCAGCGCGGTCACCTCGTGCTGCCCGGCCGGGAGTTCCGGCCGGGTCCACTTCGGGCGTGCTTCCCACACCTGGTCGGCGCCGCGGGCGGTCTGCTTGCGCAGCACGTCCGGCAGCCACGGATGCGCAACGACGTCATAGCGGCCGCCCGTGCGGGACTGGTCCAGCAGGGCCATCGCGTCCGGGATCGCCCGCTTCACCAGCACCGCCGTCGCCGCCGCGACATCCCCGCCCTGCTCGGTCAGCGCGGCCGCAACCGCCGAGGAGATCCGCTCGGCGAGCGGGTCCGGGGCGTCAGCGGGCTTCACCCGGCGGCCGACCGCTACGACCTTCACACCCTGCCGGCTGCGGGGGGACTGCCGCTCCCCGCCGGTCCGGCCGCTCTGTACCAGGCCGGAAACCGGGGTCGGCGCGGGAGGGGGTGCCGGCTGCGGGGCCGCAGGTGCGGTGGTGCACTCGGTGGGGTCCAGGTGCTGGGGGAACCCGGCGACCTGGTGGCGGGCCGGCTGCCCGCACAGCACGCACGGCTGGGGCACGGCGAGCACGTCGCCGTCGTCGCTGTCGTCACCGGGGGCCTGGCCGCCGCTTTCGGGGGTGGCCGCGGCTGTCTCCGCCGAACTGGAGCTGTCGGCAGCAGACGGACCGGCGGTGGTCGTACGGGCGTCGAGCTTGGCCTGTGCCTGCTCCAGGAAGTACGCGTAGCGCTCGCGGGGCTCCCCGGCGGGCTCGCGGCCGGCTTCCCAGCCGCTGAGCGTCGACGCACTCACCCCGACCGCCCGAGCCACCTGAGCCTTCGACAGGCCCACGCCCTCGCGCAGTTGGCGGCGGACATCCGGGCGCGGCAGCGGGACTTCGTCCCGCACACCGGCGAGCAGCGCGTCGATGGCGGCGCGGCCGCTGGTGTTCGTGTCCCGGTCCATCGGGACTTCCTTCCTTGACCGTCCGTGTGGCGCTGCGCGAGCCGCTCTGCATCCTGTCCGGCAGCAGGCGGCGGGGAAAGTCCGGTGGCTGTTCCGGAACCATCGCCATAATAACTTACAGTGAGGCATTATGGTGTCTGCAAGACATCTTCTCCAGCTTGCCGAAGGGCGCGTACCGATGGCCACGGACCCTCCCCCCGCTCTCTCCGCGCCCGCGGCGGAGGAGCTGTGGACCGTCTCCGTGGTGGCCGAGTACCTGGGGTTCACGGGGGGATCGGCGACCGGTTCGGCCCGCAGGCAGCTGTCGCGGTGGGGCATCGCAGCGGTGGGACGGGAGCCCGGGCGCAGCGGCCAGTCACTGTATCGGGCAGCGCAGGTCCGCGCGGCGCACCTGGCACGCCCCGGGCGCGGCCGGCACGGGGCCCGCAGGAGCGAGGGCGGGCGCTTCACGACGTCCACCGACACCGAGAACCCCGCTGCACCCGCCTGGCGCGCACAAGGACGGCCGGCCACTTCCCGGCGCACGGCCGCCCTGCCACCCATGAGTCACCAGAGCTCACCGGACCCGGAGGACCCCCTGTCGTGACCGTCACGCTGCGCCCGCATCAAGTCGAGGCCGTCGACGCGGTCCTCCATCACCTGTCCGAACAGCCCGGCCAAGGCATTCCCCCCGAGGGTCTGCGCACGCAGGTCATCGCCGCCACCGGTTCCGGAAAGACCCTGATCGGCGTGGCAGCGGCGAGCCGCCTGTCCGCACGCCGGGTACTGGTCCTGGTGCCCACCCTGGACCTGCTGTTGCAGATGGCGAGCGCGTGGCGGGAGGGCGGGCGGCGTGGGGCGATGATCGGGGTGTGCTCGCTGCGGGGCGCGGACAGCCAGGGGGTGCCGTGCACGACGGACCCGGACGAACTGATCGCGTGGACCGCCGGCGACGAGACCGTGACGGTGTTCGCGACGTACGCGTCGGTCGGCATGGGCACCCTCCAGCGCGCGCACGTCGCGGGCCTGCCGGTGTGGAGCCTGGTGGTGGTGGACGAGGCCCACCGGGTCAGCGGTGACGGGCTGAAGCCGTGGGCGGCCGTCCACGACCAGACCCAAGTGCCCGCCGTCCGGCGGCTGTACATGACCGCCACGGCGCGCGTGTGGGAGGCCGACGGTGACCGGCCGCGGCTGGTGGCGTCCATGGACGAGGACTCGCCGCTGTTCGGGCCGGTGGCGTACAAGCTGAAGCTGTCCGAGGCGATCCGGCTCGGTTTGGTGGCGCCGTATCAGGTGCTGTGCCTGGACATCCGCGACCCCGGCCTCTACGCCACTCTCACCACCGAGGCGACCGGATCCGACGCGGTACGCGGAGCGCGGCTGGCGGCCGTGCAGACCGGGCTGATGCGGGCTGCGGTTGAGGAGCGCTTCCGGCGGGTGCTGTCCTTCCACAGCCGGGTCGGCGAGGCGATGGCGGCCGCCGTGCCGGTGACGGCAGGCCGTCTCGCCGAGGACGACCCCGGCACCTTCCCGCCGGCCGAGCAGGTGTGGGCGCAGTGGCTGTACGGCGAGCACGCCCCCGCCCACCGCCGCCACGTCCTCGAGGAGTTCGCCTCCGACTACCTCACCGACCCGGGCCCGGATGGTGCGGACGTGCGCGCCGAGCTGCGGGTGCTGTCATCGGTGCGGGTGCTGGGAGAAGGCGTCGACACCGCCGAATGCGACGCCGTGCTCTTCGCGGATGCCCGCGGCTCCATGGTGGACATCGTGCAGATGGTCGGGCGTGCTCTGCGCATGCGGCCCGGCGTGGGCAAGCTGGCCACGCTGATCGTTCCGGTATTCCTCGGGGAAGGCGAGGATGCGAACGAACTGCTCACCTCGGACGCCTACGGCACCCTCGCAAAGATCCTCGGTGCCCTGCGGGCATACGACACGGACACGATCGAGGCACTCGCCGACCCTCGTGTCCGCAACGCCCGTCCGGCCGCTGAGGACGGCGAGTTGGAGCGGGACGGCGACGACGGCCAGGAGGAGGACGTCGTCGACCGGGTCGGTACGGCGGCGGCCGGTGTGCTCAGGTTCAGCGAGGAACGCGACCCAGCCGCCCTCGCGCAGTTCGTCCGGCTGCGGGTCATCGACCCCGAAGCTGCGTACTGGCTGCGCGGGATCGAAGCCGCCACCCGTTGGCTGCGCGAGACCGGCAACACCGAGCTGCGCGTCCCGTACACGTACGTCACGCCGGAGGACTGGGGCGCGGTCGGCGGCCATCCGCTGGGGGTGTGGGTAGCCGATCAGCGCCGCTACTACGCGGCCGGGACCCTGGAAGCGGCCCGCGTGAAGCAACTGGAGGCGCTGGGGATGGTGTGGTCGGTACAGGCGTCCGCATGGGAGGCCGGCCTCGCCGTCGCCCGCTCCTACGCCGCAGCACACGGGCATCTCCTCCCGCCCACCGGGGCCGTGTGGGGCGGCGACAACTTCCCCATCGGCGTCTGGGTCAAGAACGCCCGCGCAGCGGCCCGCAAGACGGCTGAGAACGCCGAACGACGTCAGGTTGGGGAATCGGTCCCGTACGCGGGGGAGCTGTCAGAGGGCCGTCTGGAGGCTTTGGCTGATGTGGATCCTGGCTGGTGCCCGGCATGGGAGATCGGATGGCAGCGCAGCTACCGGCTCACCCTCGCCCACGTGAAGGCCGGAGGCGCACTCCCGGCCGGGCCCGGTGAACTGATCGTCCAGGGCGAAGACCTGGGCGTGTGGATGGCTGGCCAGCGGACTGGCTGGGAGCGGCTGATGCCGGCGCAGCGGTACCTCTTGGAGGCGATCGGCATCCAACCCGCAGTGGAGGGTGAGCCGGTGCCGGGCGCGCCCCGCACGCAGGATGCTCGATGGAACGCCAACCTCGCGGCCGCACGGCAGTTCCACGTACGGGAGGGGCATCTCCAGGTACCCCGCAAGGCCGTAGAGATCGTGGACGGCGAGGAGATCAAGTTGGGGGCGTTCCTCGACAACACCCGCCGCCGCGCCTCGAAGTTGAGCCCGCAGCGCCGCGCCGACCTCCACACCCTCGGCATGCGCTGGTAGCAGCGGCCAGACACAGCGTTGCCCGCCCCGGGAAGCCGGGAGCGGGCAACGGTCGTACACGTGGTCGTGAAGGGGGGTCGCCTACGCGGCGAAAGGCTCCATGAGGCTTCAGCCGAACGATCGTCCTCATGGGCTATAGGTGAGGCCCGGGGAACACTGTCCCCTCCACAACCACGATCTCTACAACAGGGGCAGTGTGCTGATCAACTCGGTGAACCGCCGCGGTCTCAGCCCGGCGAATGACGCCCTCTGGGGCGGCTCCGATGCCGTGAGACCAGGGCAGAGATCAGGGAGTGTCGCTGTCTGCCTCACCCAGCCGGGACATCAGCGCGTCGTCGATGATCTTCTCGTCGGCCTCTGGCAGTTCGTCCCCGGCACCGCCGACGGCGGCCCAGCGGCGAGCGAACTCCAGAGCATCGAGCAGGTCCTGGTGGGTGCCGTCGAGGACCGGCTCCGCACAGGCCGCCGGATCGGCACCGCGTTCCACGCAGAAGCCGGCCATCGTCGCCAACATCGGGCGCGGACCGGTGGGCGGAAAGGCAGGGAGTAGCGCGGCCAACCGGGGGCCCACCGGCACGCATTCGGTGCCCGTCGCCGACTGCAGACCACTCATCGCCGCGTTGAACGCACGCTCGGTGCGGCCACCGTCTCGAGCGGCCACTGCCTGCTCCAGCTCTGACATGACGGCGACCAGGTCCGCGGCCTTCTGCTTCCTTCTGAAGATCACCGGCACGCCTTAGGCCCGAGGCATGACAGGTGGCATCAGGCCACCGTCGTTCGAAGATTCCGGACCTCTCCGTGCTGTCGAAACTGGTGAACATTTGCTGTCGGTTCTCGTGAACAGAGCCAGCAGCCCGTTCTCGGCGATGTCCTCCAGGACCGCAGCAAGCTGGTCGGCCTGCTCGCGGGTGGGGGCTGCGTAGGCGCGGACCGCGTCGGTGGCCGCGGGCTCCAACTGATCCCGGACGGCTCCGTCAACCGGCCTCTGACCTGAGGGCAGAAACTGGCCGCCGTCCGGGCACCGGTCGAGCACGGCTTCGCCCACCTGAAGAACTGGCGGGTCCTCGGCAAGGTCCGCACCGACCCGACGTGGGCGACCGCCCTGGTCAGGGCCCTGCTGGTCCTGACGAACCGCGAAGTCTCCCACTGACCGCGAACAAGTCCAGGAACTCGAACAGATCGCCGCACACGGCGAGTTCCTCCGCCTGTAACGGCGGCTCAGCGAGCGCGGCCTGCCCGACTGATCGTCGCCGAGGTGGCCAGGTCACACGGGTGGTTGCGGATCGTACTGAATACCGCGGCGCACCTGACGCGCGCGTTCCGGAGATGACAGCCGGGCGACGAGGTGGAGAGCCATGTCGATGCCGGCCGAGACCCCCGCGGAGGTGACCATGTCACCGTCATCGACGAATCTCTCGTCGGCCCGCACGTCGATGGTCGGGTCGAGTTCCTTGAGCCGTTCCAACGCGCCCCAGTGGGTGGTGGCCGGACGCCCGGTCAGCAGGCCGGCTGCGGCGAAGACCAGCGAGCCGGTGCACACGCTCGTCATGAGCGGAACCGACCGGCGCTGGCGTCGTACCCACTCCAGGTGCTGGCTGTCGTTGAGCTGAGGCCGGGTTCCCCGGCCGCCGGGATGCAGCAGGACGTCCAGCGCGGGCATGTCGTCCATCGAGTAGTGCGATCCGACCGTGAGTCCCTTCGAACAGGTCACGGGCTTGCCGTCGGCAGAGAAGCAGAACACCGCCCACTTGTCCTCGGGGAAGACCCGCGTCCAGTAGGACAGGACCTCCCAGGGGCCGACCGCATCCAACTCCTCCACGTCGGGGAACAACAGGATCCCGATCTGCCGCACGTCTTCGTTGCTCATACAGTGATCCAAGCAGGCTCGATCTCGCGCAGCCACGAGGTTTCCGCCTGGCCCTCAAGCCGTCCTCGCCCAGCACGTCACCGACGCGTCAGAACGTTCCCACCAGGGCATACGCCAGTCCGTTGAACTCCAACCCCAGATAACCTCAGGGTCTTCGCCGGGGGAACTGCACGGCCCGGATACGGCGTTCGACCCGGCGGCGGTCGAGGTCCTCGCGCTCGGCCATCAGCAGTTCGGCACCGATGATCTTCACTGAAGTCACCCGCCCACGACCAGCACGAGCATCCCGTGCACCGCGCACACCAGACCCGTGACCTGCAACTTCACGATGCACACCACTCAGTGAAGCAGGAGCTTCCGCAGTGCTGGTGACCCCGCCGATCAGCCAGTAGCCGGAGTGACTGGAGCCGAATGGCTTGTGCTGGCGTCTATGCCCCCAGAAGCGACGTCTGGGGGGCAGATGGCAGAGGAGCCGCAGAGGCACGTACGTCTACGGCTAGCCAGGCGGCGCACCGCCCCCGCCCGGGTGTGGGCTCGTACTCGTGAAGAGCCGCCCGACTCGCCCGCGGAGCCGACTCCGCAGCCCGAGCCAAGCCCTGGGCCGGACCCGGAGCCGGGCCAGGCAACGCCCCGAACACGGCGAATCTGGAACCGCGTCCAGCACGCGAGGTGGTCGCACATGATCACGGTGACCGCTACGGCGCTCGCTGCCCTTGCCGCAATCGGCGGCCTCTGGGCTCAGGCCGTCACGACCTACTGGAGTCAGCAGACTGCGAAGGACCAGCTCCAGCAATCCCAAGAGGAGAGCAGGAGAGAGATAAGCGCCCAGGCGGTGACTGTCTCCGCTTGGGTTGAAGACCCCGACGAAAACGGAAGCGATTGGGAATTACATATCTTGAATCGATCTCCGGATCCAGTGCCATCGGCGCGCGTAGCGTTGAAGGGGTCAATGAGCTTCAAAGGATCCGATGTGAGCATTGGCGCCGATCTGTATCTGAATACGTCACGACTGTCTCCCTGCACGGAACTCGTCTTCTCGCGGAAAAGCGTCACGCATTGGGATCGTGAAGGGACGGATGGGACGGATGGAGGAGCTGCTGAAAATACGGTATGGATAAGTCAGCTTTACGGCTTCACCTTCACGGACCGTGATGGAATGCAGTGGTGGCGTTTGAGAAACGGGCATCTCGTTCGCTCGCTGGATGAATTCGATTTTCCCGATGAGGACGGGAAATCGGTCTTTAACATTGATGCTGTGCCAGACGTAAGGAAAGCGGCGTCATGTGGCAACGTTGACTGAAATCATCTCGCCCAATGTCCGCCCGGGCCTCTGGCGAGAGCCAGCCTGACTCCTGAATTGCTGTACGTGGCAGTGTCGGGCTATGCCGTATGACGAGCAATGCTCGGAACCTGTGGATCTGTGCCGGGAGGAACGCGGAGGGCGTACCTTTCCGATGATCCTTTGAAGGTCTCCGAGCAGGCCCGCGTTCGCAGCGCGGGTCGGGAAGGCACGTCCGTGCTGAGCGTAGTGAACGCCGACGGCGGTATCGAGTCCGGCTCCCTGATCGACGAGATCGTCCGCGAGGGCGCCCGCCGGATGTTGGCGGCCGCGCTGGAGGCGGAAGTCAACCAGTACATAGCCGAGTTGGTTGCCGAGACCGACGAGCGCGGACGGCGCCTGGTTGTCCGCAACGGACACCACCGGCCCCGCACCGTCGTCACTGCGGCCGGGCCGGTCGAGGTCACAGCGCCGCGCGTCAACGACCGGCGTGTGGACGAGGCCACCAGCGAGCGCAAGCGGTTCTCCTCCAAGATCCTTGCACCGTGGTGCCGCAAGTCACCGAAGATCTCGGAGGTCTTGCCGCTGCTCTACCTGCACGGACTGTCGTCCGGGGACTTCGTGCCCGCCCTGGAGCAGTTCCTCGGCGGCACCGCTGGGCTCTCGCCCGCGACGGTGACGCGCCTGACGAAGCAGTGGAGCGACGACCACGCCGCCTTCCAGGACCGGGACCTGTCAGACCGCGACTTCGTCTACGTGTGGGCTGACGGGGTCCACCCGAACGTGCGGCTCGGCCAGGCGCACTCGTGCGTCCTGGTCCTGCTCGGCGTCCGCCTGGACGGCACCAAGGAACTGATCGCCTTGGCCGAGGGTCTCCGTGAGTCCACCGAGTCATGGGCCGACCTGCTCCGGGACTGCCGCCGACGCGGCATGCGCGACCCGGAGCTGGTCATCGGCGACGGAGCGATGGGCCTGTGGAAGGCGCTGGTCGAGGTCTTCCCCACCACTCGGCACCAGCGCTGCTGGCTCCACAAAGCCCGGAACATCACGAACTGTCTTCCGAAGTCCGCACAACCGGGGGCGACCAAGGCGATGCAGGAGATCTACAACGCGGAGGACAGGGCCCACGCCGAGAAGGCGATCGAGGCGTTCGCCCGCACCCACGGCACGAAGTGGCCCAAGGCCCGATCGAGTCGACCTTCTCCACGGTCAAGCTGCGGACCAAGGTCACTCGCGGCGCCGGCAGCCCGGCCGCGGCCCTGGCCATGGTGTTCAAGCTCGTCGAGTCCGCCCAGGCCCGCTGGCGCGCGATCACCGGAGCCCACCTCGTACCCTTGGTCCGCGCCGGAGCCCGCTTTGAACGCGGACACCTCGTCGAGCGCCCCGAAGCACACGCGGCCTGAATTCCTCATGACCTAAAGGAATTGACCATTCCTCTGGTATCCCCGTGTCCGCAGCCACTGTTGCTCAGGAGATTTCGTAGGCCCCGTCAAGCCGTGCTCGCCCGAGGACATGGCCCGCAAGGGCGGTGAGCATCTGGTCGAGGGAGAAGCCGTCCGGCAGGCCTGTGGCCCGGGACAGAGCGAAGATCTGGAAGACGTAGGTATGGGGGCCGTGCGACCGGATAGGCATGGGTCCGGCGTAGCCACGGCGCCCGAGCGGGCCCTTGCCGAGCCGGAGGCCGGGCACGGGGCTGGGGTTCGCGAGGGCGTTCTCCGCGATGCCGGTCAGGGCGGGGTCGATGCCGAGCGCGAGCCCGTGCGTGGCCGGCTTGCCGAAGGGGACGTCGGGGTCCTGCACGATGAGCGCGAGCTCGACGGTGCCCGCCGGGGGCGGGGTCCAGGCGAGGGCCGGCGAGATGTTCGCGCCGAACACGCAGCCGCGGTGTCGGGCCGGGATGGGGGCGCCGTGGGCGAAGGCGGGGCTGGCCAGCGTGAGGTTGCCCGGGGCCTGGAGCTCCGGATGGGCCCAGGCGAGGGTGTGGTGACCGGCGCGCCGGTTGCGCAGTGCGACACCTAGGGGGTTTGCCAGCATGGCTGGGGCAATTCCTTACGGTCATTGATTAGGTATACGAAGCACTTCTTTAGGTATACTAAGTAGCTATGGAGAAGCGTGCAACCTGCGACGACCCCACGGCCGAGCGGTCCGCCGCCGATACCGCGGACCACGACCTCGGCGGACAGGTGCGCGCCGCCGTCTGGAGCCTGTTCCGCCGCTTCCGCAGCGAGCGGCCCGACGGGGAGCTGGGCGACGTCGCCCTGGACGTACTTGTCCATCTGCACAAGCGCGGACCGCAGACGCTGACTGCCCTGAGCGAGCGCGGCGGGGTCTCGCCCGCCTCGATGAGCCAGACGGTGAACCGCCTGACCTCGGCTGGTTACGCCGTGCGCTCCCGCGACGCGGACGACCGCCGCAAGGTGCTGTTCAGCGTCACCGAGGAGGGCGACCGGCTCGGCGGCGCCACACAGGCGCGCCGCAACGCCTGGCTCGACGCGCGACTGGACGCCCTCGACGTCGAAGACCGCGCGGTGATCGCCCGGGCCGCGGCATTGTTCGCCGCCATCGCCGACTCCTGAACCCCTCTCCCAGCACACCGATCCACAAGTCTTGACAATTGCTCTGGCCATGTACGCGAGTCGCGACGTCGTTTCGATGCGAGGTGGGGAGTAGCACGCTTGCGCGAATACCCGATGTGCGCGTCTTCGGGCGTCACCCGCACGTCGGCCGGCGGCCTGGGGCGGGCACTGCGTGCGGCCGCCTACTGGTAGCAGGGAGGACCGCACAGCACGGTGACCGTACCGCTCTCGCTGGCCGCCGGGGAGGCGGTGCATTGGGTGGTGGCCGCGGGGGTCTTGCTGGTCTCCCAGGGCATGGGGGCCGCCACGGCCTGGGGGGCGAGGGCGGTGAAGGCCGCGGTGGCCACGAACACGGCGGCAACGGCACGCCTACGCAGACGCATCTGAACTCCTAGATTCACCAGTGAGGTTCGGCTGTGGGCGCGCCGCTCGGACAACGCCAGCAGCCAGTCTCAACGTGCACGCCACCCAGAGCCAGGGATTCCCGCGCAGTTCCATACATCTCTATACGATCACCACGACCGGCGAGCCGTGTTCCGCCCAGGCCCGACAACCGCTCTGGCGCCCCCCACACTCATCGACATTGATCACATGTCGGAGTCCCAGAGTGAGAACGGAAGCCTGGTACGAACGCCTCCCGTTCTCACCTACACAGCCACGCCGGACAGGGACCTGAAACGCGCCTGCCAGCCCTGTCCGGCCCGGTCACCTCACCCGGCTCGGACGTCGGCTACTCCCATGCGCCGCGCTCGGGGTTCCAGGTGCCCCGGGCGGTGCTGTCGAGCATGGGGCTGATGAATGCGGCAGCAGCCTGTGCGGCTTCCGGGTAGCTAGCGCAACCACGGAGTCCGACGACCAGTGCGGCCTGCTTGGGGTATCCGTCGTGCCAGTCGGGGCCGGGGGCTTCGAAGGCGTCGGGAAGCGTGAGGGAGGTGCCGCTCTGCCGCCGGCGTTCCGCCTCGGTGTGCAAGGCCGAGGTGACGGCCTGCGCAGGAACAGCTTCCTGCTGGCTGATCAGGAGGAGGTCCGCGAGATCGCGGTACCGGATGGACCCGTACTGAGCGTTCTCGCCGTGACGCTCGTACATGGCACAGATCTTGTCGGCAATGTGGTCGATGACCGGGTAGAGGCGTACCTCGGGCCAGTCCACGGGCCACTCGATGTCCACGGCCGACTTGAGCGTGCGGGTTTCTGGGATGCCGGAGAGCGTACGGCCCACGACGAGGTCGACTTTGATGTCGGACACCTGGGAAGAACCGCAGTAGACCTTGAAGTGCTGTGCGCCGCCGCGGCCTTCGTCACTGTGGTTGTCATACCTGGTCGGGGTGTAGCGCAGGAAGTCACCGAGATCGAGCGAGGCTGCCTCGATCACCAGCTGGCGGACCTCGTCGGCGGTTCGGTCGGGATCGGTGCTCTGCAGGTCGATGTCCTGGCTGAGGCGGGCGGCGCCGCGGTAGCGAACCAGCAGGGCCTGGCCGCCCTTAACCTCGCGCTTTCACGAAGCGAGCTGTCCGGCAGGCGGTCAGGAAAGCAGAAAGTGCCTCTGAACAGCAAGAATGAGGATTGTCGAGGTCCTTGTTCCTGCCACCGCCGGAGGCACTTCCCAGGTGAAGCACTCTATCGGGTCCTATCCCCGTGTCCGCGTCCAGGACGACGGCCGCCAGATCGTCTCCAGGCCGGGACGGTCCTGCTCGTCGAAACGGCCCGCAAGGCCGGTCTTGACCAGGCCATATCGGCACCTCTGGCGCCGTGGCGCAAGCCGCGGGCCGTCCACGATCCCGGCAAGATCCTCCTGGACATCGCCCTGGCGGTCGCACTGGGCGGGGACTGCCTCGCGGATGTCGCGGTGCTGCGGGCCGAGCCGGCCGTCTTCGGTCCGGTCGCCTCCGACCCGACCGTCTCCCGCCTGATCGACGCCCTTGCCGCCTCCGGCGAGAAAGCATTGCAGGCGATCCGGTCCGCACGCTCGGAAGTCCGTGGCCGTGTCTGGTCGTTGGCCGGTGAGAATGCGCCGGACGCCGACGCTCAGGTCACCGTCGATCTCGACGGCGTCCTCGTGGTCGC
>NZ_JBHZAN010000035.1:0-92007 GCF_042754285.1 Streptomyces sp. NPDC059224
GGCCGGGCGCGCCGCCACCCCCGCCGGGCCCCCCTAGGAGTCCAGGGCGCGCGCGGTCGCCCCCCCCCCCCCCCCCCCCGTTTTCTCGTTGATCCCCCCGGGGGGGTGGGCGGTCCGCGCGCCGGCCCCCCCCCCCCGCCCACGGCCGCTCGCATCAGGGGTACGACGTCAGGTTCGCCACGTTGCTCGACGAGTTCGACGGTCCTCCCGTGTTGTTGATGACATGGCTGATGGTGCCGGTGCCGCCCAGGGAGACCGTCACCATGCTGGTGAAGCGGACGCCCGAGGTGTTCGGTGCCTCGATGGCGTGCGCCGCCACCACACCCGGGTTGACGTTGAAGTAGCAGTAGCTTCCGAGGCCGTACGCCTGGTGGCTGGTGACCGAGTCGGCGACCTTGTAGGCGGCGTAGCCCTGGGTCGAGCCGTTCATCCAGGCCGCCTGGTTGGGCGGGTCGTAGGGCATCTCGTTCTGGTAGAAGTACGTCCGGCCGCCGTTGCCGTTCCAGACGGTCTGGTACTTCTGGAAATGCTCGACGAACAGGCCGTACATCGTCACGTTGTCGCCGTTGACGACCAGGCCGGTGTCGGCGGTGTTGCTGGTCCAGCCGACTCCGCTGCCGTGGTCGGCGCGCCAGATCCACATGTGGTCGCCGATCACGTTGTCGCTGTTGACGACGAGGCTGGTGGTGGCCTTGCCGACGCCCGCGCCGCCGATACGGAAGTACACGTCGTGCAGGGACGTGGGATCGGCGCTGTGGGTCGCGGACGAGCCCGTCGGCCCGACCTCCATCAGGGAGGGCGAGTTGGTGGTGCCCGCGTCGAAGAGCAGGCCCGCGATGTTCACTCCGTCGACGTCGGCGACCTTCATGGCGGTGACGCCGTTGTCCGGGACGAACGTGGCGAGGCCGAGGCCGAGCACGACCGTGTCGGCCCGGTTGACCTGGAGCGTCTGATCGAGGTGGTAGACGCCCGGGGTGACCAGCAGGTTCTTGCCCGCCGCGAGGGCCGCGTTGATCTGTGCGGCGGTCGCGCCCGCCTTCACGACGTAGAAGCTGTCCAGGGAGAGCGAGGTACCGGACGGGCTGCCCGAACTCCAGCTGGTGCCAGTCGAGTTGGAGCGGGTCGAGGGCACGAAGACCTGGTAGGCGCCGGCGCTGTCGACGTACAGGAAGGGCTTCTCACGGGTGACCGGGGTCTGCGCGACCGAGGTGTCCGGCGGGTTGGGGAAGCTGGTGCCCGGGACGCCCTGGCTGCCGACGAAGACCATGTTCCAGTTGGAGCCGGTCCAGCTGCCGAGCTGCGAGTTACGGGTCAGCCACTGCTGCTGGCTGCCGGAGTTGACCTGTCCGTCGATCTTGCTGTCGGCGATCAGGCCGCCGCTGGACCAGCCGCCGTCGTCCAGGGCGAGGTTGCCGCGCAGGTGCATCCGGCGGTAGGCGGAGGCCTGCGAGACCGCCCAGCGGTCGGCGCCGCCGGTCGGGGTGACGGACAGGTTCTCCGCGCCCCGCCAGAAGTTCTGGGTGGCGTTGCCCTGGAACCAGTCGGCCTCGGCGTGCACCGCCCCGTTGATGTTGACCGAGTCCGGGGTCAGGCCGAGGCCGAGGACCTGGGTGTAGAAGCCGACGTTGACGTTCGCGCTGTAGGTGCCCGGCTTGAACATCACGGCGTAGCGCTGGGAGCCGAACTGGTTCGTCTCCTGCTGCTGGAAGATCGAGTTGAGGCGGCTCTGGATGGTCGACGCGGACATCGACGGGTCGAAGACGACCACGTTCGGGCCGAGGTCGGGGTTCTGGGACGACGGCGGCGTCACGGCGGTCACCTGGAAGCGCTGGGCCGCCGTGCCGTTGCAGGTGTACTGGACCAGCTGCACGCTGTCCGCGGTCGAGGCCGCCGGGTCGTCGAGGCACTTGCCGCTGTTGCGGTTGACGAAGTGGTAGGCGCCGCCGCCCTCGTCGACCGGCAGCCACTGCTGGTTGGCCCCGCCGCCGTAGGCCCACAGCTGGGTCAGGGCGTTGTCGGCGGTGGAGACGTCGGTGACGTCGACCACCTGGCTGGTGTTGTTGCCGTTGCCGATCCGGACGTAGCCGTCGCTGGTGGCGGTGAGACTCCACTGCTGGGCGGTGGTGTCGTTACAGGTGTACTGCTGGACGGCGGTGCCGTTCGCGGTGGCGGCCGCCCGGGCGTCCAGGCACTTGCCGCTGGCGGCGTTGGTGAGGGTGGCGAGGCCGGTGGGCAGGGCGGTGGCGGCCGCCTGCGCGGACGGGGCGGCGGTCAGCAGGGACGCCCCGAGAACGGCCAGCACCGCGGCGGCCGTCGGTCTGCGACGCAAGGAAAGGCGAAGCACTGGATCTCCTGGTCAGAGGTGGGGGGTTCAGCCGGTGTAGCCGGCGAAGACGCGCGTGTAGTCCCAGTCGGACTGGCTCACGCCCGAGCAGCTGTCGGCGGAACCGCCGGTGCAGGGCCGGTCGCGGTTGGCGGACCAGAAGGTGAGCCGGGCCAGGTGGTGCTGCTGGGCGTAGGCGAGGATGGTCCGGAAGTCGGCGACCGTCACGGTCTCGTTGTTGTCGGTGATGCCGTTCATGGACGAGATGCCCATGTCCCGGTAGGCCTGGTCGTCGCTGTAGTGGTAGGCGTTCTTCAGCGCGTTCTTGAGCCCCTCGGCCGCCTGCGTGGTGAGGTTGCCCATGTTCTGGCCGGCGCCGCCGAAGTCGAACGGCATGATGGCCCAGGCGTCCACGGTCAGCCCGGAGGACGCGGCCCGGTTGATCAGGCTGGTGTCGGGTCCGCTCTGGCCGGTGCCGATGGTGATGTACACCTTCGTGCCCGGGTTGTTGGCCTTCACCGTCTTCAGCGCGTCCACGACCCGCTGCTGCACGGTCCCGTTGCTGTAGGCGTCGGCCTCCAGGTCGATGTCGATCGCCTTGAGACCGCCGTAGGCGTTGATGACCTTCTGGTAGGCCGCCGCCAGTTCACCGGCGCTGGAGCAGGAGCTCTCCAGCTTGTTGCCGCTGTAGCCGCCGAAGGACGGTATGACGTCACCGCCGCCCGCGCGCACGGTGTTGACGGTCTGCTGGTCGACCCCGCCGGTCAGCGCCCGGCTGCCGTCCCACTGCGGGTTGCAGTAGCCGTTGCTGAGGACGAACGCGAGCGTGTAGTACTTCACGCCGGTCGCGTTGGTGATGGTGGTCGGGCTCGGCGGGTCGCCCCAGCCGTTGTACAGGTACGGCGCCACGGCCATCGGCGAGGACGGCGTGGTGCCGCCGCCGTCCGACGCGGGCGCGGTCCACTTCTGGTTGGCGGTGCCGCCGCACGTCCAGATCTGCGCGCGGGTGCCGTTCGCCGAGGAGTTGCCGGTGGCGTCCAGGCACTTGTTCGCCTGCGGGTTGACGATGTCGTGGGCGGAGCTGACCGTCCACTTCTGGTTGGCGCCGCCGGAACAGGTCCACAGCTGGGCCTTGGCGCCGTCCGCGGTCGAATTCCCGGTCACGTCCAGGCACTTGCCGAGGGCGCGTATGGTGCCGTCGCTGCCGACGGTCCACTGCTGGGCCGCGGTGCCGTTGCAGTCGTAGAGCTGGACGGCGGTGCCGTCGGCGGAGCTGGCGCCCGCCACGTCCAGGCACTTGCCGCCGAGACCGGTGATGGTACCGGTGGCGGCCTGCGCGGGGGACGCGGCGAACAGGCCTGCGGAGAGGGTCAGGGCGGCAAGCGCGGCGGCCGTGGGGAGGGGTCTGGCCATGGGGGGGTTGGCCTTTCACGCGGGGGGATGCAGCACGGCGTGTACCCAACACCCCTGCGGTCACCGGGCGTTGGGTACAGCCGTGAGGCTTTGTTTAAGGCGTGAAGCTAAAGGTCCGGACCAGTGCCGTCAAGGGCGGGAGCGCTCCCTTCGCGGAATCGAGGAAAAAGATGACGATGAGGTGAACGGCACCGTCAGGGCGTCGGTGCCGCCGCGAACTGGGTACGGTGCAGCTCGGCGTACCGCCCGTCCGCCAACAGGAGTTCCTCGTGGGTGCCGCGCTCCACGATCCGGCCGGCCTCGATCACCAGGATCTGGTCGGCGGCCCGGATCGTGGACAACCGGTGGGCGATGACCACGGCCGTACGCCCTTCCAGCGCCTCGGCGAGAGCCTCCTGGACGGCCGCCTCCGAGGTGTTGTCCAGGTGCGCGGTGGCCTCGTCGAGAATGACCACACGCTGCCGGGCCAGCAGCAGCCTGGCGATGGTCATGCGCTGCCGCTCGCCGCCGGAGAGCCGGTAGCCGCGCTCGCCCACCACCGTGTCCAGGCCGTCCGGCAGGGACCGTACGACGGCGTCGAGGCGGGCCCGGCCGAGGGCGTCCCACAGCTCCTCGTCGGTGGCGGCCGGCCGGGCGAGCAGCAGGTTGGCGCGGACGCTGTCGTGGAAGAGGTGGCCGTCCTGGGTGACCATGCCGATCGTGGCGCGCAGGGAGCCGGCGGTCAGGTCGCGGACGTCGACGCCGCCGACGCGTACGGCGCCCCCGTCGACGTCGTACAGGCGCGGCAGCAGCTGGGCGATGGTGGACTTGCCGGCCCCCGAGGAGCCCACCAGGGCGACGGTCTGGCCGGGTTCGGCGCGGAAGGAGATGCCGTGCAGGACCTCGGCGCCGCCGCGGCCGTCCAGGGTCGCGACCTCTTCGAGTGAGGCCAGGGAGACCTGGTCGGCGGCCGGGTAGGCGAACCGGACGTCCTCGAACTCGGCGGCCACCGGGCCCTCGGGCACCTCGCGGGCGTCCGGTTTCTCCTCGATCAGGGGCTTCAGGTCGAGGACCTCGAAGACCCGCTCGAAGCTGACCAGCGCGCTCATCACCTCCACGCGGGCACCGGCGAGGGAGGTGAGCGGGGCGTAGAGCCGGGTCAGGAGGAGGGCGAGGGCGACGACGGCGCCCGGCTCCAGGGTGCCGCGCAGCGCGAACCAGCCTCCGAGGCCGTAGACCAGGGCGAGCGCGAGCGAGGAGACCAGGGTGAGGGCGGTCATGAACACCGACTGGGCGGTGGCGGTGCGCACCCCGATGTCCCGGACCCGGGCGGCGCGCGCCGTGAACTCCGCCGACTCCTCCTCGGGGCGGCCGAAGAGCTTGATCAGGGTGGCGCCGGGTGCGGAGAAACGTTCGGTCATCCGGGTGCCCATGGCCGCGTTGAGCGCGGCGGCCTCGCGCTGCATCCGGGCCATCCGGCCGCCCATGCGGCGGGCGGGCACCACGAACACCGGCAGCAGCACCAGGGCGAGCAGGGTGATCTGCCAGGACAGGGTGAGCATCACCGCGAGGGTGAGAAGCAGCGTGACCAGGTTGCTGACCACGCCGGAGAGGGTGTTGGCGAAGGCGCGCTGGGCACCGATCACGTCGTTGTTGAGACGACTGACCAGCGCTCCCGTACGAGTACGCGTGAAGAACGCGACGGGCATGCGCTGCACATGATCGAACACAGCCGTTCGCAGATCGAGGATGAGTCCCTCCCCGAGCGTCGCCGAGAGGCGGCGCCCCAGCACCCCGAGCGCCGCCTCGGCGACGGCGACGCCGGCGATCAGCAACGACAGCCGTACGATCGTGCCGTCGTCGTGCCCCGACACGATCGCGTCGACGACCTTGCCGGCCAGCACCGGGGTCGCGACGGCGAGCAGGGCGGTGACCACCCCGAGCAGAACGAAACGGACTATGCCGCCCCGGTGCGGGCGGGCGAAAGCGGCGATGCGGCGCAACGTGGCCCGGTCGAACGGGCGCCGCTGCTGCTCGGCGGTCATCACGCTGTGCAGCTGCGTCCAGGCGGTGGTCTCCATACTCATGGGAGAGAACGTAGGACCTCAAGCTTCGTTGAGGTCAATGTCCGCTCGCCGTCCCCCCGTACGAAGGACCCGATGAGCCTCCCGAAGGCACCGCCCAGCTCCGCGAAGGCCCCCGCCGAAGCCCGGACCGGCCTCCCCCCTCACCCGCTTCCCGTCCGTCATCCGGCGTCTCCTCTTCCGCCACCCGCAGTTGGCGCGGCGCGGAAAACCTCTCCCGATGTGACAGCGGTAAGAATCCCCGGCTTCCGTGAGAGCCGTCTGCCCCGGCTCGCCCGCCGTGTCCCCTGGCGGCACGTCCTCACCCTGGTTCCGCTGCTGCTCGTGGCGGTCATCGCGGTGCAGCACCGGTCGGTCCTCGTGGAGGGCTTCGCCCACCTCCGCGACGCCTCCTGGCCCTGGCTGCTGGCGGCGGGTGCCGCCACCTGTCTGACCTGGGTGGCGGCGGCCTTCACCCGGCAGGGCGCGGTGGTCCAGCAGCTCCCCCGCTGGCGGCTGCTCGCGACCCAGCTCGCGGCCGGCTCGGCCAACCACCTGCTGCCGACGGGTCTGGGTTCCGGCGCGGTCAACCTGCGGTTCATGACCGTGTGCGGGGTGCCGCTGGCCACCTCCTCGGCGGCGCTCGCCCTGTACCTGCTCGCCGAGTCGGTGGCCCGGGTGGGCCTGATGGCGGTGTTCTTCGTCGCCTTCCCGGACGCGCTGCACCTCGGCAGCCTGCTCCCGCACGGGACGGTCGGCCCGGTCCTGGCCGTCGCCGGCGCACTGGTCGCCGTGGCGCTGGCAGCGCTGTTCCTCCTGCGACGGGTGCGCGAGCCGGTGTTGCGTTTCGCGCGCTCCGCGCTGAGCGAGGCCCGCTCGGTGCACACCCGGCCGTCCCGGGCGCTGGCGCTGTGGGGCGGCTCGCTCGCCTTCCCCGCCCTTCAGGCGGCCGGTCTGGTCGCGGTGGGACAGGCACTGGGGCTGCCGGTGCCGCCCGCGCACATGGCGCTCGCGTACCTGGCGGCCACGGTCGCCGTCGCGCTGATCCCCACTCCGGGCGGCCTGGGTTCGGTGGAGGCGGCGCTGATCGTGGCGCTGGTGGCCGCGGGCGGTCCGGTGGCGGTCGCCACCGCCGTCGTCCTCGCTTACCGGATCATCACCGTGTGGGTGCCGTTGCTGCCGGGAGCACTGACACTGGGAGCGCTGGTACGACTGAAGGTCATCTGACCCCGGGTGGCCTTCCGACGGAAGGAAACGCATGCCGGTCCGCCTGGAACGCCAGGGTCCCGTCACCACGGTCGTCCTCTCCCGCCCCGAGGCGCGCAACGCGGTGGACGGGCCGACGGCGGCCGCACTGGCCGCCGCCTTCCGGGAGTTCGAGGCGGACGACGCGGCCCGGGTGGCGGTGCTGTGGGGTGAGGGCGGCACCTTCTGCGCGGGCGCGGACCTGAAGGCGATGGGCGGCGAGCGCGGCAACCGGGTGGCGGAGGACGGGGACGGCCCGATGGGCCCGACCCGGCTGCGGCTGTCCAAGCCGGTGATCGCGGCGATCGCCGGGCACGCGGTGGCGGGAGGCCTGGAGCTGGCCCTGTGGTGCGACCTGCGGGTCGCCGAGGAGGACGCGGTGTTCGGCGTCTTCTGCCGCCGCTGGGGCGTGCCGCTGATCGACGGCGGCACGGTACGGCTCCCCCGGCTGATCGGCACCGGCCGGGCCATGGACCTGATCCTGACCGGCCGCCCGGTCCCGGCCCCCGAGGCGTACGAGATGGGCCTGGCCAACCGCCTGGTCCCAGCCGGCCGGGCACGCGAGGCGGCGGAGGAACTGGCCCTGACCATCGCCGCGTTCCCGCAGGCCTGTCTGCGCAGCGACCGGGCGTCGGTGCTGGACCAGGAGGGGCTGGACGAAGAGGCGGCGATGGTCGCCGAGGTCCAGTACGGCATGGACGTGCTGGCGGAAGGCGTGCAGGGGGCGGCGCGCTTCGCCGCGGGAGCGGGCCGGCACGGATCCTTCACGGACCGGGGGTCCTTCGCCGACCAGGGGTCCCTCCCGGACGCCTGACGGCCACGCCGCCGTCCCGGCGGCAACCTGGCCGCGCGGCAAGGCGACGGGGCGGAACGGGCCCCGGGTTCGGGGTGCGGGGTGTCGCCGGTGCGCGCGAGGGCCGCCGGGCGAAGGGGGCAGCCTGCCGGCGCACGACTGCCGGAGCCAACCGGGCGGGCTTTCACGGGAGTTCGATTCCCATCGGCCTCACCGCCGTACCGGCCGTCGGGGTCCGCCGCGCGAACCTCTGTGCGGATTCGGGTCCGTGGATACGGCAGGATGAGCAGTTGCACAATCGAATGGGAGGTAACCGGTGGACCGAGCGCTCACCGTCGATGACCTGGTCCTGGCCGGCATCGCTCTGGCCGCGGGCCTGTTGCTGGCCTTTCTGTCGCGCGGCGTGCTGCGCTGGCTGGCCAAGCACGCGAAGCGGACCCGTTGGAGCGGTGACGACGTCGTCGTGGACGCGCTGCGCACGGTGGTCCCGTGGGCGGCGCTGACGGGCGGCGCGGCATCCGCGGCGGCGGTGCTGCCGCTGACCAGGACCGTCCAGCACCACACCGACCAGTGCCTGAAGGTGCTGCTCATCTTCGCGGTGACGGTCTCGGCGGCGCGGGTGATCGCCGGCCTGGTGCAGTCGGTCACCCAGTCCCGTTCCGGGGTCGCCGGGTCGGCCACGATCTTCGTGAACATCACCCGGGTGCTGGTCCTGGCGATCGGCTTCCTGGTGGTGCTCCAGACGCTGGGCGTCTCCATAGCGCCCCTGCTCACCGCCCTTGGCGTCGGTGGCCTCGCGGTCGCGCTGGCGCTCCAGGACACCCTGGCCAACCTCTTCGCGGGCATCCACATCCTGGCCTCCAAGACCGTGCAGCCGGGCGACTACATCCAGTTGAGCAGCGGCGAGGAGGGCTACGTCGTGGACATCAACTGGCGGCAGACGACCGTCCGTCAGCTCTCCAACAACCTGGTGGTCGTCCCCAACGGCCAGCTGGCGAAGACGAACATGACCAACTACACGCGCCCCGAGCAGCAGTTGACGATCCTGGTCCAGGTGGGCGTGAGCTACGACAGCGACCTTGACCAGGTCGAGCGCATCACGCACGAGGTCATCGCCGAGACCATGACCGAGATCACCGGAGCGGTCCCGGAGCACGAACCGGCCATCCGCTTCCACACCTTCGGCGACTCGCGGATCGGGTTCACGGTGATCCTGGGCGTCGGCGAGTTCAGCGACCAGTTCCGGATCAAGCACGAGTTCATCAAGCGCCTGCACCGCCGCTACCGCGAGGAGGGCATCCGCATCCCGTCCCCGACCCGCACGGTCGCGCTCCAGCAGGGGGCCGTGGTGATCCCGCAGCAGCGCGTCCCGGACGATCTGCGGCCGGGCCTGCCGCACACCGACTAGCTAGGGCGTGTCGCGCGGCAGGCGGGACTTTCGCAACACGCCCCAGCCCCCTGCCGTGCCGCTTACAGGGTCGCGGAGTTGTCGTGGTGGTGGCCGCCGCGCAGGCTGTGCGGGGCGGCCTGGGTCGGGGTCACCGGGGTGACCGTCCAGTCGGGGTGGTTGGGCATCCGCGGGGTGGTGGTCCCGTAGAGCCAGTCGCGCAGGAAGCCCGACCGGTCCTGGCCGCAGACCTCGGAGGCGACGGCGATGTAGTCCTCCGTCGAGGCCGAGCGGTTCCGGAAGCGGTCCAGGAAGGTGCGCTCGACCCGGTGGAAGACGTCCTCGCCGACCAGCTCGCGGAAGGCGAACAGCGTCAGGACGCCGCCGAGGTAGCGCTGGCTGTCGAAGAGGTTGACCGCGTCCGGGGCCGCCACCGGCCCCGAGTCGTGGCGCCACTGGTCGCCGCGGGCGTAGGTGTCCTTCATCCGGGCCTCCATGGTCGTCATGCCCAGGGAGTCCGGCCAGCCGCGTTCGTAGCGGTAGAGCAGCCCGTAGAAGTCGGCGTGCCCCTCGTTCAGCCAGAGGTCGGCCCAGGTGGCCGGGGAGACCAGGTTGCCGAACCAGGAGTGGACCAGCTCGTGCATCATGTGCGAGCCGATCTTCGCCTCCTCCTGGAGCAGGAAGTTCGGCTTGTAGAGGGTGAGGGTCTGGGTCTCCAGGCCCGTGAAGTCGAAGGCGTCCGGGTCGTCGGAGTTGCAGGGCAGCAGGCCGTACGTCTCGAACGGGAAGGCCACGCCGAGCCGGTCCTCCAGCCACGCCACCTGGCCGGCGGTCAGGGCGAGCGCCGGTTCGAGGGCGGCGGCGCGGGCGGCCGGGACGACGTCGCGCAGCGGCAGGCCGTGCGGGCCCTGCCGGTCCTTGATCACGTAGTCGCCCACGGTGATCTGGACGAGTTCGGTGGCGATCGGCGCGCGGGACCGGTACGAGAAGGCCGTCCGGTCGCCGGGGAGGCGTTCGGTGCGGGTCGCGCTGCCGTTCGCGACCCCGCGCAGACCGCTCGGGACCGTGATGCGGAAGGTGAAGTCCGCCTTGTCCGAGGGGTGGTCGTTGCACGGGAAGACGGTGTGCGCGGAGTTCGGCTGCGGGCAGACGGCGAAGCCGTCCGGGGTGGGCACCCAGGCGGTGTGCGGGAGAGTGCGGCTCGGGTCGGCGCCGTACTCCACGCACACGGTGACGTGGTCGTCCTCCCGCAGCGGGCGGGCCGGGGTGATGCGCAGCTTCTCGTCGGCCTGCTCGAAGGCGGCCGCGCGGCCGTCCACGCGCACGGCGCGTATGTCGAGGCCGAGCGCGTCCAGGGAGAGGCGGGACAGCTGTCCGGTGGTGCGGACGCGCAGCGTCGCGGTGCCGTCGACCAGCCGGGTCGTGGCGTCGTAGGCGAGGTCGAGGTGGTAGGCGAGGACCCGGTAGCCGTCGTTGCCGAGGGCCGGGTAGACGGGGTCGCCGAGGGTCTCGGGGCCCGGTGCGGGCGTCTTGCCCCCGGCCCCCGCGTCGCCGCTTTTCTCCCCCGTGGAGAAGGGACGCGCAAGGGCCGGGGTCCCCGTGGCCAGCACGGCCGCCGTGCCGAGCAGGGCGGCCGCCGGGGCCGTCACTCTGGTGCGATTTCTCATGGTCCGCTTTCGCTCGGGCGGCCGGATGGTCGCTCCGGCCGTCGGTCGATGGTGGCTCGTTCCTCTTGACCACCCTTTTGACCGATCCGGTTGCCTGCCGTATGACAAACGGATCCTCCGAGTCGCGGACCCCTGTCGAGCCCGGGTCGTTCACGAGATATCTTGATGTCGAGCAATGTTGCAGACGTGGAGCGGAGCACCCGGTGACTGACTCGACCATCTTCTACACCTACACAGACGAGGCCCCGGCCCTCGCGACGCACTCGTTCCTGCCGGTGATCCAGGCGTACGCCTCGCAGGCCGGTGTCGCCGTGGACATCCGCGACATCTCGCTGGCCGGGCGCATCATCGCCCACTTCCCGGAGTACCTGAACGAGGACCAGCGCGTCCCGGACGCCCTGGCCGAGCTGGGCGACCTGGCCAAGACGCCCGAGGCCAACATCGTCAAGCTGCCGAACATCTCGGCGTCGATCCCGCAGCTCAAGGCCGCCGTAGCCGAGCTCCAGGGCAAGGGCTACGCGCTGCCGGACTATCCGGACGACCCGAAGACCGACGAGGAGCGCGAGATCCGCGCCCGCTACGACAAGATCAAGGGTTCCGCCGTGAACCCGGTCCTGCGTGAGGGCAACTCGGACCGCCGTGCCCCCGCGTCGGTCAAGAACTACGCCAAGACCCACCCGCACCGCATGGGTGCCTGGACCTCCGAGTCCAAGACCGATGTCAGCACCATGGGCGAGAACGACTTCCGCTCCACCGAGAAGTCCGTGGTGATCTCCGAGGCCGGCGCCCTGAAGATCGAGCTGGTCGCCGAGGACGGCACCACGACCGTGCTCAAGGACTCCGTACCGGTCCTGGCGGGCGAGGTCGTGGACGCCTCCGTGCTGCACGTCGCCCAGCTCAACGACTTCCTGGCCGCGCAGATCGCCCGCGCCAAGCAGGAGGGCGTGCTGTTCTCCGTGCACCTCAAGGCCACGATGATGAAGGTCTCCGACCCGATCATCTTCGGTCACGTGGTGCGCGTCTTCTTCCCGAAGACGTTCGCGAAGTACGGCCAGACCCTCAAGGCGGCCGGCCTCAGCGCGAACGACGGTCTGGGCGGCATCCTCAAGGGCCTGGAGAACCTGCCCGAGGGCGCCGAGATCAAGGCCTCCTTCGACGCCGAGATCGCCGACGGCCCGGCGCTGGCCATGGTCGACTCCGACAAGGGCATCACCAACCTGCACGTGCCCTCCGACGTCATCATCGACGCCTCGATGCCGGCCATGATCCGCACCTCCGGCCACATGTGGGGCCCGGACGGCCAGGAGGCCGACACCCTCGCGGTCATCCCGGACTCCTCCTACGCCGGTGTCTACCGGGCCGTGATCGAGGACTGCCGGGCCAACGGCGCCTTCGACCCGTCCACCATGGGCTCGGTCCCGAACGTGGGCCTGATGGCGCAGAAGGCCGAGGAGTACGGCTCCCACGACAAGACCTTCGAGATCGCCACCGCCGGCACGGTCCGCCTGGTCGACGCGGCCGGCAACGCCGTGATCGAGCAGCCGGTCGCCGCCGGTGACATCTTCCGCGCCTGCCAGACCAAGGACGCGCCGATCAAGGACTGGGTGAAGCTGGCCGTCACCCGCGCCCGCGCCACCGGCGACCCGGCCGTCTTCTGGCTGGACGAGGACCGCGCCCACGACGCGCAGCTGATCGCCAAGGTCAAGCAGTACCTGCCGGAGCACGACACCGAGGGCCTGGACATCCGGATCCTCGCGCCGGTCGAGGCCACCAAGCTGTCCGTGGAGCGCATCCGCCGCGGCGAGAACACCATCTCCGTCACCGGCAACGTGCTCCGCGACTACCTGACCGACCTCTTCCCGATCCTGGAGCTGGGCACCAGCGCCAAGATGCTGTCGGTCGTCCCGCTGATGGCGGGCGGTGGCCTCTTCGAGACGGGCGCCGGCGGCAGCGCGCCGAAGCACGTGCAGCAGCTGGTCAAGGAGAACTACCTGCGCTGGGACTCCCTCGGCGAGTTCTTCGCGCTCGTCCCGTCCTTCGAGCAGTACGCCACGGCCACCGGCAACGCCCGGGCCAAGGTGCTGGCCGACACCCTCGACCGCGCCACGGCGACCTTCCTCAACGAGGACAAGTCCCCGACCCGTCGCGTCGGCGGCATCGACAACCGCGGCAGCCACTTCTACCTGTCGCTGTACTGGGCGCAGGAGCTGGCCCGCCAGACCGACGACGCCGAGCTCGCCAAGGCGTTCGCGCCGCTCGCCGAGACGCTCGCCGCCAACGAGCGGCAGATCGTCGACGAGCTGCTCGCCGTCCAGGGCTCCCCGGCCGACATCGGCGGCTACTACCAGCCCGACAAGGCCAAGGCGGACGCGGTCATGCGCCCGTCGGCCACCTGGAACGCGGCGCTCGCCGCCCTCTGAGCCGGCCCCCTGGCTCCGGGAACCCGCCGAGGGTTCCCGAATCTCCGCCCCGGCAGGCATCCCGCCCGCCGGGGCGGAGCCATGTGCGCCCTTCGTGACGTGCGTATGTCGTTCGTGAAGTCTGCGTGTCGCGGGCGGCGGGCGGCTGGTCCGCCGTGACCCGCTGTGGTTCGCTCGACTCATGACGGTGCTGGTGACCCGACGCCATGTCGATCACGCGCGTGCCACCACCACGGGGTGTCGCGCCGAGAGCTGACGCTCCGCTCCGGCCCTCCCCTCCCCTCCTGCCCCGTCCTTCCGACGCGTGCCCGCACGCGCACACCGTCCTGCCTTCCCGCACGAGGAGCAGCACCATGAGCCAGCCCATCGACTCCGTCACCGCCGGTCACACGCCCGAGGAGCCGCCCACCGGACCCGACACCCCGGGCTGGTCGTTCGAGACCCGGCAGGTCCACGCCGGGGCGGTCCCGGACCCGACGACCGGCGCCCGGGCGACGCCGATCTACCAGACGACGTCGTTCGTGTTCCGCGACACCCGGCACGCCGCCGACCTGTTCGCCCTCGCCGAGCCCGGCAACATCTACACCCGCATCCACAACCCCACCCAGGACGTCTTCGAGCAGCGGGTCGCCGCCCTGGAGGGCGGGGTCGCGGCGGTGGCGCTGTCCTCCGGGCAGGCGGCGGAGACGCTGGCGATCCTGACGCTGGCGAGTGCGGGCGACCACATCGTGTCGAGCACGTCCCTGTACGGCGGCACCTACAACCTGTTCCGGCACACGCTGCCCAGGTTCGGCATCGAGGTGTCCTTCGTGGACGACCCGGACGACGCCGAGGCCTGGCGGGCGGCCGTCCGTCCGAACACCAAGGCGCTGTTCGCGGAGACGCTGGGCAACCCGCGCGGCAACGTGCTCGACGTGCGGGCGGTCGCGGACGTGGCGCACGCGGCGGGCGTGCCGCTGATCGTGGACAACACGGTCCCGACCCCCTATCTGCTGCGGCCTCTCGAACACGGCGCGGACATCGTGGTGCACTCGGCGACCAAGTTCCTCGGCGGGCACGGCACGGCCATCGCGGGTGTGGTCGTGGACGGCGGCGGCTTCGACTTCGGCGCGCATTCCGACCGCTTCCCCGACTTCTCCGAGCCCGACCCCAGCTACCACGGGCTGCGCTACTGGCCGGCGCTCGGCCGGGGCGCGTACGCGACCAAGCTGCGGGTGCAGCTGCTGCGCGACCTCGGCCCGGCCCTCTCCCCGCACTCGGCGTTCCTGCTGCTCCAGGGCGTGGAGACGCTGAGCCTGCGGCTGGAGCGGCACTCCGCGAACGCGCTGGCCCTGGCCGAGTGGCTGGAGCAGCGGGACGAGGTGGCCGCCGTGCACTATCCGGGCCTGCCCTCCAGCCGCTGGTACGGGGCGGGGCAGCGGTATCTGCCGCGCGGGGCGGGCGCGATCGTCTCCTTCGAGCTGAGGGACGGGATCGAGGCGGGCAAGCGTTTCGTGGACGCCGTCGAGCTGTTCAGCCATCTCGCGAACATCGGGGACGTCCGCAGCCTGATCATCCATCCGGCGTCCACCACCCACAGCCAGCTGGACGAGGAACAGCTGACGGCGACCGGGACCGCGCCGGGCCTGGTGCGGCTGTCGGTCGGCATCGAGAACCTGGCCGACCTCAAGGCCGACCTGGAGGCCGGATTCCGCGCCGCCAAGGGCGCCGCGTCCTGAACGCCGTACCGCCGCACGGGGTGCCCCTGCCGCCGGCCGCGGTGGCCTGGCGGGAGGGGGATCCGCCGGGCCGCAGGCAGTGGTACGCGGCGGAGAAGCCGCTGCCCCTGGAGGCGGGCGGCGAACTGCCGGGGCTGCGGCTGGCGTTCGAGACCTGGGGCCGGCTCGCCCCCGACGCCGGAAACGCCGTGCTCGTACTGCACGCGCTCACCGGTGACAGCCATGTCGCCGGGCCCGCCGGGCCGGGACATCCGACCCCGGGCTGGTGGGACGGCGTGGTCGGACCGGACCTGGCGCTGGACACCGACCGCTGGTTCGTCGTCGCCCCGAACGTCCTGGGCGGCTGCCGGGGCAGCACCGGCCCGTCCTCCCCGCGCGCCGGCGGACGCGGGCGCTGGGGCGGCGGGTTCCCCTTCCTGACCCAGCGGGACCAGGTCGCCGCCGAGGCCGGGCTGGCGGACGCACTGGGCATCGGGCGCTGGGCGCTGGTGGCCGGCGGCTCGATGGGCGGGATGCGCGCCCTGGAGTGGGCGGTGTCCTATCCGGAACGGGTCGGCGCGCTGCTGCTGCTCGCCACGACGGCGGCGGCGAGCGCGGAGCAGATCGCGTGGTCCGCCATGCAGCTCACCGCGATCCGCGCCGACCCGGACTGGCAGGGCGGCGACTACCACGGCACCGGCCGCGCCCCGCACACGGGCCTGGGCCTGGCCCGCCGGATCGCCCATGTGACCTATCGCAGCGAACCGGAACTCGCGGTGCGCTTCGGCCGGGCGGCGCAGGGCGCCGAGAACCCCTTCGCCGGCGGCCGCTACCAGGTCGAGTCGTACCTCGACCACCACGCCGCCAAGCTGACCGGGCGCTTCGACGCGGGCAGTTACGTCGTCCTGTCGGAGGCGATGAACGCCCATGACGCCGGCCGCGACCGGGGCGGGCTGCGCGCGGCGCTCGGCCGGGTCACGGCCCGCGCCCTGGTGGCGGGCGTGGACTCCGACCGCCTCTATCCCCCGGCCCAGCAGGCCGAGCTGGCCGCGCTGATCCCCGCCGCCGACGGACTGCGGCTGATCGAGTCGCCGTACGGGCACGACGGCTTCCTGATCGAGACGGAGCAGGTGGGCACGCTGCTGCGGGAGCTGCTGGCCTGAGGACTCACCCGCCCCCTGGTCGCGATCGGCTCCGCGACGTCCGCGTCCGCGAAACCGCGGACCCGGGCGTGACCCGGAGACCGCCGCCTGTCTCCCTGGGCGATGTGACACCTTGATCCTGCGCCCTGCCCCTGACAGACAACGCCCCGGGAGCCGCCCGTGTCCGAGCCGTCCTACGAACTGCTGCCCGGCGCCGCCGAGTCGCCGGTGATCCTGCACGTGCCGCACTCGGCACGGACGATCCCGGCGGGGGTGCGCAGCGGCATCGTGCTCGACGACGGCGCGCTGGAGCGGGAGCTGGACCACATCACGGACGCCCACACGGCCGAACTCGCCGAGGCGGCGGCCGTGCTCGCCGGGGTGCGGCCCTGGCGGTTCGTCAACCGGCTGTCCCGGCTGGTGGTGGACCCGGAGCGGTTCCCGGACGAGCGGGAGGAGATGCTCGCCGTCGGGATGGGGGCCGTGTACACGCGGACCACGCACCGCGGTGTGCTGCGGGACGAGCCGTTCGATCAAGGCCCCCTGGTCGAGCGGTACTTCCGGCCGTACGCCCGGGCGATGACGGAGGCCGTCGCCGGGCGGCTGGCGGCGACCGGACGGGCCGTGGTGATCGACGTGCACTCCTATCCGAGCCGGGCGCTGCCGTACGAGCTGCACGGTGCGGGGCCGCGGCCGCCGGTGTGTCTGGGTACGGACGGCTTCCACACGCCGACCGGCCTGACGGCGGCGGCCCGCGAGGCCTTCGCGGAGTGCGGGGGGACAGGGCTGGACAGCCCGTTCGGCGGGGCCTACGTGCCGCTGGAGTTCTACGGGTCAGACCCGCGCGTCGGCGCCCTGATGATCGAGATCCGGCGCGACCTCTACATGACGGAGCCGGGCGGACCGGCGGGGGCGGGGGCGGACCGGCTGGCCGTCGCGCTCGCCGCGCTCGTGGACTCCGTCGCCCGCTGACCCTCCGGCCGGAGCGCCCCCGCGGGACACGCGGACCGGCGAAGTCCGTGCGGTGGCCCCGCAGGACGATGATCCGCGGGCCGCGGACCCTGCCCGGCACCTGGTGAGACGGTGCCGGACTCAGGCCCGCAGCCACTCCGTGACGATCACGTCCCCGCCGGCGTGCAGCCGGAGCGCGAACGGGCCGACGGGCGCGGTGTCACTGGCGAAGCGGCCCATGCCGTCGGCCGTGAGCGGACGGGCCGCCCCCGGACCGCCGAGCACCTCGATCCGCGCGGACTGCGGGGGCAGCACCTGCCCGAGCAGGCCGTCGCCGGTGACCTCGATGTCCACGGTGAGGTCGCCCGCCTGGAAGGTCAGCATCCGGGGCGGGGCCTCGGCCCCTCTGACCGGGATGGCGTCGACCAGGGAGTCGAAGGTCAGCTCGGCGATCCGGGCGTCCAGGTCGTGCAGCACGTAGGCGTCCATGGCCAGTTGGAGCAGTCCGGCCGGGAGCGGGTCGAGGACGGCGGCCGCCTGGCGCAGCTCCTCCTCCAGGAGGTCCGCGTCGAACCCGGTGCCCTCGAGGTCCTCCTCCACCGGGAACCCGTCGTCGCTCATACCGCACCCCTCGCGTCGAGCCGGGCCCGCAGCCGGCGCAGACAGCGCTGGCGCAGCGGGCCGATGCTGCCCACCGCGATACCCAGCGCCACGGACACCTCGACATAGCTGGGCGGCGGCGAGGCCATCAGGACCCGCAGCAACTGCCTGCACCGGTCGCCTAGTTCCTCGAACTCCTGCCACAGCAGACGGATCCGCTCGGCCTCGTCCGCCCGGTCCTCCGCGTCGATCAGGGACTGTTCCGGCGTACGGTCCTCGCTGACCCGGTCCAGTACCTGCGGATCGTCGGTGGGCAGCAGGCGGGTCAGCCCGCGGATCACCTTCAGGCACTCGTTGCGTGCCGTGCTGGCCAGCCAGGAGCCCGCCTTGTCGGGCTCCCGGATCCGGCCCAGGTGCTGGGCGAAGCGGAACCACACGGTCTGGTACACCTCGTGCCCGTCGGCGTCGGAGAGCCGATGCGCGCGCACCACGGACCACACCAGTGGGCTCAGCCCCTCCACGAGCGCCTTCCAGGCCGCCGCGTCGCCGTCGACGGCGGACTGGACCAGCGCGCCGACCTCTGCTCGGTCCACGGTCCCACCCCTCGTGTACGGCAAGTCATGGTACGCCGTGGAGTGGAGTGTTCCGGAACTCAGGCCGGAGGAGCCAGCCGTACGACCGGGACCGGCTGCCAGCTCGCCGGGCGGAGCGCCGGTACGTGCGCCCCGCGTACCTCGGCGTAATCCGTGATCCCCGCCAGGAGTTGGGTGCGCGCGGCACGCGGGTCCGGCTCCTTGGCCGTGTTCATCCGGTCGGCGACGAGGCCGGCGGCGATGGGGGTGGCGAACGACGTTCCGCTCCACTGTGCGAACCCTTCGAACATGACTTGGTCCGGTTTGCCGGGGCCGGTGGCCCCGGTGTCGGTCAACACGCCTGTGTGGCGCGGGTACTGGCAGGTGCAGGCGTAGGTGAAGCCGAACCGGCAGGCCTCGTAGGTGGTGTGCTGGTACACGTACGGCACCGGGGCGTCGAACCCGGCAAGGGCGCCGGTGAGTTGCTCGCCGGGGGCGTAGACCTTGACCCAGCCGCCGTGGTTGGTGAAACAGGCGCCGTACTCGCCGTCGCTGCGCAGCGCGCCGACCGAGAGGACCGAGTTCTCGTAGCCGGGCACGTCGGCGTAGGCGGCGGGCCAGAACGGGGTGGCGCTCGCGTTGTTGCCCGCGGCGGCTACGAGCAGGGTGGGCTGCTCGCGCAGGGCCTCCATGAAGGCCTCCATGCCGAGCAGTCCCGCGGTACTGCCGTTCGGGGTGCCCGCGGAGAGGCTGATGATCGCGGGCCAGCCGTGCCGGTCGACGGCCTCGAAGAGCTTCCCGCCGAACTCGGACTCCAGGATGGCGCCCGCGTCGTTGAGGGTGTTGGTGACGGTGATGTCGGTGTTGGGCGCCAGCGCCGCGACGAGTCCGGCGATGAACGTGCCGTGGCCGACGTACTGCTGGAGGACGCCGTCGGCGTCCGTCTCGGTCAGCTGCGGATCGCCCTGGACGCGGTCGAGCAGCGGGTAGGAGCGGTAGTCGTGCACCAGGCCGGTGTCGATCACCAGCACGCCCACGGCGGTCTGGGGATCGTGACTCCCGCTCACCGGACCGGGGTTGGGCGTCTGGGTGAGCAGCGCGGGCAGGGGCTCGCAGGGATTGCAGGCGTTGACGCCCGGGGTGGTGGACACCACGTGGTTACGGCTGACCAGTCGGCGTCCGGCGCGGCCCTCCGGCTCCCGCAGCGCGCGCAGCGCGTGGCCGACCGCACGGTCGCCGGTCCGGTCGCCGTGGTTCGGGTCGCCGACCTGGATGCGGGTGATTCCGGTGCGGTTGGTCTCCGGGCCGGCCCGCCGCACGTGGTCGGCTACCAGGCCGGTGGTGGCGGTGAAGTGGGCGCGCACGGTGTCCTCGACGACTCGGGCCTCCTCTCCGTCCCGGGCGAGGACGACCCCCTTCTCGTAGAGGAACTCCGCGGAGTCGTCCGGCCCCATCGCCAGCGGAACGTCCGGCATGGAGCGCTGGATCTGATCGAACTGCTCGTGGAATCGCTGAGGTGCCATGGCCTGTCGTCCTCCCCCAGAAACGGCGTTCTTCAGTCAGAGTCTCGCGCAGCCCGTCTGATACAGCGCCAAACCAGTGGGGCATGTATGTCCAGGCCACTACCATCCGAGGGGTGACTGCGCGAAGCGAATCGGTTGCGGAACTCCTGCCGATGGTGTTCGCCGCCCCCGGCGAGGCCCTGGCACGTGCGGAGCGGGTCCTGCGGTCCGATCCGCCGCCGCTGGACGCGTCCGTCGCCCACCAGGTCATCGGCATCTGGCAACGGGACTTCGGGGACCTCGGCGTCGCCCTCGACCATCTGCGGCGCGCCCGGGACTTCGCGGCGCGCGCGGACTCGGCGGAGCGGGAGGCGGACGTCCTCGCCACGCTCGGGGTCGCGCTGGTGCACGCGGGGCGCACCCGGGAGGGGCTGACCGCGTTCGAGCGCGGGGTGGCGCGGGGCAGCGGGCACACCCGGGCCCGGGTGCTGTACCGCAGGGCGTACGTGTGGTGGGTGCTGGGCCGGCACAAGGAAGCCCTGGAGGACGTACGGCGGGCGATACCCGTGCTGCGGCAGGCCGACGACGTCATCTGGACGGCCCGGGCGCTGACGCTGCGGGCCACGGTGCATCTGGCCCTCGGCGCGGTGGACCGGGCCGACGCGGACTTCACGGCGGCGGAGCTGTTGTGGGAGACGACGGGCCAGGAGCACGACAAGGCGGACGCGGTGGAGAGCCGGGGCCTGGCCGCGTTCCGGGCGGGCGACATCCCGGCGTCCCTGCGGCTGCTCGCCGAGGCCGAGGAGCGGTACGCCGAGCTGGGAACTCCGACGTTCATGCTGTACATCCGGCGCTGCGAGGTGCTGATGGCGGCCGGGCTGGCGCCCGAGGCGCTGGCCGAGGCGGACGCGGCCATCGCGGCGCTGGACCGGCTCGGCGGGCAGTCCACGCGCAAGGCCGAGCTGCTGCTGGCCGCCGCCCGGGCCGCGCGATCGGCGGGGGACGCGCAGACCGCCATCGCCCGCGCCGCGGTCGCCGTCCGGCTCTTCTCGGGGCAGCGGCGCAGCTGGTGGGAGACCCATGCCCGGCTGGTGCTG
The DNA here is from genome assembly GCF_042754285.1 of Streptomyces sp. NPDC059224. Classification (NCBI taxonomy): domain Bacteria; kingdom Bacillati; phylum Actinomycetota; class Actinomycetes; order Kitasatosporales; family Streptomycetaceae; genus Streptomyces; species Streptomyces sp. NPDC059224. The sequence continues at coordinate 20,852 of NZ_JBHZAN010000035.1, forward strand.
ATCGAGGCGCGGGTGGCGGGCGGGGCCGCCTCGGGACGGCTGGTGCAGGAGGCGGCGGCGGTCGCCGACCAGCTGGCGTCCTTCGGGGCGCCGGCCGCGCCGGAGGCCTCGCTGCTCGCGGGCCGGATCGCGCTGGCGCTGGGCTGGACCGCGGACGCGGAACGGCACCTGGCGGTGGCCGCGCGCAGCAGGCACGGCGGACCGCCGCTGGCCCGGATGACCGGCTGGGCGGCGCAGGCGCTGCGCGCCCGGGTGGCGGGTTCGCGGCGGGGTGTGCTGGAGGCCTGCCGGCGGGGCCTGGACGTCCTGGACGACCACCGGATGACGCTGGGCGCCTCGGAGTTGCGGGCCCGGGCCACCGCGCAGGGCGCGGAGCTGGCCGCGCTGGCCCAGCAGGCGAGCCTGGCGCACGGCGGCCCGCGGCGGCTCCTGGAGTGGAGCGAGCGCTGGCGGGCCACGGTCCTGTCCACTCCCCCGACCCGGCCGCCCGCCGACCCGGCCCTGCTCACCTCGCTCACCGCGTTCCGTGAGATCGCCTCCCGCGCGGAGGACGCCCGCAGGCAGGGCCGCCCGGTGCCCGCCCTGGAGCGTGAACAGCGCCGCCTGGAAGGGGAGATCCGCTCCCGCACCCATCACATGCACGGTGACGGCCCCGGCGGGGGTGACCGTTTCGACCCGGCCCGGCTGCTCGACCGGCTCGGCGACGCCCGCCTGGTCGAACTGGCCGTGCTGGAGGGGCGGGTGCACATCCTGTTGTGCGGGCGGGGCCGGGTACGGCGCTTCGAGGGCGGTCTGCTGGCGGAGGCGGTCGCCGAGGCGGAACACGTCCAGGCCGGACTGCGGCGGCTCGCGCATCCGGGGGCGGAGCGGCGGCTCGCGGTGGTGGAGGCGGCCGGGCGGCGCCTGGAGGAACTGCTGCTGGGCGCGGCGGCGGACCAGCTCGGCTCGGGACCGGTGGTGATCGTCCCGCCGGGGGCGCTGCACCGGGTGCCGTGGGCCCTGCTGCCCTCGCTGCGGGAGCGGGTGCTCAGCGTGTCGCCGTCGGCGGGGAGCTGGCTGCGGGCCCGGGAGACCGAGCCGCCGCCCGGCGGCCGTCATGTGCTCGTTCGCGGGCCGGGACTGGCCACCGGGGGCGCGGAGGTGCCCGAGGTGGCAGGGCAGTACGCGACGGCCCGGATCCTCGAAGACGAGGAGGCCCACGTCCCCCGCGTCCTGCGCGAACTGGACGGGGCGGCGCTGGCGCACATCGCGGCGCACGGCACCTTCCGCGCCGACAGCCCGCTCTTCTCCTCGCTGCGCATGGCCGACGGCCCGCTGATCGTCCACGACTTCGAGCGCCTCGCCCGCAGCCCCTACCGGATCATCCTCTCCAGCTGCGACACCGCCCGGCTCGCCTCCGTCGGCGCCGACGAACTCCTCGGCCTGGTCACGGCGTTGCTGCCGCTGGGCACGGCCGGCGTGGTGGCGAGCAGCGCGCCGGTCAACGACGCGGCCGTGGTCCCGCTGATGCTGGCCCTGCACAAGGGGCTCGGCGCGGGCCTGTCGTTGGCGGAGGCACTGCGGGACGCCCGGGCCGCCCTGCCGGGCGACGCGGTCCATCAGGCGACGGGGTGGGCGTTCGCGGCGTTCGGGGCGGCCTGAGCCGAGCCGGTCGCGGTTCGGCCGGGTGCGGCGACGTCGTGGCTGATCGCGCCGTTCCCCGCGCCCCTGTGGGGCACGGGATCGTTCACGCCGATCTCCGCTCGGGTTCCTCCATCAGCCACGGCAGTGCCGTCCGGTCGCTCGCACCGAGGCGGGTGTACGCGCCGTAGAGGTGATTGCCCACCGTGCGTACGGACAGGGTCAGCCGCTCGGCGATCTGGCGGTTGCTCAGACCGGTCGCGGCGAGCGTGACGATCTGCCGCTGCCGGGCGGTGAGTTCACCTAGGACCAGGCCGGACAGGGCCGGCGTGCGGGCGCCCTGGCAGCGACGGGCGAGGGCGACGGCGCGGGTGCGTGACATCCGGGCCGCCCGCGGGTCGCGGTGCGCGCGGACCGCCTGGGCGTGGGCCTCGGCTGCGAACAGCAGCAGACCCCGTTCGGCGAGCCCCTCCGCGGCCCGGTCCAGGGCGGGCCCGTCGCCCCGCGCCAGGGCCTCCGCATGCCGGGCCAGGACGCCGTCCAGCCGCCCGGCGGCCCCCGCGGGATCCCCCCGCCGGACCGCGCCGTAGTGCGCGAGACCCCCGTCCCCGCGCACTACGGCAGCTTCTCCCGACTCGGCGGCGGCACGGGCGAGTTCGAAACGGCAGGAGGCGTCCCCCGGCGCCGTCCGCAGTCCCTCCCTCGCCCACGCCGCCGCCTCTCGCAGCTCCCCCCGAAGCCACGAGTACCGGGCACGCACCGCCGCGTACCCGGCCGGTACGGGCAGGCCTCCCGCGGCCAGCCACTCCCCCACTGGGGCCGGCACCTCCCGTACGTCCAATTGGTCGACAGATCGGCTTAGTTGTTCTTGCTCGTCCTTCAGGGCGGGCTCGCACTGGGCCGGGGTGCGGGCCAGGCGGCGGGCCCGGAGCCGGCCGGCGCGGGCGCGCAGCGCGGGGCCGTGCAGCGGGTGGGCGAGTCGGACCGCGCCCCGGTCGTCGACATGGATCAGGCCGTCGGTCTCCAGCCGTTCGAGGATGCCGAGGTCGAGTCCTTCGTCGAGGTGCGGCGGCAGCGGCTCGGCGAAGGCGAGCCGTTCGAGGGTGTCGCGCTCACCGGGATCCGGCCGGTCAAGGAGGGGGGCGATCCGGTCCCGTACGGTCGCGGTGAGCGGCAGCGGGCCGTGCCAGGCCCACTCGCCGGTGTCCGCGACCCGGTCCAGCGCGCCGGTCTCGCGCAGCGCGCCGAGCAGGTCCCGCAGCAGCCGCAGGTCGCCCCGGCACACCCGGTGCAGCCGGCGCACGGTGAGCGGCTCCAGGCCGCCGCCGGCGAGCAGGTGGGCCGTCTCGTCGTACGGCAGCGGCTCCAGGGCGAGACGGGTGAGGAGTTCACCGGTCCACAGCCGGGAGACCGCGCCGGGCAGGGGTGCCGGGTCGGTGGCGGCGACCACGAGCCGGGTGCGGCCGTGCACGGCGAGCTGGTGGACGAGGGCGGCCGAGGCCTCGTCGAGGAGGTGGGCGTCGTCGACGACGAGGAGCCGTACTCCCGACAGGTGCCGGATCGCGCCGGGCAGTGAGAGCCCGCCGGGGAGCAGGTGCGCGAACGCCGCGAAGGGGAGGGCGGAGGTCTCGGGGGTGCCGGTCACGCGGACGCAGTCGGTGCCCCGCACGGCCTCCGTGATCAGCCGGGTCTTGCCGCCGCCGGCCGGTCCGGTCACCACCACACCCTGCCGGCCGATGCCCAGCGACCGCCTGACCAGCTCCAGTTCGACCTCCCGGCCGGTGAACGGCCAGGACGGCCAAAGGGTCCGCGTGTCCTGTTCGTAGCTCGTCACATGAGTAGGAGTCGCGTTGCTCAGCTCTGATACAGGGGGACTTGAGTAGCTTCCGACTCAGGCGGCCGGGCGGGGGGAACGGCAGTCTGGGCGCATGACCCGACGCTACTGCTCGCTCCCGCGGCAGTCGGTCCCGGCGTTCACCCCGGGGCTGGCCGCCGAGCGGCTCGGCGCGCTGATCGGCGGGCGGCGGATGTGGGTCAACGGCACCGTCCTGCACTACTGCTTCCTCGAAGCCGACACCGATGCCTCGGTGATCCCGGTCCCGGGGACCGGGGAGACCCGCCGGGTGCCGTGGGCCGGTGCCAGGGAGCAGCTGGACGTGGTGCGCGAGTGCTTCCGGGAGTGGCAGGACCTCGGTATCGGGGTGACGTTCGCCGAGGTCTCGGACAGGTGCGAGGCCGAGCTGCGGATCGGCTTCCAGCTGGGGGACGGCTCCTGGTCGGAGGTCGGCCGGGACGCGCTCTCGGTGGGCGCCGGCGAGCGCACCATGAACCTGGGCTGGGACCTGACCGAGCCCGGCGGCCGCTGGACGGCCCTGCACGAGATCGGGCACGCCCTCGGGATGCGGCACGAGCACCAGAGCCCGTTCGCCGGGGTCCACTGGGACGACGAGGCGGTCTACGCCGACCTCGCCGGACCGCCGAACCACTGGAGCCGGGACCGGACGGACGCCAGCGTCCTGCGGAAGCTGGACCCGGCCGAGGCCAACGGTTCGGTGTGGGACCCGCAGTCCGTGATGCAGTTCCCGTTCGGCCCGGGGCTGATCCTGGAGCCGGAGCAGTACCACAACGGTCTGTACCCGCCGGGTTCGCTGTCCCCGGCCGACAAGGAGTTCGTGCTCCGCTGGTATCCGCCCGCCGACGTCCCGGCCCCGCTGGTGCCGTTCCGGTCGGCGCCGCTCGGGCTCGGTCCGGGCGAGCAGGCGGACTTCACCGTGGCGCCGCTGGAGACCCGCGTGTACCGCGTGGGCACCTTCGGAGAGAGCGACTGCGTCGTCGTGGTCTTCGAGGAGCGCGGCGGGGAACCGCGCTACCTCGCCGGCCACGACGACGGGGGCACCCCGCACAACACCGGGCTCAGGGTCCGGCTCGTCAAGGGCCGGCGCTATTTCGTCCGCGTCCGTCTCCATTCCACGTGGGGGTCGGGGGAGACAGCGGTCATGTGCTGGTAGACCGGCACGACCGCGACGCGGAGGTCGGACCACCAGTCCGGCGCGGGGGAAGCGGCTGCGAGACGTCACCTTCGGGGGAGGGAGACGTCTCGCAGTCCTGCCTGTGTGCCGTCAGCGCCGGGCCCACTCCCGCGCGAGCAGTTCGTAGGAGCGGACCCGGTCGGCCTGGTCGTGGGTGATCGTCGTGATGAGGAGCTCGTCGGCGCCGGTGGCCTCCTGGAGCTGCTGCAGGCGGTCGGCGACGTGCCGCGGACTGCCCACGAACTGGGTGTCGAGGCGGTCCTGGACCAGTGCCCGGTCCTCGTCCGTCCAGACGTGGGCCCGGGCCTCCTCGGGGGTGGGGAAGGGGATGGCCCCCTCGGCGGTGCGGATGCTGCGGACCCAGGCGCCGTAGCCGGCGGCGAGTTCACGGGCTGTGGCGTCGTCCTCGGCGACCACGACGTCGGCGGAGACGCTGACGTAGGGCTTGTCGAGGACGCCCGAGGGCTGGAAGCCGGACCGGTATCCGTCCACCGCCTCCAGGACCGTGGACGGGCTGACGTGGTAGTTGGCGGCGAACCGCAGGCCCCGCTCGCCCGCGACCCGTGCGCTCTCACCACCGCTGCTCCCCAGGATCCACACCTCGACCTCGGCACCCTCCCCCGGGACGATGTGCGCCTCGATGCCGTGCTCGGTGCGGTAGGTCCCGGCCAGCAGCGCGAGGATGTCGTCGATCTGTTCGGCGTAGTCCTGGGACTCGGCGTTCGGGAGCAGGAGCAGCTTGCGGTGGAGGGCGAACCGGGGGGAGCGGAGGAGACGGGCGAGGGAGAAGCGGGGCGGGACGACCAGACCGTCGGGTGCCCGGCCGGCGGCCACCGGGGTCGCCGCCGGCGCCGCCTTCTCGCCGGGCGGGCGGCCGCCGGAGCGGCCCAGGCCCAGGTCGAGGCGGCCCGGGTACACGGCGTCCAGGAGGCCGAACTCCTCGACCGTGGACAGCGCGGTGCGGTGTCCGAGCTGTACCGCGCCGGAGCCGAGCCGGATGGTGGAGGTCGCGGCGGCGGTCAGTGCCAGGACCACCGCGGGGGAGGTGCCGGCCACCCCCGGGTTGAGGTGGTGCTCGGCGAACCAGTAGCGGGCGTAGCCGAACTCCTCGGTGCGCCGGGCGAGTTCGGCGGAGTTGCGCAGGGCGTCCGCGGCGGTGGCACCGCTCGGTACCGGCACCAGGTCGAGGACGCCGAGCGGGATGTCAGACATGGGCGGGCTCCTCGGCGGCCGGGTGCACGGGTGCCCACGGGAACGGCGGGTCGGGGATGTCCTTGCGCAGCACCGGGGCCACCGCCGACTGGAACAGCTCCAGCGAGTCGCGGTGCCGCGTGTCCGTCAGCCCGCCCGCGTCGGCGTGCAGATGCAGGACGGTGTGCCCGAACTGCTCGTGGTAGCGGTGCACTTTGTCGATGACCTGCTGCGGGCTGCCGATCAGCGCGGAGCTGCGCTCGACGAAGTCCTCCAGGGTCTCGAAGACGACGGGCAGTCCGGCCCTGCGGAAGAAGGCCAGGTTCGCCTCGAACACCGGGCGGTAGGCGGCCAGCGCCTGCTGTGTGGTGGGCGCCACCAGGAGGCCCGCCGAACCCGCGCCGACCGCGATGTCCGCGGGGTCGTGGCCGTAGTGCTCCCAGCGTTCCCGGTAGTACCGGACCAACTCGGCGTAGGGTTCGATGGGGTTGGTGACGTTCGCGGAGAACAGCGGGTCGCCGTAGCGGGCGGCGAGGTCGACGGACTCCCTGCTGGTGGCGCTGCCGTGCCAGACCCGGACCGGCCGCTGGTAGGGACGCGGCCAGACCTCGGCGTCGGTCAGTTCCGGCCGGAACCGGGTCTTCGCGGTCACCTTGTCCCGGCGCCACAGCTGCCGGAACACCTCGTAGCTCTCGGCGTTGCGGTCCCACTGGTCCTCGGGCGTGACATGGAACAGCTCGCGCTGTGCGGTGCCGTTGCCCTTGCCGATGATCAGGTCGAGGCGGCCCTCGGAGAGATGGTCGAGGGTCGCGTAGTCCTCGTAGGCCCGGACCGGGTCCAGCAGGCTGAGCGTGGTGACGGCGGTGAACAGGCGGATGCGCCGGGTGAGCGCGGCGACGTGGCTGAGCACCACGGTGGGCGAGGAGGAGATGAAGGGCCGCTCGTGCCGCTCCCCCACCCCGAAGCCGTCGAAGCCCAGCTCCTCGGCCAGTACCGCGTTGCCGAGGACCTCCCGGAACCGCTCGTGGGTGGACTTCCGTCTGCCCGTGACCGGGTCCGGGCGGTGCACGATCAGGGTGATCGCCAGGAATCTCACGAGGCCGCCCGCTCGCCCCGGGGCTCGTCCGGGTGGGCGAGGCCGAGGTGGTCGCGCAGGGTGGTGCCCTCGTACTCGGTGCGGAAGACGCCCTGCTCCTGGAGGAGCGGGACGACCGTGTCGGCGAAGGTGTCGAGGCCGCCGGGGGTGATGTGCGGGACCAGGATGAAGCCGTCGGAGACGTCGGCCTGCACGAAGTCGTTGATCGTGCGGGCGACGGTGGCCGGGGAGCCGACGAAGGTCTGCCGGTTGCCGGTGTTGATCACGAGGTCGCGGATGGACCACTTGTTGGCCTCGGCGAGCTCCCGCCACTCGCGGGCGACGGCGACCGGGTCGCGGTACATCCGGACCTGGGCCCGGCCCCGGGAGATGTGCTCCTCGCTGACCAGCGGGTCCACGTCCGGCAGCGGCCCCTCCGGGTCGTACGACGACAGGTCCCGGTTCCAGACGAACTCCAGGTGCTTGAGGGCGGTGGCCCCGCTGACCTGCCGGCGGCGCACCTGGTGGGCGATCTCCTCGGCCTCCTCGTCGGTGTCGCCGAGGACGAAGCTGGCGGCGGGCAGGATCAGCAGGTCCTCGGGACGGCGGCCGTACTTGGCGAGCCGGGACTTCACGTCGGTGTAGAAGGCCTGACCGGCGTCGAGGGTGGCGTACCGGCTGAAGATGGCGTCGGCGCTGGAGGCGGCGAACTCGCGGCCTTCGTCGGACTCGCCGGCCTGGAAGACCACCGGGCGGCCCTGCGGGGACCGCGGCACGTTGAACTGTCCGTGGATGTCGAACTGCGGGCCCTGGTGCACGAAGGACCCGGCCCTGGCATCGCTCAGGAAGGTACCGGTCGCCTGGTCGGCGACGATCTCGTCGCCGTGCCAGGAGTCGAAGAGCTCACCCGCGGTGGCGAGGAACTCCTTGGCGCGGGAGTAGCGCTCGTCCTGCGGCAGGAAGCCGCCGCGCCGGAAGTTCTCCCCGGTGAAGGCGTCCCAGGAGGTGACCACGTTCCAGGCGGCCCGGCCGCCGGAGAGGTGGTCGAGGCTGGCGAACTGACGGGCCACCTCGTAGGGCTCGTTGAAGGTGGAGTTGATGGTGCCGGTCAGGCCGAGGTGCTCGGTGACGGCGGCCAGCGCGGCCAGCACCGTGAAGGTGTCGGGGCGGCCCACCACGTCCAGGTCGTATATCTTGCCGCCCTGTTCGCGCAGGCGCAGGCCCTCGGCGAGGAACAGGAAGTCGAACCTCGCGCGTTCCGCGGTCCTCGCGAAGTGCGCGAAGGAGCTGAACTCGATGTGGCTGCCGGCGGCCGGGTCGCTCCACACGGTGGTGTTGTTGACGCCGGGGAAGTGCGCGGCCAGGTGGATCTGCTTCAGCGGCTTGCTCATGTCGGGTGCGGTCCTTCCGGCTCAGACGGCGGCGTAGCGGTTGGCGGGGCGGGCGAGCCCGAGCAGACCGCGCAGGGTGTCCGCCTCGTAGGCGGTGCGGAACCGGCCGCGGCGCTGGAGTTCGGGGACCAGGTCCGCCGTGATGCGCGGCAGGTCGTGGCCGAGTACGGCGGGCCGGAGCCGGAACCCGGCTAGACCTTCGGCGGCGAACTCCTCCAGCAGGTCGGCGAGTTCGGCCGCGGTACCGGTGAAGACGCGGGCGTCGCTGGCGAGTTCGCCGCCGTCGAGGGCGTCGAGGCGCTCCTTGCGGGCGTCGGCGGCGGCCCGGTCGTCGTCGAGGAGGACCACGAGGTCACCGAAGACGTGCACGGTCTCGCCGGCCCGTCCGGCGGCTTCCTGCTCGGCGCGGATCTCGGCGACGACCGCGCGGGCGTCGGCGCCGTCCTTCGGGGTGACGTAGCCGACGTCGGCCTGGCGGGCGATCAGCCGGTAGGGCACGGTCTGGTGGCCGAGGGCGGTGACGAGCGGCTGGCCCTGCGGCGGGCGCGGCGTGATGGAGGGGCCCTTGACGCTGAACTGCCGGCCCTCGAAGTCGATGTAGTGCAGCTTGTCGCGGTCGATGAAGCGGCCGGTGGCGGTGTCCCGGATCTCGGCGTCGTCCTCCCAGCTGTCCCAGAGCCGGCGCACCGCCTCGACGTAGTCGGCGGCCTCGTCGAAGTGCTCGGCGAGCCGCTGCTGCCCGGCCGGTGACCGCAGTTGTGCGAGGTCGATCGGCGGGAAGGTACGGCGTCCGAAGTGGTCCGCCTCGTGCGGGCGGGCGGAGATCTGCACCCGCAGACCGGCACGGCCGGTGCTGACGTAGTCGAGGGTGGCGATCGCCTTGGAGATGTGGAACGGCTCGGTGTGGGTGGCGATCACCGTCGGCACCAGGCCGATGTGGTGGGAGAGCGGCGCGATCCGGGACGCGATCAGCACGGCGTCCAGGCGGCCGCGGACCTGGTCGGTGCGGCCGTCGAGCTCGCCGTAGTGCGAGGACTGCAGGCCGAGGCCGTCCTCGATGGTGACGAAGTCGAGGAGACCGCGCTCGGCCTCGGCGACCAGATCGGCCCAGTAGCCGGCGGTGAACAGGCCCCGGGGGCGGGCGGACGGCTCGCGCCAGGACGCGGGGTGCCAGCCGGTGCCGTCCAGGGCGACGGCCAGGTGCAGGTGGGAAGCGGGGGGTGAAGCGGGAGATGAGGACACAGGGATGCCTTCCTGAGGGGTCCGTACGTGGGCGCGCCAAGTGCCAGGGGGGCGCGGCGGGGACGACTGGTCAGGAACAACAGAGCGCGCCGGCCACGCGCGCCAGGTCGATGTGCGGCCGGGAGTACAGGACGGTACGGCGGCTGGGACTGGGGACACGTGTCACGCCCCGCACCTCCCGGCCTGCTCCGCGTACATCTCGCCGTAGCTCACAACAGACCGGTTTCCGTGGTTGTTCCCGGGCTGCGCACCAGCAGGGTGCGGGTGCGCAGCCGCTCGGTGAGGCCGGTCGACTCGTACAGCCGGATCGCGGGACAGGCGCCCCTCTCGAGGTCCGCTCACGGAACGGGCCGGGCTCGGTGCGGGCGACCAGGTCCAGCATCTCGGGCACGTCGTCCGGCCCGACCCGGACCGCCTCGGGGGCGGGCCCGGCCGCAGCGCCGTGCCGACGAACTGCACGCCGGTCCCGCCGCCGGCCACCGCCCAGCCGGGCGGCGCCTCCTCGACCGGCTTGATCCTCACGACCGTCCGCGGGGGCGGCGTAGCCGTACACGTCGTCGGGGTGACGGGCGGCCCGGCCGACCTGCTCCACGAGGTGGGGGTGCGGGCCGGCGAGGGCCGGCCGGACGGCCGTGCCGAGCGGGGCCACGCCGCCGTGGGAGCCGGTCTGGAGTATCACGGGGCGGGGTCCCTTCTCTGCTCGCCGGATGACCTCTTGACGGTGGATCAGGAGTTGTCGAGGGGCAGTCCGGGCGGGTTGACCTCGGACTTGGCGACGGCTTCGTCGGAGAGGTTGTAGGCCTTGAGCCACTGGGCGTACTGACCGTTGTCGATCAGGTAGTTGACGGCGTCGGCGAGCGGCTCGGCGAGGCCGCTGTCCTTCTTCGCGGTGGCGGCGATCAGGCCCTGGAGGCCGGCGCCCGCGCCGGAGTAGGTACCCGCGGTGCGGGTGGCGTCGGGCGTGTTCGCGGTCTGCCTGTTGTGGTACGCGATGCCGGGGTTGGGCCCGAGGTAGGCGTCGATCTTGCCGCCGGCGAGGGCCAGGTAGACGCTGTTGCTGTCCTGGTAGTACTTGACCGTCAGATTCTTGCCCTCCTTGGCCAGCTTGGCCTTCCACTCCAGGAGGATCTTCTCCTGGTTGGTTCCGGCACTGACGGAGACGGTCTTGCCGGCGAGGTTCTGGTAGTTCCCGGCGAAGTTCCAGGTGCTCTTCTTCGGGACGGTGAAGGCGAGGTTGTCCTGGCGGTAGGAGGCGAACTCGTACTTCTTCTTCCGCTCCTCGGTGTCGGTGATGTTGGAGAGGGCCACGTCGACCTTGCCGCTGTCGATGCCGACGAACATGTTCTCCCAGGTGAAGTTCTTCACCTCGGGGGTGAGGCCGAACACCGCGGCCACCAGGCGGCCCAGGTCGGGTTCGGAACCGGTGAGGGTCTTCTGGTCGCCGCCCACGTAGGCGAGCGGCGGGAATCCGGCGGGCAGGGCGCCCTCGCCGATGACGAGCCTGCCGCTCTTGCGGACGGCGGCGGGCAGTTCGGCGCTGATGGACTTGACCTCGGAGACCTTGACGGTGGTCTGCTGGGCGGCGCCGTTGGAGACCTGCCCGATGACGACCTCGCCGCTCTTGGCGCTGCCGGTCGTGGTGGCCGCGTCGCTGTCGCCCCCGCAGGCGGCGAGCCCGGTGGCGAGGGTCGCGACGGCGGTCGCCGTGGTGAGGCCGCGGATCAGGCTGCGTCGGGAGAGGAGCGTGGGCATGGCTGTCCTTCGTGTTCGGGCCGGAGGGAGAGTCGAGAGGTGAAGCGAAGGCGGAAAGGGGCTGGTTCAGAGGACCTTGCGCAGGAAGTCCCGGGTCCGTTCGTGCCGCGGACGGTCGAGGACCTCGGCGGGTGGGCCCTGTTCGACGATCTTTCCGCCGTCGATGAAGACGATCCGGTCGGCGACCTCGCGGGCGAAGCCGATCTCGTGGGTGACGATCACGAGGGTGGTGCCGCCGGAGGCCAGATCCTTGATGACGGAGAGGACTTCGCCGACGAGTTCGGGGTCGAGCGCCGAGGTCGGTTCGTCGAAGAGGATGATCCCGGGGCGCAGCGCGAGGGCGCGGGCGATGGCGACGCGCTGCTGCTGGCCGCCCGACAGCTGGCGGGGATAGGCGCCGACGCGCTCGCCGAGGCCGACCCGTTCGAGGAGTTCCTTGGCCAGCTGCTGGGCCTGCGGCCTGGTCAGCTTCCCGGTGGCGACGGGAGCGGCCGCGACGTTGTCGAGGACCGTCAGGTGCGGGAACAGGTTGAAGTTCTGGAAGACGAAGCCGATCCGGCTGCGCTGGGCCAGGATGGCGCGTTCGCTCAGCTCCTTGAGACCGTCGCCGTGGCGCTTGACCCCGATCAGCTCGCCGCCGACGCTGACGTAGCCGGTCTCGGGCTTCTCCAGGTGGTTGACGACGCGCAGCAGCGTGGACTTGCCGGAGCCGGACGGACCGAGGACGACGGTGACCTCGCCGGGGCGGACGGTCAGGTCGATGCCGTCGAGGACGCGGTGGGCGCCGTACGACTTGTGGACGTCGTGGATCTCCAGGGCGGCCGGGGCGGTCTCCGGTGCCGTGTCCGGTGCGGTGGTCATACGGCGGCCTCCCGGCGTATCCGTTCCCGCAGGCCGGCCAGGCCGGTGCGGAGTCTGTGCAGGGGGGTCGGCGGCAGGGTGCGGGTGGCGCCGCGGGCGAAGTACCGCTCGACGTAGTACTGGACGACGGAGACGGCGCTGGTCAGGATCAGGTACCAGACGGTGGCGACGAGCAGCAGCGGCACGATGTCGCCGGGGTAGGTGCTGCCCATGGACTGCACCGAGCCGAAGAGGTCGAGCAGCGAGACGTAGAACACCAGGGACGTGCTCTTGATCAGGCCGATGAGCTGGTTGACGTAGTTCGGCACGATGGAGCGCAGGGCCTGCGGGAAGACGATCCGGGTGAACTGGTAGCCCTTGGGCAGGCCGAGGGCGGCGGCCGCCTCGTGCTGGCCCTGGTCTACGGAGAGGATGCCGCCGCGCACCACCTCGGCCGCGTAGGCGGCCTCGTTGAGGCTGAGGCCGATCACGGCGATGGCCATGTCGGTGGCGAGCTCGGACTCGTCGAAGGAGACGAAGGAAGGGCCGAAGGGAACGCCCAGGCTCAGCGTCTGGTAGAGGGCGGAGAAGTTGTAGAGGAAGATCAGCAGGACGATCAGCGGCACCGAGCGGAACAGCCAGGTGTAGGTCCAGCTCACCGCCCGCAGCACGGGGCTGCCGGAGAGCCGGGCCAGCGCCAGCACGACCCCGCCGAGCAGGCCCAGTACGGCGCTGAGCGCGGCGACTTCGAGGGTGACGACGAGCCCGTCGAGGACGGTGGGGCGCAGGAACCAGTAACGGAAGCGGTCCCACTGGTAGAAGGGGTTGGTGGCCAGTCCGTGGGCGAACTGCGCGACGAGTACCAGGGCGACGGCGGTGGCGAGCCATCGTCCGGGTCGGCGCAGTGGCCGAACCCGCTGATCCCGCGGAGGTTTTGACGGTGTGTCGGTGGATGGTGGCGCCTCGGCCACGGACAGGGCGCCTGGGGGTTCACTCATGACGGGCTCCGGCGGAGTCGGACACCCCGGATCACACGGCCGGGGCCGCGGCACCGCGCCGCGTCAGGACACGGCACGGGTACGCGGGGGCGCGCGGGACACGGGATGGGGCGGACGGCTTCGCACCGGGGCGGCCGGTGCTTCGTCGAGGACGCGGGGACGCGAGGCTGCGCGAGACCTGCTGCGGGTGAGGCGGAAAGGCCTGGTCAGATCCGACAGCGGGCGCGGCCCGGTGCGGTACACGCGCTACACAGGGCGCTGTTGACACGGAGCAGATCGACGGCGCGGTCGGCGACCAGCGGGCTCGGATACGGCTGTACGCAGCCCTGGGCGCGGCCTTCGGCCGACCTGGAAGCTGCGTACATGTCCCGTCACCTGTCGCTGTCGTGGCGGCCCCTGGGGGCCTCGCGCTTACCGAACGTCGTCATCCGGTCCGGTCGTCACCTGGGGCACCCCACCGCGATGCGAGGGTTGCCGGTCAGCAAGCCAGGGCTCGATGCTGACGCTCTTGACCGTTCTGTCCCGCAAGTAAGGCAGTTGCCCGAACGAATGTCAACGCCTGTCCGACTGGCGAAACAGCTCGGGCCCCTCTCACCTGCGCGGAGCGCCGGGAGCCTCCGCCGCGTGGCCGGCCCAGTCCAGGATCTGGACAGCCGCGCCGGCGGCTTCCAGGCCTTGGCAACGGCCGTGGTGGCGGCGGGCGATGCCGTCGAGGTCGAGGTGGGCGCCGAAGGCCGGGCGGGCGGCCAGCCGGCGGGCGTAGGCCCACAGGACCGGATGACCGGCGATGGCGTGCACGGCGGCGGCGTCCAGGTGGTTGCGGTGCACGGTGTCGAGTTGGACCAGGGTCACCCACAACTCGACGTCCGCGGCCGTGAGTCGTCCGCCGACGAGGAACTCGGAACCGGCCAGCCGGCGTTCCAGCCCGTCCAGGGCGGCGAGCAGCACCTCCAGCGCCTGCGGGTCTCCGCCCTCCCGGCCGGCATGCTGTGCCGCCTGCTCGATGTCGTCGGCGCACAGCCGCTCGGCCTCCTCGATCTCGGCCTCCGCACCGCAGGGGTACAGGCGGACGACGCCGTCGCCGAAGTGGCGGTCCAGGTCACGCAGGATGTCCCGGCTGTGGGTGGAGACGATCCGGCCGGACCAGTCGTCGCTGAGGACCGGCGCGAGGGCCGGTCCCGAGTAGCGGTGGGCGCTCGCCTCGTACAGCGGGCGCAGTGCCGTGTGACTGCCGTCGGGACAGTCCGGGACGGCGGGCAGGAAGGTGACCGGACAACAGTCGTCGAGGGCGAGGAGGCTGTGACCGACGGCGATGCGGAGGCCGTCGGGACAGGCGGTGGCGAGATGGAGCCGGTAGCGGCGCGGCACGGCGTAGTGCCCGCTGCGCGCGTCCCGGCCGATGCGACCGCGGAAGGCGGGGCCGGTGCGGACGTACGGGAGGGCGGCGAGCGGAGTGATGGACATGCGTCTCCCCGGGGGGTGCGGGCGCGCGGACGTCCGCGCGACGGAAGCGGTCGTCGGAGGGGGGTGCCCGGCGGGTACGGCCGGCGGCGGCGCTCGGCCGCAGGGCTGCTGCGGGCCGGCGGCGGGTGCTCAGCCGGTGCGGCTGATGGCGCTGCACACGCGCTGCAGGTCGATGTGCAGACGGGAGGTGAGCAGACGAGGGGTGAGCGACGGGACGGGGCAGGGCGTACGGCTCTCTCGGCGCTCTGCGCCGGTGAGCGTGCGCGGCCGGCCCATCTTTCCCTACCTCTTCACTAGGATTCCCACCTGGAGTGTCGATCGGCCTCCGCGTGCCGTCAAGGGGGCGTCCACGCCTGGGACACCGGCCCCGGCTTGCCCCGGGGCGACCGGGGCTGTCCGCTGGAGACGCAGGCCGAGTGACAGGAGCCGGATGCGATGAGCCAGCCCCCGGGTCCCGGGCCCGTGCCCGGCGCGGTGCCCGAGACCTTCGCGTTCGTCTGCGGGCGGTGCGGCGAGGTCTGGGAGGCGACCTTCCAGGCGGTGTTCTTCACCGACCCGATCGCCGATCCGGACCTGCAGACCACCCAGGAGTACGTCGACGAGGCCGGGCGGGCCGTGCGGTCGCCGCTCACCGACGCGGTGTGCCCGCGCTGCGGCAGCCGGCGGGTGCGGATCACCGTGCCCGGATCATGACGCTCACCCGGATGACACGCGCGGGTGGTCGGCGGCCGTGCCGGATGGTGGCGTGGAGGCACGTACCGCCGTCGCCCGTGGAGTGACGCAGCACCGCTGCCCCGTGGAGTGACGTACCGCGTTCCCGAGGAGGCAGTCGCGATGATCCGTCCGTTCCGACCCGTGCGTGTTCTCGCCGCGGCCCTGGCGGCGGGGATCCTGCTCGCCACGGCGGCCTGTGCGGACGAGAGCGGCGGCCCCGGTGCCGTGGCGGTCTCGCCGGCCGGCGAGCGCTCCCCCGCGTACCCGTCGGCCACCCCCGCCCTCACCGGGGCCGGCGCGCAGGCCGCGCTGATCACGTCGGCCGACATCGAGGACAACTGGCAGCCGGCCACCGACGCGGCGACCTGGCGCAACTCGATGCTGGTCGGCAAGGTCGACGTGGCCGGCTTCCTCACCGCCAAGTCCGACGCCGCCGACTGCCAGCGCCTCCTCGACGGGCTCTACTCCGACAGTCTCCTGGGCCGCGCCTCCGGAGCCTCCGGACTGCGCGGGTTCACCTCCGAGGACTCCCGGATGCTGTACCAGGTCGGCGACTACGGCTCGGCGAACCTGGACGCCACCCTGGCCTGGCTGAAGAGCCTGCCGCAGAAGTGCGACCAGTTCACGGCCACCGGCAAGGACGGCGGCAAGCGGACCGTGCAGGTCGTCTCGGCGAAGGTGCCGACGTCGGGCGACGCGCGCGAGGCCGTGACGGTGACCGTCCAGGGTGACGCCAACGGCCAGTCCGCCACCTACACCACGGACGTGGCGGTGCTGCGCATCGGCGCCTCCGGCGCCGCGGTCACCAACGGCGGCCTGTCCGGCGTCGACCACGACAGCACCGCGCTCGCCGTGCAGAGCGGCGCCCAGCGTCTCAAGGACGTCCTGTCCGGCAGGACCCCGGCACCGACGCCGGGCCAGCTCGACTAGGGGGGTCGCACGGCAGGCGGGACTGTCGCCACAGGTCTCCGCGGTGAGCAGCAGGGCGCCCTCGGTGGCCGTGAGGGTGCCGTTCTGGAAGACGATCCCGCCCTCCCGGTGCTGCGGACGGCCCTGCGGTGACGGGCTCACGCTACGTCGGGGCGGGAGGTGCGGCGCCGTACCGGATCCGCAGGCCATGCGTGCCCGATGCGTCACCTGCCTGCCGCCAGGACATCGCACAGGCCCCGCGGGTGACCGCCCGCGGGGCCTTCCCCGGCGTCGGAAGGCCTCAGCCGTTCACCGGGCCGCGTGCGGTGCGGGCCGCCTTCGCGAGGTCAAGGTCGGTGGTCTCCGGGGCGAGGACCTGGGAGACCGGACCGCCGACCGCGAGCACCCCCGCACCGACGAGCAGCACGAACTCCACGCCGAAGCGGTCGAGGCCCATCGGCGGCAGGAAGGTGACGACGGCCGCGCCGACCCGGCTCATCGCGGTGGCGAAGCCGGCGCCGGTGGCACGCAGCGAGATGGGGAACACCTCCAGCGGGTGGACCGCGGTGAGCGCGCTGGAGGCGGCGTTGAGGAAGATGAAGAAGAGGAAGCCGCCACGACGACGGGCGTCGAGTGCGGCCACACCGCGACCAGCGCTTGACAGGCGGCGGTGATCCACGACGGCGGGATCAGCAGCCCGCGGCGGCCGATGCGGTCCACGACCAGACAGCCGGCGGTGACACCGGCGACCGCGGTGAACGAGTAGACGAGCAGTGCCGCCACCGCGTTGTCGCCCATGTGGAGGGCGTCGAAGACCTGCGTCCAGAACGTGCCATGTCGCCAACCCGGTGTCGCAGGCGTACGCGACCCAGGCGGTGACCGTGATCGGCCGCTGGCTGCCCCGCGCCCACGCCGACGGCTCGGACCTGCAGGCGCCGGCCCGGCTGATGGTCGGCGCCCACCTGGCGGGCCAGGCGCTGACCGTCTCCGGGCTGGGCCTCGTGCACGGCATCGGCCACGCGCCGACCGCGCACACCGGCACCCCGCACGGGGTCGCGCCGGCCGCCGTCCTGGAGGAGGTCCTGGAGGTCGGCGCACCGGCCGCGACGGACGCGTACGAACAGACCGCCCGCGCCCTGCGCCTGGATCCGCCCGCCGACGGCGACTGGGCCCGCGCCGCGGTGGACGCCGTCGGCGAGATCTCCGGTGCGCTCGGCGTCAAGCAGCCGCTGCGTGAACTCGGCGTCCGCCCGCACCTGTTGCGTCCCGTCGCCGCGGGCGCCGTGGCGGACGCGGTCATCGAGAACGCCCCGCGGCATCCGACCGAGGAGCAGGTCCTCCGGATCATCGAGGCGGTGTACTGGGGCGTGTCGCGAAGGTCCGGCGTGCCGGGCCGGACCGTCACCAGCGCACGTGCAGGCTCGGCGGCTTGCGGAACACCAACCCGTGCGGTGCGGCGGGCCGTTCCAGGTCCAGGCGCAGCTCCGGCAGGCGGTCGAGCAGGCGATGGAGGGCGATCCGGGTCTCCAGGCGGGCGAGGTGCGCGGCGATGCAGTGGTGCGGGCCGTGGGCGAAGCCCAGTTGGAGGCGGGCGTTGTCGCGGCGGACGTCGAACCGGTCCGGGTCGGGGAAGACCGCGGGGTCGCGGTTGGCACCGGTGAGGGAGACGGTGACCAGGTCGCCGTGGCGGACGGCCGCCGTCCCGAGGACCACGTCGCGGGTGGCGTAGCGGTCCACCACCGCCGCTCCGGGCTCCAGGCGCAGGGACTCCTCGACCGCGCCGTCCAGGAGGGCCGGATCGGCCCGGACCAGGGCGAGTTGGGCGGGGTCACCGAGCAGGTGGAGCAGCGCGTTGGTGATCATCGCCTCGGTGGTCTCGATGCCCCCGAACATCATGACCGCCGCGTTGGAGGCCACTTCGGGCGGTGTCAGCCGGCCGGCGGCGGAGACGAGGAGCGAGGACGCGTGCCGGTCGGCGATCGTGGCCTCCACGGCGGCCCGCAGCTCCGTGTAGGCGGCGGCACCGGCCGGACCCGCCTCCAGCCCCTCGGTGATGTCCGAGACGGCCCGTACGATCGCGTCGTACCAGGCCAGCACCGTGTCCGTGGTCGCACCGGCCAGGCCGAGCGCCTCGGTCACCACGGCGACGGCGAGCGGTCCGGCGAAGGTACGGCGCAGTTCGGCGGCTCCGGACGGTTCCAGTTCCGTGATGAGCCGGTCCGTCTCCCGCTCGATGAACGCGGCGAAGCCGTCGTGCACGGCGCGGGGCCGGAAGGGAGCGGCGAACGGCTCGCGGTGGCGGGCGTGCGCGGCACCGTCGAGGGAGAGCATGCTCGGGCCGACGACCTGGGCGGTGGAGAAGCGCGGGTCGTCCACGGTGAAGGTGGCGGAGTCCCGCATCACGTCCACCGCGAGGTCGCGGCGGGTGACCAGCCAGCCGTTCAACTCGGGCAGCCAGGACACCGGTTCACCGGCGCGCAGCCGGGCCAGACGCGGGTGCGGATCACGGGCGAGTTCGGCGAGCGTGGTGGAGGCGCCGAGCGGGAAGTCGCCGACGGTGCTCATCGAGCGGTCCGGCCGGAGGAAGGGAATCCGTTCACCTCCCCACCCAATCACGGCGGCCCGGCGGCCCGGCGGCCGCCCCGGGAGCGACGGGCCGTCGCCGGCTCAGTCGTCCTCGACCGAGACGGCGACGGGTGTCCCGGCCTCGATGGTGCGGCTGACCGTGCACAGCCGGTCGTGCGAGACGGCGACGGCGCGGGGCAGGATGGCGCGGGCCCGGTCGCCCGACGGGCCGTCCGGGAAGCTGACGGAGAAGGAGACCGCGAGGTCGGTCATCCGGTTGCCGCCCTCGTCGGTGACCTTCTGACCGCTGACGGTGACGGTGAAGGCGGCCGGTTCGGCGTGCCGACCGGTGGCGACGTCGACGTCGGCCGCGGTGCAGCCGCCGATCGCGGCGAGCAGGAGCTCCACCGGTGTGAACTCGGTGCCGTCGGCGGTACCGAAGCCGATCGTGCCGCCGCGCGCGTTCGTCGCGGTGAAGTGTCCGGTGGCGGTGCGCTCGACGGTGACCCGGCGCAGGGAGTCTTCGTTCATACCGCCGAACCTAGGGCAGCCCGGGCCGTCAGTGCAGGATGTTCACGGCCCGTGCCACCACCAGCACGACCGTCACCAGGGAGACGGAGGACTGCAGCATCATCAGCATCTTGGCCCAGCGCGACAGCGGCATCACGTCGGTCGGGCTGAAGGCCGTGGAGTTGGTGAAGGACAGGTACAGGTAGTCCAGGAAGGCGGGCTCCCAGTCGGGCGGGGCGGTCTCGGGGCTCTGCATCTGCACGAACAGGAAGTCCGCGTACTGGTGGTGGCCCCGGACCCGGGCCATCGGTCCGCCCCGGTCCCACTCCCAGTACCACAGGGCGAACACGATCACGTTCGTCAGCCAGATGCCGCCGCCGGTCAGCAGCAGCGGTCCGGCCTCCTCGCCCTCGGTGCCGTTCACCAGGCCGGCCACCAGCCGGACCGCCGCCCAGCCGTTGGCGAGACTGATCACGCACATCAGCACCAGGCCCAGGACCCGCAGCCACCGGGTGCGGGGCTCCACCCGCCGCGGGTTGCCGGCGACCAGGCCCGCCAGCAGCGCCAGTTCCAGGGCCGGCAGGGCCCAGTACGGCTGGAGGGCGAGCCGGTGCGGCAGCGCCAGCTGGAGCCCCACGGCCACCAGGATCACCGCGGTCACGGCCCACCGCGGCTCGCCCTGCGTGGCCCTGCGCCACGCGGGCACCACGTCACGCCCGCCGTCCGCCAGCAGCCGCTCAAGCCTGGTCAGCCGGTGCTCGGCATCGCTCATGCGGTCGTCCATGGCGACGATTGTCCCCGAGACCGCCGGCCGGCCCGCGGTCAGGGAGCGGGAGGCCGCCCGGGACCCGCCGGGCCCGCCGGGAGCAGGGGCCGGGCCCTGGCGATGAGCAGGGCGACGTCGCCCTCGCCGCCGGGCGGCCGCAGCGTCTCCAGGATGCGTTCGCAGGTCTCCTCCAGACCGTGGCCGCGGATCGCGCGAGCCGTCCTTGTGCCGGACCGGGACGACTCCGGCCCAGTCCTGGCCGGTTTCCATGACGTGTGCGAACAGCCCCATGACCTCGTCCCAGTGCTCCTCGTCGGCCATCAGCTGGGCCGCGTACCGCCCAGGGCCTCCGCCGCGCTGTGGCCGAACAGCTCCTCGGCCTTCGGGCTCCACAGGACGACCCGGCCCTCCGCGTTCAGCACCACCGCGGCGACGCTGAGCAGATCCAGCAGACCGCTGGGCGGCGCGGCGGGAACGGCCGCGGACCGGCCGGTGACCGCTCGGGAGGAGTCCGTCGTGCCCATCCCTCATCTTCCCTCCCGCCCGGTGCGCGGGCTCGTGCAACATCGGCGGGCGTGCTGTGCATCCATGGTCGCCCCGGCCGCGGGGGACACATCGGGGCCGGTCCGCGCGGGGCGCCCGCCGTCTCGCGGCGGGAGTCCGACGCGTTCGTCGAGGCGGCCCGCGCCCTGGGTACGCCGGGGCGGCCGATCACGGACCGTGTGCGGCGGGCTACGTCCGGCGTGCGGTCCGGCGTGGCGTGACCCGAGCCCCCCGTGCACAGGGACTTCGTGGGCGCCGACTGCCGGGGCGGGGCGTCACGCACCTCGACGGCCTGTGTCACGTCGTCTGCCGGGGGCGCCTCCACGACGGCCGGGCGGCCACCGACGTCGCAGGCAGCGCGGGCGCCCGCTTCGGGCGGCGTCGGCGCTCGGGCCCCTCGCCACCCGAGGTGTGCTCCTGCACCTCCCCGCCGTCCTCGGGGTCGGCCGGCTGGAGCCGGGACGGGCGGTACACGCGCGGGACGTCACCGACGCGGAGCGGGCGCTCGGGGTGACGATCGGCGGGGGAGATTCGGTGCCGCTGCCGGCGGAGCGCGGTGCCGCGCTGTTCGGCGGTGACGGCGACAGTGACGTACGGCCCTCGCCCGTACCCCGGCGCCACCCCGCGGCCGTCCCCGTCACCGACGTCAGAAGGGGGCCCGCCGCCTGTCCGGGGCGTGCGGCTGCCGGCGTACGGAAACGTCCCGGTCCGGACACGGGCACCCGTACCGCCATGGAGGTCTGCGTCCTGCCGGCCCGGTTCGGCGGCCGGTGGACCCGCTCCGTGGCGATCAACGACCTGTACTTCGCCGACGCCGTCTCCGCCTTCCAGCGCACCGACAGCCGGCTGTACCAGGCCGCCGCCGTCCCCGAGCCGCTGTCACTGCGGGGCGGGCAGATCGCCGACGGGTTCGACCGCGCCTTCTCCGGTCGTCCGGCCGGCGGTTGCGTGCCGCCCGTGCTCGTCTCCATGGCGGCGGACAGCGAAGGGGCCTCGGCCTTGGACCCGTCGGGCTACCGGGAGGCCCGCCGGAAGACCGGCACAGGTGGCGGATCCGCAACTCCCGGCGGCTCGAGCGGGGTTGAACACGCCGGGCCCGGCCCCGGAAACGATCGAGGGGCTGTCCCGGATCTCTCCGTGACAGCCCCTCACCGGCGACTTCGAAAAGTCGGGACGACAGGATTTGAACCTGCGACCCCTTGACCCCCAGTCAAGTGCGCTACCAAGCTGCGCCACGTCCCGCTGCGGAGTCACGCGGCGGTCACCGCGTGATCACGCAGGTCAACACTACCGCACGCGTGCCGGTGCCGCTGCCGCCCGCTCCGTGACCGGTGCGATGACGTGCTGTGCGCGGCGGACCGGGACCAGGAGCGCCGCCCCGGCGGCGGCCAGGCAGAACACGGCGAGCAGGGTCCAGGCGTGGGTGTAGCCGGAGGCGTAGGGCAGTCCGGAGGGCTGGAGCCGGCCGGTGACCAGGACGCTGGTGAGTGCGGCGCCGATGGAGCCGCCGATGGTGCGGATGTTGGCGTTCATGCCGGTCGCGGCGCCGGTCTGCTCGGGCGGCACGCTGCCGACGACGAGGTTGGCCATCGAGGCGAAGGCCAGACCGATGCCGAGGCCGAACAGGCCGGAGACCACGGCGATCTGCCACTGGGCGGTGTGCCACAGGGCGAGCAGCGCGAGCGCGAGGGCACCGAAGGCCGCACCGGCGGTCAGGAGTGCCTTGGCGCCCACCCTGGGCTCCAGCCGGCCGCTGAGGATTCCCGAGCCGAACATCGCGATCAGCATCGGGAGCATCAGCAGTCCGGAGGCGGTGACGCTGGCACCGAAGCCGTATCCGGCGGCGGACGGCGTCTGGACGAAGCCGGGCAGGAAGGACCAGAGCGCGTACATGCCCGCGCCGAACAGCAGGGCGGCGGCATTGGTGGTCCAGACGACGGGCAGCCGCATGACGCGCAGGTCGATCAGCGGGGTGCGGGAGCGGGCCTCGGTGAGCAGCCACACCGCGAAGAGCACGACGGCCGTACCGAACAGGCCGAGCACCTTCGCCGAGCCCCAGCCCCACTGACCGGCCTGGCTCAGCGGCAGCAGCAGCGTCACCAGCCAGGCGGAGAGCAGTACGGCTCCGAGCCAACTCACGCTGCCCTCGGCCCTCTTGGGCGACTCGGGGACGTAGCGGGCGGCGATGAGGACGGTCACGGCGACCACGCCGACCGGGATCCAGAACAGCCAGCGGTAGTCCAGCGCGGAGACGATGGGGCCGGCGGCCACGATGCCGACACCGCCGCCGGCCGCGATCACCGCGGACAGGTTGCTGATGCTGCCGCTGACCTCGCCCGGGGCGAACTCGTCCCGGATGATGCCGAAGGAGAGCGGGAACAGGGCGCCGCCGACGCCCTGGACGACCCGGGCGACGATCAGGACTCCGATGTTCGGCGCGAGGGCGGCGAGCAGGCAGCCGGCCAGGACCGCCAGCAGGACGGCGACGAGGGTGCGCTTCTTGCCGGTCAGGTCGCCGACACGGCCGAGTATCGGGGTGAAGACCGAGGCGGACAGCAGATAGGCCGTCATCACCCAGGTCGCGTTGGACTGCGAGGTGTGCAGGGCGTGCTGAACGGTCGGCAGGGCCGGCGCGACCAGCGACTGGAGCATGGAGAACACGCCGGCACCGGTCGCGAGGACCGCGAAGGTGAGGCGGGTGGACTTCCGGGGCATGAAGGAGCCTCTCCGAACATCGGACACGGAGGGAAAGAGATGTCTGGGTGGGTGCGGAGGGGCACGGAGCGCAGGCCGCGTCCGGCCGTGGCGGGCCCCTCTCGCACTGCTAAAGTGGAGGTACCCCTCCACTGTACTGGAGGCAATCCTCCGCTTCAACCGAAGTCGAGGAATCCCTCCGGTTCACCCACGTCACCCGGGAGGCAGCAGTGACGGCCGGCCCCTTCCCCGTCAGTGAGATCGTCGCGTCCCGCAGACCGCACCGCAAAGACGCGGCCCGCAACTACGACGCGCTGCTCGCGGCCGCCCGCGAGGCGTTCGCCGAGAAGGGTGCGGAGGCCTCCCTGGAGGACGTCGCCCGCCGTGCCGGAGTCGGCATCGGCACGCTGTACCGCAACTTCCCCACCCGCCGCGACCTCTTCGAGAGCGTCTACGCCGACGAGGTCAACACCCTGTGCCGGGCGGCCGTGGAGCTGGCCGAGCTGGAGCCGTGGCAGGCCCTGACCTCCTGGCTGGACCGCTTCACGGACTACATGGTCACCAAGCGGGCGGTCCGCGACGCCCTCAACGACGAGTCGGAGATCTTCCAGGCCTGCCGCGACTCGATGTACGGCGCCGGCGGCCCGCTGCTGGAGCGGGCCCAGCAGGCGGGCGTGGTGCGGACGGACATGGAGATCGGCGATCTGCTCCGGATGGTCTCCGGCATCACGGGCACGGCCTTCGAGGACGAAGCCCAGCGGGACCGGGTGATGGGCATCGCCCTGGACGGGGTACGGACGGCGCGGCCGGCGCCTCTCGCTCAGCCCCTTGCCTGAACGGCTCGCCCCTCGTACGCCGCCCGCAGCACGTCCCGCGCGTCGTCTGCGGTCACCGGCCGCGGATTGGCGTACGCCTGCCCTGCCACCTGCTCGGCAGCCGCCGCCAAGCCACCCTCCCCGAGGCCGAGTTCGGCGAGAGAACGGGGGGCGCCGAGACGCCGGGCCTGCAACACCGTCGGGGCGTCCCCCGCCCCGAGCGCCCGGCACACCGCGGCGGCGGCCTCCGGCACGGCCGGTGCGTTGAACGCGAGGACGTAGGGCAGGACGACGGTGTGGATCTGCGCGTGCGGGAGCCCGACGTGCCGCCGAGGACATGGCACAGCTTGTGGTGCAGGCCCATGGTGGTGGCGCCCAGGCAGACCCCGCACAGCCAGGCGCCGTACAGGGCGCGGGAGCGGGCCGGTACCGAGTCCGCGGCGGCGGCGATCCGGGGCAGCGCGCCCGCCAGCGCCCTGACGCCCTCCTCGGCCATCAGCCCCACCAGCGGCGAGCCGTCCGGCGCGTACAGGGCCTCCACCGCGTGGGCGATGGCGTTGATCCCGCTGGTCACCGAGAGCGGGACGGGCAGGGAGAGGGTGAGCTCGGGGTCGTGGACGACACTGCGCGGCAGGACGGCCGGGTCGCGGCCGGTGCGTTTGACGCCGTGCCCGGTGGGGCCCCAGACCGGGGTCATCTCGGAGCCCGCGCAGGTCGAGGGCACCGCGATCAGGGGAGGCCGGTGCGCAGGGCGACGGCCTTGCCGAGGCCGATGGCCGAGCCGCCGCCGACGGCCACGCAGCCGTCGGCGCCCGCCGCCCGGGCCGCCTCGACCCCCCGGTCGGCGACCTCCGCGGGGACGTGCATCCGGGCCCCCGTGTGCAGGCCGGCGCAGAGGGGCCCGAGGGAGTCGGCGACAGCCCGCGCGGTCCCCCGCACCCCGCTCGCCGCTGAGCACCAGCAGCCGCCGCAGACCGAGCAGCCCGGCCTCCTCTGCGGGCGCGGTGAGCGCGGCACCGGGCCGGAAGACCACCCGGGCGGGGCGGGTCTCGTAGACGAAGTCCAGATTCACGCACGCTCCCTTACGAGGTCGAACCGGGCGTGCCGGAACGGGTTCGGCACCCCGAACTCCCCCGCAGGCGCCGCACCGTCGGTCGGCGTGAAGTCCTTCACCAGGCTCCCCTTGACCGCGAACACCGCGTCGGAGTCCAGATGTCCGCCGCCGGCCGCGAAGATGTGCGTGGTCACCGGCGCGTGCCCCTCGGCCGAGGCGGTGAAGTGGATGTGGGCGGGTCGGCAGGGGTGCCGTCCGGTGGCCTTCAGCAGGGCGCCCGACGGATCGTCGGCCGGGATCGGGCAGGGGCTGGGCACACAGGTCCGGAACCGGAAGCGGCCCTCGCCGTCGGCCGTGAACAGGCCCCGGCGGCTGCCGGCCGGCTGGTGCCCGGGCTGCTGCACGTCGTGGAAGCCGTGCGGGTCGGCCTGCCAGACGTCCGGGACCGCACCGGGCAGCGGGGTGCCGTCGGCGGACCGGACCACACCGCCGACCACGCAGGGTTCGCCGGCTCCGACCAGGTCGATGTCCGCCCCCGGTTCCCGGACCGGGGACCCGGTCATGTGGAAGGGGCCGAGGACGGTGGACTCGGTGCTGCCGGGGCCGCTGTGCCCGTTGACCGTCTCCACCAGCATCGACAGGCCCGGGACGTCGGAGAGCGGGACGAACTCCTGCCTGGTGTCCGTACAGGCCTGCGCGGTCGCGGTGAGGAAGGCGACGGCCGCCGCCCGCTCGCCCCGGGTCGGCCGGGTCTCGCGCGCGAAGGCGGGCAGAGGGCGGATCAGCGCCGCGAGCACCTCGCGCGGCCGGGGGTCGTCGGTGCCCCGCCGGCTCTCGACGGCCTCCGCGGTCACCGCGTCTTCGGTTGTCATGACGGCGCCTTGCCCGGCGTAACGGTGACGATGAGTGATCGTAAACCGTTCAGCGTTCAATGAACCGGATCTACTTGATGAGCGCGTTGGCCACCACCACGATCACCCCGAGCAGCGCGTCGAGGAGGCCGATGAACACGGCCGCGGGCCAACTCCGCGCGGACCAGCGGGCCGTGACGAGTCCCAGACCGAACAGGATCACGATGTTCAGAAGAAACGCCGGATACTCGACGCCCTTGGGCGGCCACCAGCCCCAGCCGGCGCCCGCGAGCAGGAAGACCGTGGGCAGGACGGCCGTGACCAGCGGCCACTCCTCGGCCAGGGCACGCAGCCCGTCCCAGCGCCGGTGCGGGGCACGCTCGGCGATGTAGTGGGCGTAGCCGTGGGCCAGGGCGGAGGCGCAGGCGGTCACCAGGAGCCAGAGGGCGTCATAGCGGCGGCTCGCGGCGGAGGTGTGCCCGTACTGGGTGAGCGCCGCGACCATCGAGGAGGCCAGTACGGCGCCGTACACCCCGCCGAACAGGACGGCCTCGCGGGTGTCGTGCGGGTGCGGCTCCGCCGCCGTGGAGTCGGCCATGCCCTCCACGATCACCCCGGCGCGCCGCCCCCGCCAGTCCGGACGGCCCGACGAAGTGTCCTCCCACCAGGCCCGATGCCCCACACCCTGTCCACGCCCAGGACGCCGGGGCGCTCGCTAGGGTCGCCGTATGACGACGCACAGCTTCGCCCTCCACATCCCCGACGCCGCACTCGAACCCGAGCCGCTGGACCCCGCGCAGATCGTCTCCGGCACGCCCGAGGTCACCGGGAAGGTGGTCTGGGAGTCGGCCGACGGCAGACAGCTCCGCGGGGTCTGGCAGATCACTCCGGGGGTGGTCACCGACACCGAGGCGGACGAGCTGTTCGTGGTGGTCAGCGGCTCCGCGACGATCGAGGTCGAGGGCGGCCCCACGCTCACGGTGGGCCCCGGGGACATGGCCGTCCTCCGCGCGGGCGACCGTACGACGTGGACGGTGCACGAGACCCTGCGCAAGGCGTACGCGATCAGTCTGTGAGCAGGCTCAGCGGGCCGTGGACGCCGGCATGTTGTACGGCGTGACCACCTGGATCGGCGACGGCAGGCTCGGGCCCGCCGGGGGCAGCGCCCCCTGCGCGCGCATCACCAGATGGCAGGCCTCGCGCATGTCCTGCCGCAGGTCGTGGTGGAGGACGGCGGACAGGCGGTGCTCGCGCAGCAGGCGGGTGTTGTCGTGGTCGAGGTCGTGGGCGACGAACACCGCGCACTCCCGGCCCAGTTCGGCGAAGGCCCGCAGGGTCGCGTTGTTGCCGCCGCCGATCGAGTACACGGCACGGATCTCCGGGTCCCGTTCGAGTGCGGCGCGGACCAGGTCGTACTGGGTGGCGTCCAGCCCCTGGCCCTCGGCGATCTCCACCACGGTGCGCTCGGGGTGGGTGGCGCGCATGACGCTGCGGAAGCCCATCTCGCGCTCCTCCTCGTTGCGGAAGAAGCCGCTGCTGAGGCTCGTGAGGACATTGCCGGGCCGGTCGCCGAGCCACTGGCCCATCAGATAGGCGGCGGTGGCGCCGGCCGCCCGGTTGTCGCTGCCGACGTAGGCGAGCCGGCCGCTGGCGGGCAGGTCGGTGACCAGGGTGACCACCGGGATCCCCGCCGACCTGAGCCGGCCCACGGCGGCGGTCACCTCGGGGACGTCCGGCGCCTTGAGGATCACGCCCTGCGAGCCCCGGCGGGCTGTCCGGTCGAGCGTGGCCACCAGCTCCGCCACCGGCCCGGTCTCGCGGAAGTGGAACCGGGAACGCACCACCGCCGGGTGCAGTGAGGGCAGCTCGGCCTCCAGTGCCCCGCGCACCGCTGTGGTGAACCGCTCGGGCGCCTGCATCACGATGTCGACCATGAAGGTGCGGCCCACCAGCCTGACCTGGGTGCGCTGCCGGTCCAGGTCGGCGATGGCCTGCCACACCTCACGCCGGGTGCTCTCCCGCACCCCTCCCCTGCCGTTCAGCACCCGGTCCACGGTGGCCTCGCTGAGCCCTGCCTGACGTGCGATCTCGCGGATCGGGAAGGGATGGCCCACAGCCTGGCTCCTTGAGGGGTTTTTGATGGTTCGCTGCTGGTTGTTCGAGGGGTTTGTACTGACAAGAATGACAGAGCCCCGCCGCTCCCACGGCCCTCTTCGAGGCCGTGAGCGCGGCCGTGACCGTGGCCGTGACCGAAAGAAGGACACCGATGTCCCTCGCCGCCGAACAGGACAGCGCCTGGCTCTCCCCGCAGGACTGCGACCTCGACACCTTCCGCGCGCTGGTCGAGCGGACCACCGACCCGGCCGCCTATCCGCACGCCTCGGCCGTCGAGGGCGACGTCCTCGTCTACGACAGTGAGCGGCTGCGCGCCGCCGAGTCGCCCCACCCGGTGCGGACCGAACTCGTGCGCGCCCTCACCGACGGCCCCGGGGTCGTCGTCTTCAAGGGCGCGTTCCCCGACCCGGAGATCGTCGACCGGGCCACCGCGGTGTTCGAGGCACTGATCTCGGAGCAGAAGGAGTCGGGCGCGCAGGCCGGCGACCACTTCGCGAAGCCGGGGGCCAACGAACGGGTGTGGAACGCGCTGGAGAAGGCGGCCCTCTACGACCCGGAGGTGTTCGCCGACTACTACGCCAACGACATCCTGGCCCTGGTCTCCCGGGCCTGGCTGGGCCCCGGCTACCAGGTCACCTCGCAGGTCAACGTGGTCAACCCGGGCGGGGTGGCCCAGACCGCGCACCGCGACTACCACCTCGGTTTCCTCTCCGACGAGCAGGCCGAGGCCTACCCGGGGCACGTCCACCGCCTCTCCCCCGTGCTCACCCTCCAGGGCGCGGTGGCGCACTGCGACATGCCGGTGGAGTCCGGGCCGACGATGTACCTTCCCTACTCCCAGACCTACGAGCCGGGTTATCTGGCCTGGCGGCGGCCGGAGTTCCAGGACTACTTCAAGGCCCACCACGTGCAACTGCCGCTGGCCAAGGGCGACGCGGTGTTCTTCAACCCGGCGGTGTTCCACGGGGCCGGCACCAACCGGAGTGTCGACGTACGGCGGATGGCCAACCTGCTCCAGGTGTCCTCGGCCTTCGGACGGGCCATGGAGACGGTGGACCGGGAGGCGGTGACCAACGCGGTCTACCCGGTGCTGCGCCGGCGCCGGAGCGAGGGGGCCGCCGCGGCCTGGCTGGAGCACGTCATCGCGGCGAGCGCCGAGGGCTACCCGTTCCCGACCAACCTCGACAGCGATCCGCCGGTCGACGGCATGGCCCCGCCCTCACAGGCGGACCTGGTGCGGCGGGCGCTGCGCGAGGACTGGGCGACACGGGCCCTGCGGGACGAGCTGCGGGCCGCCTCGGCCCGGCGCGAGAGCTGAAGGGGCCAGGACCTCATGGGACTTCTCGACGACAAGGTCGTCCTCGTCAACGGCGGCAGCCAGGGCGTCGGCGCGGCCATCGCGCGGGCCGCGGCGCGTGAGGGCGCCACGGTCGCCGTCACCGGCCGCCGCCCCGGGCCCGGCGCGGCCCTGGTGGCGGAACTCGCCGCCGCCGGCTCGGAGGCCCGCTACGTACGGGCCGACCTCTCGGACGCCGGACAGGCCAAGGCCTCGGTGGCCGAGGTCATCGACGCGTACGGCCGGATCGACTGCCTGGTCAACTCGGCGGGGCTCACCTCCCGGGGCACCCTCCTCGACACCACGCCCGAGCTGTTCGACCAGCACATCGCGATCAACCTCAAGGGGCCGTTCTTCGCGATGCAGGCGGCGGTCACCGACATGGTCGCGCGCAAGGCGCCCGGCACGGTGGTCAACATCATCACCTCCTCCGCGCACGGCGGGCAGCCGTTCCTCGCGCCCTACGTCGCCGCGAAGGCCGGCCTGATCGGCCTTACCCGCAACGCGGCGCACGCGCACCGCTGGGACCGGGTGCGGATCAACGGCCTGAACATCGGCTGGACGGCGACGGAGGGCGAGGACGCGACACAGCGGGCGTTCCACGGGGCGGGAGACGGCTGGCTCGACGAGGCCGCCGCGAGGCTGCCGATGGGCAAGCTCGGCCAGCCGGACGAGATCGCGGACTTCGTGGTGCTGCTGCTGTCGGACCGGTCGGGGGTGGTGACCGGGTCGGTGATCGACTGGGACCAGAACGTGCTGGGGGGTCTCGACTAAGGGGTCGCCACGCCGGGTCATGGGTCGCCCGCGGCCGCGTCGTGGCTGACGGCGCCCACGCGGCGGAGCCGCACATCGACACACCCCCGCGCCCCCTTCGGGCGCGTACACATCAAGGAGTAACACCCCTATGCGTATGGGAATCCTCGGTCTCGGCCGCATCGGCGCGTTCCACGCCGAGACCCTGTCCGGGCTCGACGCCGTCGAGTCGCTCGTCTTCACGGATCCGTTCGCGGACGCCGCCAAGGCCGCCGCCGAGAAGTTCGGCGGCGAGGTCGTGGACTCGCCCGAGGCGCTGCTGGCAGCCGGCGTGGACGGCATCGTGGTGGCCGCCGCCACCGATGCCCACCCCGCCCTGATCCTGGCCGGCGTCGAGGCCGGCATCCCCGTCTTCTGCGAGAAGCCCGTCGCCAAGCACATGAGTGACGGTGTCGAGGTCCTCAAGGCGGTCCAGGGCAAGGACGTGCCGATCCAGATCGGGTACAACCGGCGCTTCGACGCGGGCTTCGTCGCCGCGCGTGCCGCCGTCCAGGCCGGTGAACTGGGCAAACTGCACACCGTCCGCTCCACCACCCTGGACCCGGCCCCGCCGCCCGCCGCCTACGTCGCCGTGTCCGGCGGCATCTTCCGGGACTGTTCCGTGCACGACTTCGACATCATCCGCTGGGTGACCGGCCGTGAGGTCACCGAGGTGTACGCGGTCGGCGGCAACCGAGGCGCCGAGTACATCAAGGAGGCGGGCGACGCCGACACCACCGGCGCGATCCTCACCCTGGACGACGGCACCATCGCAGTGGTCTCCAACTCCCGCCACAACGCCCGGGGTTACGACGTCCGCATGGAGCTGCACGGCTTCCGGGACTCGATCGCCGTCGGCCTGGAGGACAAGCTCCCGCTGCGTTCCGTCGAGCCCGGGGTGACCTTCCCCGCGGGAACCCCGCACGACTTCTTCATGGACCGCTTCGCCGCGGCCTACCGTGCCGAACTCGCCGCGTTCACCGAGGTCGTGGCCGGCGACCGCCCGTCCCCCTGCACGGTCGAGGACGCACTGCAGGCCGGCTGGATCGCGGAGGCCTGCACCCTGTCTCTGCGCGAGCACCGTCCGGTGACCGTCGCGGAGGTGCGCGGAGCCTGACACCGCGCACGGCGGCGGGGCGGGGCACCAGGACCGAAGCACGCGGTCCCGGCGGCCCGCCCCGTCGCCCTTTGCCCCGTCCTTCCCCTCACCCGGCCCGCAGCCCGTCCACGATCAGGCCCAGGATCCGCGCCGCCCTGGCCTCCGCGTCGCCGCGCGCCGGGTCGATCCGCCACAACACGCCGAGCTGGAGGAGTACGTCCTCCGGGTCGACGTCCGGCTTCAGCGTGCCGTCCGCCGCGCCGGCGCGGAGCAGCGTCGCGATGGCGTCCACGAACGGCTCGTACATCGGGTCGGCGCCGCCGCCGGCCGCCGCGTGCACGGCCTCGGAGACGCCGGACGTGAGCCGGCTTTAGTGCGCCGCCTCGTCGAACCAGCGGCGCAGGGCCTCCAGCGGCGGA
This sequence comes from Streptomyces sp. NPDC059224, assembly GCF_042754285.1. Taxonomy (NCBI): domain Bacteria; kingdom Bacillati; phylum Actinomycetota; class Actinomycetes; order Kitasatosporales; family Streptomycetaceae; genus Streptomyces; species Streptomyces sp. NPDC059224. The sequence continues at coordinate 52,636 of NZ_JBHZAN010000035.1, forward strand.
TACGCGCACCAGCCGCGGCCCGAGGTCGATCAGATGCTGGAGATCGTGCCGGTACAGCTCCGTGATCAGCGCCTCCCGGGTCGGGAAGTGCCGGCAGAGCGTGCCGATGCCGGCGCCGGCCCTGCGGGCGGTCGCGGAGAGCGAGGCGGAGGTGGCCACGGCGAGCTCCGCCCGGGCGGCGGCGAGGATCCGGTCCCGGTTGTCGCGGGCGTCCTTCCTGGTCGGCTTCGAGGGGGCTGCGGGCTCACGGGTGTCAGTCGTCCGTCCGAGGTGGACTGATATCCGGAGACCTCTCCGGTACGCTGGCGGACGAGCGGAGGGATCTCCGTTTCCTGGCCGATTGTGGCACCTCCCACCGCATCCGTGGCGGTCAGTCATGCCCGGGCTCGTCCTGGTGACCGGCGGCACCGGAGACATCGCCGGCCGGTGCGTCGCAGAGCTGCTGCGACGCGGCTACGACGTGCGGACGACCGTACGCTCGCCGGGCCGGGAGCGGGCGGCCCTCGACGCGGTCTCCACGGTCGCCGACCTGGCCGGGAGGCTGGACTTCGCCTCGCCGCCCGGTGTGAGCACCGGCACGCCGGACCTGCTCGCCCCGGCCCGTAAGGGCACCCTGCGGGTACTGCGGGCGGCCACCGCGGCGGGCGTACGGCGGGCGGTGGCGACGTCGGCCGCGAACACCGCGAGCCCGTCGTCGCACGCCTCGGAAGGTGTCACCGACGAGACGCCGTGGACCGATCCAAAGGATCCGGCCCTGATCCCCTGCCGGCGTTCGAAGACCCTCGCCGAGCCGGCGGCCTGGGCGTTCATGCGGGGACACGGCGGGCCGACCGAACCGGCCACCGTGCTGCCCGGTGCCGTGTTCGGGCCGGTGCCGACGGCGGACACCGCCGGTTCCGTCGGGATCGTCGCCCGGATGCTCTCCGGGGCGCCGGGCGGGCCCCGCATCGGGCTGGAGGCGGCGGACGTCCGGGACCTGGTCGACGTCCACCCCGGGGCGATGACCTCACCGGCCGCCGCCGGCGAACGGTTCCGGGCCACCGGTGAGTTCGTGTGGACGGCGGACCTGCCGTGGTTCCTGCGGGAGGGCCTCGGGGAGCGCGGGCGGCAGGTGCCGACGCGCCGGCTGCCGGACTTCGCGGTGCGCCTCGGGGCCCGCTTCCGGGATCCCGCGCTGCGCGAGATCACCCCCGCGCCGGGCCGGCGGCCGCGCCCCGGCCCGGCCCGGGAGACGGTGCTGGACTGCGCCGGGAGCCTGCTCGCCCACGGCGCGGTCCGGGTCCCGGCCGCTCAGAGGCCGTAACGGACCGCGAACCCGTCCGGGTCGTAGGCCTCCCGGTCCGGGTCGTGCCCGATGGCCGGCCTGGTCTCGACCATGTCCTCCGGGCGGATCCGCTCGGGCAGCGCGCCGAAGCGCCGGTGCCGCTGCACCTCGGCGGCCTCGTCGGCGTCCGGCTCCGCGTGCTGTTCGTCCGTCATGCCCACCCCTGTCGCCCGTGTCCTGCGCCCCTGGCGGCCGTGTGCCGGCCGGCGGGGCGGAGTCCGGTCCCGTCCCGTCGACCGGGAGAACGTCCGGGTCGCGGCGCGTGTTCCCGGGCTCAGGCGCCGCAGGAGCGCAGGAACTGCCGGGTACGCACCGCGATGGGCAGTGGCTTGTCCGGCTCGCAGGGGTACATGTCCTGCTCGACGATGGCGAACAGGTCGACGCCGAGGCGCTGCGCCGCCTCCATCACCGGGCCCAGCTCCGGTACCCCGGCGGGTGGTTCGCACATCACGCCCTGGGCCACCGCCGGCCCGAACGGGGTGCCCTTGGCCTGGACGTCGGCCAGGACCGCCGGATCCACCTGCTTGAGGTGGAGGTACCCGATCCGCTCGCCGTAGGTCTCGATCAGCTTGACGCTGTCGCCGCCGCAGTAGGCGTAGTGGCCGGTGTCCAGGCAGAGGTTGACCAGGTCCGCGTCGGTCGAGTCGAGGAAGCGTTCCACGTGCTCCTCGGTGTCGATGTGGGTGTCGGCGTGCGGATGGACGACGATGTCCAGGCCGTACGTCTCCTTGACCTCGTGTCCGAGCCGCTCCATGCCCTTGGTCAGGTGGGCCCACTGCTCGCCGGTCAGCTCGTGCGGCTCCAGGATCTCGGCGGTCTTGTCGTCCCGCCAGAAGGAGGGGATGACCACCAGGTGCTTCGCGTCCATCGCCTGGGTGAGCGCGGCGACCTGGCTGACGTGCTCCCAGGTGGCGTCCCAGACGGCGGGGCCGCGGTGCAGGCCGGTGAAGACGGTGCCGGCCGAGACCTTCAGGCCGCGCCGGGAGACCTCGTCGGTCAGCCGCGCCGGGTCGCTCGGGAGGTAGCCGTACGGGCCGAGCTCGATCCAGGAATACCCGGCCTCGGCGACCTCGTCGAGGAAGCGTTCCCAGGGGACCTGCTGGGGGTCGTCCGGGAACCAGACGCCCCAGGAGTCGGGGGCCGAGCCGACACGGATGCGGTCGAGGGCGTTCGCCATGCTCAGGACTTTCCTTCCGGACCGGTCACCGCGGGTGCGGTGAGGTCCTCTTCTTCCGGGAGCTCCTCGGTGTCGACTCCGCGGACCTGGGACAGTTCGTGCTTGAGGGCGGCCAGTTCGGCGCCGCCCGCCATGTGGTTGGTGAGCTCTTCGAGGGTGATCTCGCTGCGCTCGGCGGAGAGTTCGAGGGTGCCGAGCCGCAGCACGCTGAAGTGGTCGCCGACCATGTAGGCGTGGTGCGGGTTGTGGGTGATGAAGATGACGCCGAGGCCGCGCTCGCGGGCGGCGGCGATGTACTTCAGGACCACACCGGACTGCTTGACGCCGAGCGCCGCCGTCGGCTCGTCCAGGATCAGCACCCGGGCGCCGAAGTACACGGCGCGGGCGATGGCCACGCACTGGCGCTGGCCGCCGGAGAGGGTGCCGATGGGCTGCTCCAGGTCGTCCAGGACGATGCCCATGTTGCGCAGTTCGCGGTCGGCGGTCTCCTTCATCCTCGCGATGTCCAGGCGCCGGACCGGCCAGGGGCCCTTGGTCATCTCGGAGCCGAGGAAGAAGTTGCGCCACACCGGCATCAGCGGGACGGTGGCGAGGTCCTGGTAGACGGTGGCGATGCCCTTGTCGAGAGCCTCGCGCGGGGTGCTGAAGCGCACCGGGGTGCCGTCCACGAGGAAGTCGCCCTCGGTGTGCTGGTGCAGCCCCGAGATGATCTTGATGAGGGTCGACTTGCCGGCCCCGTTGTCGCCGAGGACGCAGGTGACCCGGCCGGGGAACACCTGGAGGTCGACGCCGTGCAGGGCGCGGATGTTGCCGTAGGACTTGCCCGCGCCGCGCAGTTCGACGATCGGGGCCCCCTCGGCGGGTGCCGTGTCCGGGAGGGTGACGCCGTGGGTTCCGGTTCCGTTGTCTGTCATCGGGTCACCTCCTGGTCGCGGTGCGCTGGACCCACAGGTTGATCAGGACGGCGCCGAGCAGCATCACGCCGAGGAAGGCCTTGAACCAGTCCGGGTTCCAGCCGGCGTAGACGATGCCCTGCTGCACCATGCCGAACATGAAGGCGCCGAAGACCGGGCCGATCGCCGAGCCCGCACCGCCGGTCAGCAGGCAGCCGCCGATGACCGCGGCTGAGATGTAGATCAGCTCCTGGCCGACGCCCTCGCCGGACTGCACGGTGTTGAAGGAGAACAGCTGGTGCATCCCGACGAACCAGGCGCCGAAGCCGACCAGCATGAACAGCGAGATCTTGGTGAAGGTCACCGGGACGCCGACCGCGCGGGCGCTCTCCTTGTTGCCGCCGACCGCGAAGATCCAGTTGCCGTACTTGGTGCGCAGCAGCACCCAGGTGGCGATGGCCGCGAAGACCAGCCACCACACGATGGTGATCTTCACTTCGACGCCACCGATGTGGAAGGAGGAGGCGAAGACGCTCCTGACCTGGTCGAAGCCGTCCATGTTGCTGATGTCGTCGGTGGCAACGTTGCCGGTGACCAGCTTGGTCACCGCGAGGTTGACGCCCTGCAGGATCAGGAAGGTGCCCAGGGTGACCAGGAAGCTGGGCAGCCCGGTCTTCACCACCATCCAGCCGTTGAAGGCACCGATGGCGAGCGACACGACCAGGGCGACGATCACGCCCATCCACACGTTGAGCGTCAGCTGGTAGCTGAGCATGCTCGCGGTGAGCGCCGAACTGACCACCGCGACACCGGCCGAGAGGTCGAACTCGCCGCCGATCATCAGCAGGGCCACCGGCAGCGCCATGATCCCGATGGTGGACGACTGGTACAGGATGTTCGCCATCGCGCCGGCCTCGCGCACCGGTGGCGCCGCGATCAGGAAGAAGACGTACACCGCGACGGCGCCGAGGAACACGCCCACGTCCGGACGGGCCAGCACCCGCAGCGCGAGCGGGCGTCGGGCCGTACGGCCGTCCTTCTCGCCGGGGCCAGGGGCCGGCGGTGTGGCCACCGCCGGCGGTGCCTGGTGACTCATACCGATCACCGTGTGCCCTTCGCGGCGAACTGGGCGACCTTGTCCACGTTGGACTTGTCGACGAAGGCCGGCCCGGTCAGCACCGGCTGCTCACCGCCGCCCATGTAGTTGCCGTTGTTCTTGTAGAGCCACAGCGAGTCGACCGCCAGGTAGCCCTGCAGGTACGGCTGCTGGTCCACGGCGAACTCGATGGTCCCCTTGCTGATGGCGCCGGTCAGGTCCTTGTTGAGGTCGAAGGTCGCGATCTGCGCCTTGCTGCCCGCGTCCGACACCGACTGCACGGCGATCAGCGCGATGGGGGCGCCGAGCGTGATCACGTGGTCGATGGCGCCGTCCGTCTTGAGCTTGGCGGTGATCGTGGACTTGACCGCGGTCGGGGACGTGCCGTCGACGTACAGGGTCTCCGTCGTCCCCGAGAACGTCTTCTTCACCCCGTCGCACCGCTGGGTGAGGCCGACGTTGCCCTGCTCCTGGATGACACAGACGACCTTCTTGGCGCCTTCCGTGTTCAGCCGGTTGCCGAGCGCCTCGCCCGCCACCGTCTCGTCCTGGCCGAAGAACTCCAGCAGGCCGAGCTTCTTCCAGTCGCTCACACCGGAGTTGAGCCCGACGACCGGGATGTTCGCCGCGGTCGCCTTGCCGATGACGGCCTTGAGGGCGTCCGGCTTGGCGAGGGTGACGGCGATCCCGTCGACCTTCTGGTCGATCGCGTTCTGCACCAGGTTGGCCTGGTTGCCGGCGTTCGGGTCGGCGGAGTAGACGAGCTTGACGTTGTCCTTGTCGGCCGCCGCCTGGGCACCCTTGCGGACGATGTCCCAGAAGGTGTCACCGGGTGCCTGATGGGTGACCAGCGCGACCGTCATGCGCGGGGTGCTCGCCTTGCCTGCCGCGGCCGACGCGCCGCCCTCCTCCGACTTCTTTCCTCCGGAACTGCTGGAGCAGCCTGCGAGGGCCAGGGCGGCCGCCGCGGCCACGGCCACGAAGGGGGCCAGTCTCCGCGGACGGATACGGGATGAGCGCTCCATCTTGCCTGCACCTCACTGTGCGACGGGGAAAAGAACGGGATCCGTGAAGGTCATGGACCCGGTCCGGAGGGTGCCGGTCCGGGCCGTGCTGTGCGTTGGGACGGGATCCAAGTCCCTGTGCGGCCCGCTGTCAATACTTTGTTAAGACATCATTTCACACTCAGGTCCGAATGTAAGTACAAACCATTGACAGTTCGGCCTGTCCCGATCTACACCTGAGAGGCATCCCGCCCCACCCTGGGAGCCCCGCGATCCCTACCCGCTCCCGCCCGGCGTACCCCTGTACACCACCCCGCCCGAATGAGGTCCCCATGAGCCAGCCGACCACCCGACTGACCGTCGCCCAGGCGCTGGTGCGGTTCCTGTCCGCGCAGTACACCGAGCGCGACGGCGTCCGGCACCGGCTGATCGCCGGCACCTGGGGCATCTTCGGCCACGGCAACGTGGCGGGCATCGGCCAGGCGCTGCTGGAGTACGGCGACGTCATGCCCTACCACCAGGGCCGCAACGAGCAGGCGATGGTGCACGCGGCCGTGGGCCACGCCCGCCAGCTGGACCGGCTCTCCGCGCAGGCGGTGACCACGTCCATCGGGCCGGGCGCCACCAACCTGGTGACCGGCGCGGCCCTGGCGACCATCAACCGGCTGCCGGTGCTGCTGCTGCCCGGCGACTACTTCGCCAGCCACGCGCCCGACCCGCTGCTGCAACAGCTGGAGCACCCGGTCGAGTTCGACGTCTCCGTCAACGACACGCTGCGCCCGGTCTCCCGCTACTTCGACCGGATCACCCGCCCCGAGGCGCTGATCCCGTCCGCCCTGAACGCCATGCGGGTGCTCGCCGACCCGGCCGAGACCGGCGCGGTCACCCTCGCCCTTCCGCAGGACGTCCAGGCGGAGGCGTACGACTGGCCCGAGGAGTTCTTCGCCGAGCGCGTCTGGCGGGTCCGGCGGCCCGCACCCGACCCGGCCGAGCTGGCGGCCGCCGTGAGCGCCGTACGGGCCGCTGAGCGGCCGTTGATCGTGGCGGGCGGCGGAGTCCACCACAGCCGCGCCGAGGACGCCCTGAGGGCCCTCGTGGAGGCGACCGGCATCCCCGTGGCCTCGACCCAGGCCGGCAAGGGCGCCCTGCGCCACGACCACCCGGCCGACCTGGGCGGGGTCGGCCACACCGGCACCGCCGTCGCCGACGACCTGGCACGCACCGCCGACCTGGTCATCGGCGTCGGCACCCGGTACACGGACTTCACCACGGCCTCCGGCACCCTCTTCCAGAACCCGGACGTCCGCTTCCTCAACCTGAACATCACCGGCTTCGACGCCCACAAGCTGGCCGGCCGCACCCTCGTGTGCGACGCGCGGGCGGGGCTGGACGCCCTCACAAAGGCCCTCGCCGGGCACCGGGCGGCCGCGGTCTACGAGGCCGAGTACCGGGCCGGGAAGGAGCGTTGGGAGGCCGTCGTCGAGGCCGCCTACCGCGCGGACGACGAGGACGCGGTGCCGACCCAGACCCAGGTGCTCGGCGCCCTGGACGCGGTGGTGGGCGACGACGACGTCGTCATCAACGCGGCCGGCTCGCTCCCCGGCGACCTCCACAAGCTCTGGCGGGCCCGCTCGCCGCGCCAGTACCACCTGGAGTACGGCTACTCCTGCATGGGCTACGAGATCCCGGCCGGCATCGGCGTGCAGCAGGCCGCCCCGGACACCGTGGTCTGGGCGCTGGTCGGCGACGGCACCTACCTGATGAACCCGACCGAGATCGTCACCGCCGTCCAGGAGGGCCTGCCCGTCAACCTGGTGCTGATCCAGAACCACGGGTACGCCTCCATCGGCGGACTCTCCGAGTCGGTGGGCGGCGAGCGGTTCGGCACCGCCTACCGCTACCGGGTCGCCGACGGCACCTTCGGCGGCGCCCCGCTGCCGGTCGACCTCGCCGCCAACGCGGCCAGCCTCGGCATGGAGGTGCTGCGCGCCAAGACCGTGCGCGAGCTGCGCGAGGCGCTCGCCGCGGCCCGCGCGAGCGACCGGCCGACCTGTGTGTACGTCGAGACGGACCCGGCGCCCACCGCCCCCGGTGCCGAGGCCTGGTGGGACGTGCCGGTCGCGGCGACCGCCACCCGCGAGGCCGCCGTACGGGCCCGTGAGGACTACGAGCGGCAGGTCGCCGGCCGCCGCCGGCACCTGTGATCCCCCGACCCCCGGAAGGAGGTGTCCCGGTGGCCCGAACCGGTGGTTCCGCCCGGACCGCGACCGTCTCGGCACTCGACTCCCTGGACTTCTCCCTGGACCGCGGGAGTCCGGTGCCGCTCTACTACCAGCTCGCCCGGCAGCTGGAGGAGGCCATCGAGCACGGCGTGCTCGCCCCGGGCAACCTCCTCGGCAACGAGATCGAACTGTCGGTGCGGCTCGGCCTGTCCCGGCCCACGGTCCGCCAGGCCATCCAGTCGCTGGTCGACAAGGGCCTCCTGGTGCGCCGCAGGGGCGTGGGCACCCAGGTGGTGCACAGTCAGGTCAGACGGCCGCTGGAGCTGAGCAGCCTCTACGACGACCTGGAGTCGGCCGGACAGGGCCCCACCACCCGGGTGCTGCGCAACGAGCGGATCCCGGCGGCCGGCGAGGCGGCCGCCGCGCTCGGCATCGCGGACGGCGCGGAGGTGGTCGTCCTGGAGCGGCTGCGCTGCACGCACGGCCAGCCGGTGGCGTTCCTCTGCAACTACCTGCCCGCCGGCCTGCTCGAACTCGACACCGCACGCCTGGAGTCGACCGGTCTGTACCGGATGATGCGCACGGCCGGCATCACCCTGCACAGCGCCCGGCAGACCGTGGGCGCCCGCAGCGCCACCGCCGAGGAGGCCGCCCGCCTCGACGAGAAGGAGGGCGCCGCCCTGCTCACCATGCGGCGCACGGCCTACGACGACACCGGGCGCCCGGTGGAGTACGGCAGCCACGTCTACCGGGCGTCCCGGTACGCCTTCGACTTCCAACTGCTGGTACGGCCCTAGCCCGTTGCGGTGAACGGCACGCGGAACGGCGCATGCCGCCGCGGCCGCCGCGCGCTAAACCGCTGGTCCCGCCACCGGAAACCAACACGCCCGCACACGAGCCCTCACGAAGTTCGCCCCCCGGGGGCTCCGTCGTCTCCCCGTGTTCAACAAAGCGGCAGGCAACTGTGTCGATTACGTTTCGGGCAAGAGACGGGCGAGAGGGACGCAGGCTATTGACGCATGAGCGGACAAGCGGCTGTTATTGCGCCCACGATGTTCGGCCGAGTTGGTTTCTGATCGGTTTCGGGACCTTTCGAAGATCAACTCTTCCCCTTGCCGAACCCTGTTACTCAGGAGCCGCCATGCGCATCTCCCCGTCCGGTCTTCACCTGCCGGGTCCGAGCCGCCGTACCGTTCTGCGTGGGGCCGGTTCGGCCGCCCTCGTCGCCGGCGGCATACCCCTGCTCTCCGCCTGCGGCGGCAGCGGGTCCTCCTCCGACCCGAAGACCGTCACCCTGGGCTCCAACGGCTCGGACGCCGTGCCGAAGAAGGCATACGCGGAGATGTACGCGACCTTCAAGAAGCAGTCGGGCATCACGGTCGATGTCAACACGAAGGACCACAACACCTTCCAGGAGCAGATCAACTCCTACCTGCAGGGTACGCCGGACGACGTGTTCAACTGGTTCGCCGGGTACCGGATGCAGTTCTTCGCGAAGAAGGGTCTCGCGACCCCGATCGACGAGGTCTGGGACAAGATCGGCGACGGCTTCCCCGACGCGATGAAGAAGCTCAGCAAGGGCGAGGACGGCAAGTACTACTTCGTGCCGCTGGACACCTACCCCTGGGCGATCTTCTACCGCAAGAGCCTCTTCCAGGAGAAGGGCTACAAGGTCCCCACCACCTGGGACGACTTCGTGGCCCTGTGCAAGCAGATGAAGAAGGACGGCCTGGTCCCGATCGCGTTCGGCGACAAGGACGCGTGGCCGGCGATGGGCACCTTCGACCAGCTCAACTTCCGCATCAACGGCTACGACTTCCACGTCGACCTGATGGGCGGCAAGGCCGAGTGGACCGACCCCAAGGTCAAGGCCGTCTTCGACCACTGGGCCGAGATCCTCCCCTACCACCAGGACGGCTTCATGGGCCGCACCTGGCAGGACGCCGCGCAGACCCTGGTCTCCAAGAAGGCCGGCATGTACCTCCTCGGCTCCTTCGTGGCCCAGCAGTTCACCAACAAGGCCGACCTGGACGACCTGGACTTCTTCGCCTTCCCGGAGATCAACTCCGCGTACGGCCAGGACACCGTCGAGGCGCCCACCGACGGCTACATGGTCAGCAAGGCCCCGAAGAACAAGTCCGGCGCCTTCAAGCTGATGGAGTACCTCGGTACCCCCTCGGCCGAGCAGATCTACCTCAAGGCCGACTCCAGTGTGGTCGCCGCCTCCTCCAAGGCGGACACTTCGTCGTACTCCGCCCTGCAGAAGAAGGCGTACGACATGATCAGCAACGCCAAGAGCCTCACCCAGTTCATGGACCGCGACTCCCGCCCGGACTTCACCTCCACGGTGATGCAGCCCGGTCTGCAGAAGTTCCTGCAGAACCCGAAGGGCGTCGACAGCCTGCTCTCGTCGATCGAGCGCCAGAAGAAGACCATCTTCGCGTCCGAGTGAGCGGCTGAATGACGACTGACATCACCACGAAGTCCCAGGAGGCGGCCGCCGTGCCGCCTCCTGGGCGCGCGTCCGAGAAGAAGCGGGTCCGGCAGGGGCACAAGCGCCTGCTGACCCGCCGCGACCGCATCACGCTGGCCTTCATGGCCGGCGTGCCGACGGTCCTCCACGTCCTGCTCGTCTGGGTGACCGCCCTCGCCTCGATCCTGCTGGCCTTCACCACCTGGGACGGCATCGGCTTCGACTCCATCAAGTGGGTCGGGTTCGACAACTTCCACCAACTCTTCAGCGACAACCCGCAGTTCTGGCCCGCGGTCCAGCACAACGTCATCTGGTTCGTCGTACTGATCCTGATACCCACGCCGTTCGGCCTGTTCCTGGCCGTACAACTGGACAAGCGGATCCGGTTCACCCGGATCTACCAGACGGCGTTCTTCCTGCCGGTCGTCATCTCCATGGCGTGCATCGGCTTCGTCTGGCAGCTGATCTACAACCCGGACACGGGCCTGATCAACAGCATCATCGGCGCCAACAAGCCGGGGCACTACATCGACTGGATCGGCGACCCGAAGCTCAACCTGTGGGCGGTCCTGATCGCCGCGTCCTGGCGGCACGCCGGCTACATGATGATCCTTTACCTGGCCGGTCTGAAGAGCGTCGACCCGTCGCTGCGCGAGGCCTCGGCCCTCGACGGCGCCAACGAGTGGCAGACGTTCAAGAACGTCATCTTCCCGACCCTGCGGCCCACCAACACGGTCGTCCTGGTCGTCACCATCATCGAGGCGCTGCGCGCCTTCGACCTGGTCTTCGTCTTCAACAAGGGCGCCCAGGGCACCGAGTTGCTCTCCATCCTGGTGACCAACAACATCATCGGCGAGTCCAGCCGCATCGGTTACGGCTCGGCGATCGCGGTGGTCCTGCTGGTCATCTCCCTGATCGTGATCATCCCGTACCTGATCGCGACCTTCCGGAAGGAGCGGCGCGCATGAGCACCGTGAGCGCGCTGGGCAAACAGCGCACCCCGATCCGTCCGGCCCGCGTCCTGCTGCACGTCTTCCTCGCCGTCACCGCGCTGGCGTGGCTCGCCCCGCTGCTGTGGGCGGTCTTCTCGGCGCTGCGCCCGTACAGCGAGACCAGCGACCGCGGCTACGTGTCCTGGCCGCACACGCTGAACTTCGACAACTTCACCAACGCGTTCACGCAGTCGGACATGACGCACTACTTCATGAACACGTTGATCATCGCGGTCCCGGCCGTGCTGCTCACGCTGTTCCTGTCGTCGATGGTCGCCTTCTACGTCAGCCGCTTCGACTTCCGGCTCAACCTGGCGCTGCTGCTGGTCTTCACGGCGGGCAACCTGCTCCCCCAGCAGGTCATCATCACCCCCCTGTACCGGATGTACCTGCTGACGAACCTGCCGGGCATCACGCAGAGCGGCAAGCTGTACGACTCGGCGCTCGGCCTGGTGCTGATCCATGTGGCGTTCCAGTCCGGGTTCTGCGCGTTCGTGCTCAGCAACTACATGCGGTCGCTGCCGCACGAGCTGACCGAGGCGGCGCTGGTGGACGGCGCGTCGGTGTGGCGGCTGTACTGGCAGATCACGCTGCCGCTGTGCCGGCCGGCGATGGCGGCCCTGGCGACCCTGTTGTCGATCTGGATCTACAACGACTTCTTCTGGGCGCTGGTGCTGATCTCGACCGGTGAGAACATGCCGATCACCTCGGCGCTCAACAACCTCTCGGGCCAGTACTTCACCGACCCTAACCTGGTCGCCGCCGGTTCCCTGCTCACCGCGATCCCGACGCTGGTCGTGTACTTCGCGCTGCAGAAGCAGTTCGTCAGCGGTCTGACCCTGGGCTCCGCCAAGGGCTGATCCGGCCCCCTCCGAAAGAGAACCCCGTGCACAACCCGTTCACCCCGGTCGCCTCCGTACCCGTGGACACCTGCTCCGCCCGTGTCCACGAGGAGGGCTGGCAGTCCTGGTCGCCGAGCGGCTCCTACCCCCTCGGCGCCGCCCCGCACCGCCCGGCGAACGCCGACTGGGCAAGCGTGTGCTACCGCCCCGGGCGCACGGTGCCCGCCAGGTCGTACCAGGGCGAGGGTCTGCTGGCGCTCGACCCGGGTGACGGCTCCCCGGTCCGGCTCTGGGCGGCGGCGAACCCGCCGCACGAGGTGCCGTCGATCCGGCTGACCGTGTCGGGCGGTGTCGCCGAGGTGGAGGCCGACGGCCCGGTCAAGGAGTGGACCGGCACGGGCATCCAGTCCGTGCTGGCCGAGTGGGCGGACTCCCTGGCCCTGCCGGCGCCCCGCCCGGCGCCCACCGTGTGGTGCTCCTGGTACGAGTACTTCACCGCCGTCACCGAGGACGACATCCACGAGAACCTGCGGGCGATGGACACCCTCGACCTGCCCATCGACGTGGTGCAGATCGACGACGGCCACCAGAGCGCCCTGGGCGACTGGCTGAACCTCTCCGGCCGCTTCCGCTCACGGCGGGGCATCGCGGACGTCATCCGCGGCCGCGGCCGCCGGGCGGGCATCTGGACGGCGCCCTTCCTGGTCGACCCGGCGAGCGCGCTCGCCGAGACGTACCCGGACTGGCTGGTCCGCGACCCCGACGGCAACCCGCTGCACGCGGGCCGCAACCGGGGCCACGACCGGGGCCACGACCTGTACGTCCTGGACACCACCCACCCGGCCGCCGCGGCCTACCTCACCGAGGTCTTCGCCACGCTGCGCGCCGAGGGCTACGACTACTTCAAGACCGACTTCCTCTACGCGGGCGCGATGGACGGCGTACGGCACTCGGGGGCGGACCCGCTCACCGCCTACCGGCTGGGCATCGCGCTGATCCGGGAGGCCATCGGGGCGGACGCCTACCTGCTGGGCTGCGGGGCGCCGATGCTGCCCTCCATCGGGCTGTTCGACGCGATGCGGGTCAGCCCCGACACCGCGCCGCACCGCCGCTCCGAGGCCCGCGACTACAGCCAGCCGGGCCAGGACCCGGCCGAGTTCACCGGGGCCGGCCGCCAGTGGCAGCACGGCCGGCTCTGGGTCAACGACCCCGACTGCCTGATGGCCCGGCCCGCCGTGGAGACCCGCGCCCGCTGGGCGGCCCATGTGGAGGCCGTCGGCGGCCTGGTCGCCTCCAGCGACCGCCTGCTCTCCCTCGACCCGTGGGGCGTGGACACCACCCGCCGCCTTCTCACCGGAGCCACCCGATGAACGACCGCACCCTCACCGTCCCCGGCATCGTCTACGGCGGCGACTACAACCCCGAGCAGTGGCCCGAGGAGGTGTGGGCCGAGGACGTCCGCCTGATGCGCGAGGCGGGCGTGAACATGGTGAGCGTCGGCATCTTCTCGTGGGCGCTGCTGGAGCCGGCCGAGGGCGTCCACGACTTCTCGCGGATGGACCGGATCCTCGATCTCCTTCACGAGAACGGCATCGCCGCCGACCTCGCCACCCCGACGGCCGCCCCGCCCGCCTGGTTCTTCCGCGCCCACCCCGAGGCGCTGCCGGTCGACCACGACGGCCGCACCCTGTCGTACGGCAGCCGCCAGACGTTCTGCCCGACCAGCCCCGCCTACCGGGCCGCCGCACTGCGGATCGCCGGCGCCCTCGCCGGGCGGTACGCGAGCCACCCGGCCGTGACGATGTGGCACGTCCACAACGAGTACGGCTGCCACAACGCGGCCTGCTACTGCGACACCAGCGCGGAGTCCTTCCGCCGCTGGCTGCGGGCCCGCTACGGCGACGACCTGGCCGCCCTCAACCACGCCTGGGGCACCACCTTCTGGAGCCAGTGGTACTACGACTGGGACGAGATCCTGCCGCCCCGTGCGACCGGTGCCGTACCCAACCCGACGCACCAGCTGGACTGGCGGCGGTTCTGCTCGGACGAGCTGCTGTCGCTGTACACGGCGGAACGGGACGTGCTCCGGGAGGCGGCCCCGGCGATCCCCGCCACCACCAACTTCATGGTGATGCACAACTTCGACGCCCTCGACTACTGGCGGTGGGCCCCGGAGCTGGACGTGGTGGCCAACGACCACTACCTGATGTCCGCCGACCCCGAGTCGCAGATCGACGTCGCCCTCAGCGGTGACGTGATGCGGTCGCTGGCGGGCGGCCCGTGGCTGCTGATGGAGCACTCGACGGGCGCGGTGAACTGGCAGCCCGTCAACCGGGCGAAGAGCCCGGGTGAGTTGCGGCGCAACGCGCTCGCCCATGTGGCGCACGGCGCCGACGGCATCTGCTACTTCCAGTGGCGGGCGGCCAAGGCCGGTGCCGAACAGTGGCACTCCGCGATGCTGCCGCACGCGGGCACCGACAGCCAGATCTGGCGGGACGTGGTCCGGCTGGGCGCGGATCTGCGGGCGCTGGCGGAGGTGCGCGGCAGCGGCGGCACCGCCGAGGTGGCCGTGGTCTGGGACTGGGACGCCCGCTGGGCGCTGGAGTTCCCCTCCCAGCCGAGCGGCGAACTGCGTTACCTGGACCTGGTCCGGGCCTGGTACGAGCCGCTGTGGCGGGCCGGGGTGGCCGTGGACTTCGTCCGGCCGCAGGCGGACCTGTCGGCGTACAAGGCGGTACTGGCGCCGAGCCTGTACCTGGTGGACGACGCGGGCGCGGCGAACCTCACCGCCTTCGCGGAGGCCGGCGGCACCCTCGCCGTCGGCTTCCACAGCGGCATGGTGGACGAGAACAGCCATGTCCGGCTGGGCGGTTACCCGGGGGCGTTCCGGGAGGTGCTGGGCGTCCGCACGGACGAACTGTTCCCGCTGCTGCCGGGTGAGCGGGTGGCGCTCGGCGAGGGCGGCACCGGCTCGCTCTGGTCGGAGCGGGTGCGTCCGGAGGGCGCCGAGGTCCTCACGTCCTACTCCGGCGGCCCGCTGGCCGGTCTCCCGGCGGTGACGCGGCACGGGTACGGCGCGGGCAGCGCCTGGTACCTGGCGACGCTGCCGGACGCGGGGACCCTGGCCGCGCTGCTGGACCGGATCCGCGCGGAGGCGGGCGTGACCGCGGGGCGTAGCGCGCCGGCGGGTGTGGAGGTCGTCGTGCGGCGCGGGGCGGACGCGGACTATGTGTTCGTGATCGACCACACGGGGTCGGGAGCCGAGGTGCCGGTGGCGCCGGGGTCGGTGGAGCTGCTGTCCGGCAAGGCGGTCGACGGGGCCGTCGTGGTGGCTCCGGGTGAGATCGCCGTGGTGCGGGAGGCCCGGCGGCGGGCGTAGCGCCGGGGCGGCAAGGCCGTCACGGGGCAGCGGGTTCGTCGTGACCGGTCACGCAGTTCCCCGCGCCCCTGACGGGGCGAGGCCGCGGGGGCTGGTTTCACCTGGCTGCGAACGGGCCGTCCAGGGCCGCCCATTGGAGCAGCATGATGGTCTTGGCGTCGGCGATCTCTCCGGTGCGGATCATCTCCAGGGCGCGACGGAAGGGGAGTTCGAGGATCTCGATGTCCTCGCCCTCCTCGTCCAGGCCGCCGCCCTCGTGCGTGCGGGTCGCCGGTGTGCAGGCGGCCGCGTAGAAGGAGATCCGCTCGGTCACCGAACCGGGGCTCATGTAGACGTCGAAGACGTGCTCGACGTCCCCGACGGTGTGACCGGTCTCCTCGACGACCTCCCGGCGCACCGCGTGCTCGGGGTGTTCGTCGTCGGCGTCCAGGAGGCCCGCCGGGGTCTCGATGAGCATGCCGTCGGGGTGGCCGTTGACGTACACCGGGAAGCGGAACTGCCGGGTGAGCAGGACGGTTTCGCGCTCGGTGTCGTAGAGCAGCAGCGTGGCGCCGTTGCCGCGGTCGTGGGTCTCGCGTTCCTCGGTGTGCCAGGTGCCGTCGGCATGCCGGTAGTCGAAGGTGGTGGCCCGCTCGACGTACCAGTGGCTGGAGAGCAGCTTCACCTCCCGGACCCGCACGCGCGGGTTGCCGGTCAGGTCGAGGCCCGTGCGGTCGAGTCCGGTGCGGCCCCGGCGGTCGGGGGTGTCGGCCCCGGCGGTCACCGCGGGCCCGCCGGGCGGGCGGGAGCGTTCGGATCGTTCACGATCCCCTGTCTACCACCCGCCCGCGGAACTGGTCCGCCGGACCGGTCCTAGTGCGCCTCGGCCCGTGCCGGGCCCTCGTCGAGGAAGCCGCCCGACTGGTGCTGCCAGAGCTTGGCGTAGGCGCCCTCGGCGGTGAGCAGTTCGTGGTGCGTGCCCTGCTCGACGATCCGGCCGCGGTCCAGGACCACCAGCCGGTCCATGGAGGCGACCGTGCTCAGCCGGTGCGCCACGACGAGTGCCGTGCGGCCCTCCATGAGACGCCACAGCGCCTCCTGGACCAGCATCTCGCTCTCGGAGTCCAGCGCGCTGGTCGCCTCGTCCAGGAGCAGGATCGGGGCGTCCCGCAGGATGGCCCGGGCCAGCGCCACCCGCTGGCGCTGGCCGCCGGAGAGCTTGACGCCACGTTCACCGACCATCGTGTCGAAGCCGTCCGGCAGCGCGTCGGCGAACTCCGTGACATGGGCGGCCTCGGCGGCGAGCCGGATCTCGGCGTCGCCGGCGTCGGGCCGGGCGAAGGCGATGTTGTCCCGCAGGGTGCGGTGGAACATCGCCGGATCCTGCGGCACGTACGCGATCTGGCTGCGCAGGTCGGCCTGGCTCAGCCTGCTGATGTCCTGGCCGCCGATGGTGATCCGGCCGCCGTCGATGTCGGTCATCCGCAGCAGCAGCCGGGTGAGCGTGGTCTTGCCGCCGCCCGACCGGCCGACGAACCCGAACTTCGAGCCGCTGGGCACGTCCAGCTCCAGCCCTTCGAACAGCGGTTTGGCACCCGCGTGGGTGAAGGAGACCTTCTCGAACCGGACGTCGGCGGCCCGCGGCGCCAGCGGTTCCGGGGTCACCGGGTCCAGCACGGTCGGCGGGTCCAGGAGCAGTTCGGTGAACTGGGCCGCCTCCGTCATGGAGCTCTCCATACGCCGGTAGATCTGGTTGAACTCGAACATGATCCGCGTCGCGTTGGTGTAGTAGGTGAACGCGACCACGACCGCCTCCACGCCGTGCCCGCCGCCGGAGAGCCCGACCGCGAGCAGCAGGCCCAGCGCGTTGGTCGCCACGGACATCGGCGCGACGAAGGTGTCGATGCGCAGGTTGCCGTAGTCCCAGGAGCGCAGGGTGCGCCGCCTGGACTCGGCCACCCGGGAGCGGTGTTCGGCGGCCTCGCGCCGTTCGGCGGCGAACGCGCGGACCGTGTCCATGTTCATCAGGCTGTCCGCGACATGGCCGGACACCCGTGCGATGGCCTCCTCCCGCTGGGCGACCAGCCGCTGCCGCCGCCGGATCAGCGGCACCACGCACACCGCGGTGACCGCGATCATCGTGAGCAGCCCGACGACCAGGAGCGGTTCGTAGCGCCACAGCACCACCGACCCGAAGAGCAGCGGCACGAAGCTGCCCACGATGTTGAAGGTGAGCGTGTCGGCGAACTCCTCGAAGCGGGTGGCGAAGCTCAGCACCCGCTTGGTGAGCGACCCGGCGAAGTTGTCGTGGAAGAACGCGGAGTCCTTGGCGAACAGTTCGTCCATGCCGGTGACGTACAGCTGCTCGATGCCGAGCGCGTCCAGGCGGTTGAGGCAGTGCAGACCGATCCGCCAGAAGGTCTCCGCCAGCAGCAGGACACCGCCGAAGCCGAGGACGTACGGCAGTGCGGCGCCGAGGCCCAGGCCGCGGCCGTCGGCGACCCTGCCGACCAGCTTGGCGACGACCAGCGGCGCCACGTAGTTGATGCCGATGTTGCCGAGCGCCGGCAGCAGCATTCCGGGCAGGGTGAACCACTTGAGCCGCGCCAGTTCCCGTCCGTAGTAACGAAGTGCGAGCAGGACGGCACCTTGTCGCGGTCCGCTCGCAGGTAAATCGACTGAGGATGTCATCTCAACCCTGTGTAGTCGTCGTACGGCATGCCGAGTCGGCCGGCGCATGGTCTGCGGCGGCCTCGAATCGGCAGGTCAGGAAAGGGAAGTGTGCCGCGACGACGGTCACTGAGTCCACGTGTTTTCCGGACGGCGGCTACTGTCCGAACACGCGGTCGACCCGGTCGTCGTACCGCTCCCAGTCACCGGCCACGAGGCCGAGGAGCCGCCGGGTCTGAGCAGGGCCGGGCAACGGACCGTGGTCTCCTGTCACCTTGAGGGCGGAGACGGCGGTGATGTGGCCGAGCCGCAGGGCACGGTCCGTCGTCCCGCCGTGCAGCAGCCCGGCCAGGAAGCCCGCCGCGAACGCGTCGCCCGCGCCAACGGGTTCCACCACGGTCGTGCGCAGCGCGGGCACCGTGCGAAGGCCGTCCGCGGTGACGGCCGTGGCCGCGCGGGCGCCGTCCTTGACGACGAGGATCCGCGGACCGGGCAGCAGGTCCCGCACGCCGGTGACGGTGAGGTCCTCGCCCCACAGCGCCTGCGCCTCGTCCAGGCCCACGAGGGCGATGTCCGCCCGGTCGGCGAGGGCGCGCAGGGTCGTCGGCGCCGTGCCGTCGGGCCACAGGGCGGCGCGGTGGTTGACGTCGAAGCTGATGGCGTACGGCCGTTCGGCGGCCGGCGTGGCGAGGGCGCGGGTCACCAGGTCGCGGCAGGACGCCGAGAGGGCGGGGGTGATGCCGGTGAGGTGCAGGAGGGCGGCGGAGCGCAGCGGTTCGCCGTCCAGGACGCCTGGGCCGAGCGCCGAGGCCGCCGAACCCGTGCGGTAGTAGTGGACGCGGGTTCCGGCGGGGCCGGGGTTCTTGACCAGGAGGCCGGTGGGCCGGTGCGGATCGGTGCGCACATGGCTGACGTCGACCCCGGCGGCGGCGACCGCCGCGCGCACCCGGTGGCCCAGCGGATCGTCGCCGACGGCCGAGAGCCAGACGGCCGGGATGCCGTGGTCCGCGAGGTACATGGCCACGTTGGACTCGGCACCGGCCGTGGACAGCCTCAGTCGCTCGGCCTCGGCGAGCGGCCGGGGCGGGTCGGGGGCGAGGGCCGCCATGGTCTCGCCGACGCAGACGACCCGGCCCGGGGCCGGCCGCCAGGGTGCCGTCATGCCTGTCCGTCCTCCGCCACGGCGGCCAGGAACGCCCGGGCCCGGTCGCGCAGTCCGGCGCCGTCGCCGCCGTCGGCCGCGTCGCCGACCAGCGGGGAGCCGACGCCGACGGCGGTCGCCCCGGCCGCGAGGTAGGCGCGGGCCGCCGGGACGTCGACGCCGCCCACCGGCACCAGCACGGCGTCGGGGAACGGGCCGCGCAGCGCCTTCAGATAGGCCACTCCCCCGGCCTCGGCGGCGGGGAAGAGCTTCAGCGCGGCCGCGCCCCGGGCCTGCGCGGCGATCACGTCGGTGGGGGTCAGCACACCCGCAAGGACCGGCATCCCGAGGTCCAGCGCGGTGTCCACGCCGGCGCCGAGGCCGGGGGTGACCGCGAAGGTGGCGCCGGCCTCGTGGGCGGCCCGCGCGTCTGCGGCGGTCAGCACGGTGCCGGCGCCCAGCGGCCGGCCGGGCCCCAGCTCCTTGGCGGCCCGCGCCAGGACGGAGAGCGCGTCGGTGCCGCTGAGGGACACCTCGATCAGTTCGATGCCCTCCTCGGCCAGGGTCAGCACGGTTCGCAGGGCGGCTTCCGGGTCGGTGCCGCGCACGATGGCGAGCAGTCGGCGGGAGGTGAGGGCGGCGCGCAGGTCCACGGCCAGGGCTCCTTGTGGGGTTCGGGTTTCGGGGGTGACCGCCACCCGCCTCCGCGAGGTTCGGGCCTCTCGGGTGGGGCGAGGGTCGTCTCTGCGATTCGGGGCTCTCGAGGACACCGGCCGCCGCGAGGTCCGGGTATCTCGGCGGCATCGGCCACCTCCGCGGCCAGGTCTCCCGGGCGGGCCCGGGCGCCGTGAGCTTCGGGACTCGCAGGCGCCGTCGGCCGCCGCTACGACAGGGGACTCTCTCCCGGGGGTATCGGTCACCGTCCGCGGCTCGGGTGTTCTCAGGGGCAGCGGCAGGCGGCTCGTACCGTGAGGCGCCAGTGGACCTCGCCGGAGGCGCCGACCCGGGCCGCGTCGTCCGGGCCCGCGTCGGCGAGGTCGAAGACCCGGCCGAGCATGGGTTCCACGCCGGTGCTGCGGTAGGGCCGGCCCGCCGGGAAGCCGCCGAGGTTGCGCCACAGGGCGACCGAGACCGGCTGACCGTCCGCCTCGACGGTGAAGGAGAGCCGGTCCCCGTCGTCGTGCACACAGCACCGGCCGTCGGCCAGCACCGCCCCGGCCGCCGTCCCGTCGTCCGGTCCGAACCGGTCGAGCCGCAGCCCGAGCGGTGCCGGCCAGCCGTCCTCCAGCCAGCGGGCGCCGTCCGGCCAGGGCCGGTTCAGCAGCGGTGCCGCCTCCGGGAACAGCCGGGTCGGCGCCGTGTGCCGGGCCTTGACCACGGCCTCCTCGGAGAGGTCCAGCAGGGCGTGCGCGGCCCACAGGAAACGGAAGCCTGGTTCGGCCGTCAGCACGTAGTCGGCCTGGACGCCGTCGGCCGTGCCGCTCAGCCTGCGCGTCAGGGTGAAGCGTTCGCAGCGGACCCGCTCGGCGTCCCCCTCCCGGGTCCAGGCCCGGGACCAGGCGTCCCCGTGATCGGGGGTGCCGCGCACGGTGGGGACGCACTCCTCCAGTCCTCCGGCGTCCACGAACGCGTCGCCGGGTGCCACGCCGTCGCGTCCGGTGTCGCCCCGCCGCCACAGCCACTCGCGGCCACCGTGGCGCAGTGAGGTCCAGCGGCCGCCGTGCGCGAGGTCGGTCAGGACGTCCATCACCACTCCGCGAAGGAACCGTCGGGGTGCCGCCACACCGGGTTGCGCCACTGGTGGCCGGCCCGGTCGGCGGCACGGACGGCCGCCTCGTCGACGGTGATGCCGAGCCCCGGGGCGTCGCCGCGCCGGGCGTGCCCGTCGACGAACCGGAAGGGTTCGGTGTCGACCAGGTAGGACAGGAGATCGGCCTCCTTGTTGTAGTGGATGCCCCGGCTCTGCTCCTGGATCAGGAAGTTCGGCGTGGCGAAGGCGACCTGGAGACTCGCCGCGAGCGCGATGGGCCCGAGCGGGCAGTGCGGGGCGAGCTGCGCGCCGTAGGTCTCGGCGAGCGAGGCGATGCGGTGCACCTCGGAGATGCCGCCCGCGTGGGACAGGTCCGGCTGGGCCACCGCGACACCCGCGGCGAGGACGGGCAGGAACTCGGCCCGCGAGTACAGGCGTTCACCGGTGGCCAGCGGTACCGGGCTCGCCGCGACCAGGCCGGGCAGCAGGTGACCCTGCTCGGGGACGACGGGCTCCTCGACGAACAGCGGGTGCAGAGGGGCGAGTTCGGTGAGGACCCGGCGGGCGCCGGCGGCGGTGAAACGGCCGTGGAAGTCGACGGCGACATCGCGGTCGGGGCCGAGGACGTCGCGGGCGGCCGCCACCCGGGCGACCACGGCCGCGGTCTCCGCCGCCGTGGTGATGGGCGAGGTGGCCCCGGCCGCGTTCATCTTCACGGCGGTGAAGCCCGCCTCCACCTGGGCGGTGACCTGTTCGGTGAGTTCGGCGGGTTCGTCGCCGCCGACCCAGGCGTACACCCGGACCCGGTCGCGTACCGGGCCGCCGAGCAACGCGTGCACGGGCGCGCCGTAGGTCTTGCCGGCGATGTCCCACAGCGCCTGGTCGAGTCCGGCGACGGCGCTGGACAGGACGGGGCCGCCCCGGTAGAAGCCGCCCTTGGTGAGCACCTGCCAGTGGTCCTGGACCCGCAGCGGGTCCTGCCCCACCAGGTACTCGGCGAGGACCTCGACGGCTGCGCGCACCACCTCGGCGCGGCCCTCGACGACGGGTTCGCCCCAGCCCACGACCCCCTCGTCGGTCTCGACACGGCAGAACAGCCAGCGTGGCGGGACGAGGAAGGTCTCTATTCGTTCGATCTTCACTGGCCGCCGTTGCCTTTCGGTTCGTCGGTGCCGTCGAGCCGGGCCAGGTCGCGGCCCGCCTGGTCGAGCAGGGCACGCATGGCGCGCTCGGCGGCCCCGGGGTCGCCGTCGCGGACGGCGTCCAGGACGGCGCGGTGGGCGGGGACGGGGGGCTCGCTGTGCGGTGAGCTGTGCACGAGGCGGTCGCGGTGGGCGAGCCCCGACTCGATCACCATCTCCATGCGTTCGAGGAGTTCGTTGTGGGTGGCGGCGAGCAGTGCGCGGTGGAAGGCGAGGTCGGCGTCGACCGCGTGGCCCGGGTCGGCGTCGTCGTGCCGTCCCATGGCGTCCAGGGCCGCCTCCAGGGCCAGCAGGTCGGCGTCGGTGCGGCGCTCGGCGGCGAGCCGGACGGCGGCCGGTTCGATGATCGCCCGGACCTCGGCGAGGTTGTGCAGCAGCGACCGGTCGGCGTCGGCGGTACCGGCGCCCTCGAACTGCCAGCGCAGTACGTCGGCGTCGAGCAGGTTCCAGTCCGCCCGGGCGCGCACGAACGTGCCGCGCTTCTGGCGGGCGTCGACCATCCCCTTGGCGGCGAGCACCTTGAGGGACTCGCGCAGGGCGGTCAGGCTGACGTCGAGTTCGCGCTGCAGCGCCACCAGGTCGAGGGTGGCCCCTTCCGGGATCTCGCCGCCCAGGATGCGGCGCGCCAGGGCCTCCACGGTCTGGCCGTGCACACCGCGGCGGGCGTAGGGCGTCATGTCGTACAGCCTTTCTGTTCACGACGTGGTTCGGCGGCGCTCACACCGAGTCCTTCACGACACTCCAGCCGCCGTCCACGACGAGCCTGGCCCCGGTGACGAACGAGGCCTCGTCGGCGCACAGGAACGCGATCGCAGCGGCCACCTCCTCGGGCGTGCCGAACCGGCGGGCGGCGGTCTGCGCGACGCTGCGCTCCCGCTCCTCGGGCGGCACCCGGTCCCAGGCACCGGTCAGGACCGGCCCGGGGAGCACCGTGTTGACGCGTACCTCGGGCCCGTACTCGACGGCGAGCTGCCCGCCCAGGGAGAGCAGGGCGCCCTTGGACGCCGCGTAGGCGGGGTGTCCGGGGATGCCGGCGTGGGCGTGCACCGACGAGGTGAGCACCACGGCCCCGCGGCGGGCCCGCAGGTCGGCGAGGACCGCCTTGAAGCCGAGGAAGCTCGCGGTGAGGTTGACGGCGAGCTGCCGCTGCCAGGACTCGGCCGGCATCTCGTGCGCCGGTAGGACGTCGACGGTGTAGGCGTTGCTGACGAGCACGTCGACCGGGCCGTAGGCATGGGCGGCGGTGACGATCCGGGCCCAGTCGTCCTCGGCGGCGACGTCGGCGTGCACGTAACAGGCCCGGCCGCCGTCCTTGGTGATGCCGTCCACCACGGTCTGCCCGCGTTCGTCCGCGATGTCGACGAGGACGACGGCGGCCTCCTCCCGGGCGAGGCGTTCGGCGGTGGCGGCTCCGATGCCGGAGGCGGCACCGGTCACCACGGCGGTACGGCCGGTGAAGCGGGCACCGTACCGTCGTACGGACTGGTCCATCGGGCTCCTTAGAGGGTGAGCTTGCTGGAAACATATGCGGCCTACCGGCGGGTCAGCACCACCAGGTCCGCATCGTGGTCGGCGCTCCAGGCGAACGGCAGGCCGTGGTGGAGCAGATGGGCTCCGCCGTACGTCGTTCCGGTCGCCGTGTCCCGGTAGCGGGCCGCCGGGTCCAGGCCGCGCAGCCGGAGCCGGTCGGGGCGGCCGGTCAGCAGCGGGGCGCCGTCGAGGCGGCCGGTGGAGAACGCGGCGACGACGGTACGGTCCCCGTGGTCGTACTGCACTCCGCAGCTGGTGTCGTCCGGGGTGCCCAGCAGCCGGGCCTCGCCGAGGTGGACGACGTCCCGGACCTCCTTGTAGCGGGCGATCCACCGGGCGGCCTCGGCCTGCTCAGCGGGGGTCCAGACGCGCAGGTCGGCGCCGATGCCCAGGACCCCGCACAGGGCGTTGACGAAGCGGAAGGCGAGGCTGCGCGGCCGCGGGTCGAGGATTCCGGGGGCGTCGGTGACCCAGGAGCTCATCACGTGCGGGGCGTGCGCGTGCAGGAAGCCGTGCTGGATGCGCAGCCGGTCCATGGGTGCGGTGTTGTCGCTGGGCCAGACGACGTCGGTGCGGGCGACGGTGGCGTGCTCGATCCGGCCGCCGCCGCCGGCGCAGCCCTCGACGGTGACGTCCGGGTGGGCGGTGCGCAGGTGGTCGAGGACGCGCAGGTATCCGGCGACATGCTCGGCGTCCAGGTCCACGGGGCCGGCGCCGGGCCGGCCGCGCTCGGTGGGCGGGCGGTTCATGTCCCACTTGAGGTAGCCGATGTCGTAGGTGCCGAGCAGCCGGTCCAGGGTCGCGATGACGAACTCCTGGACGTCGGTGCGGCCGAGGTCCAGGAGGAGCTGGTTGCGGACCAGCCGGGAGGGGCGGCCGTCGACGCGGTACACCCACTCGGGGTGTTCGGCGTACAGCCGGCTGCCGGGGCTGACCGCCTCCGGCTCGACCCACAGCCCGAAGTCCAGGCCGAGGGCGCGGACCTCCGCCACGAACCGGTCGAAGCCCTCCGGGAACGCCTGAGGGTCCGGGTACCAGTCGCCGAGTCCGCCGGTGTCGTCGGCGCGGCCGGTGAACCAGCCGTCGTCCACGACGAACAGTTCGGCCCCGATGTCCGCGGCCGCCTTGGCCAGCTCCAGCTGCCCGGCCGCGTCGACGTCGAAGCCGGTCGCCTCCCAGGAGTTGTAGAGCACCTTGCGCGGCCGGTGCAGCCGCTCCCCGGTGAGCCGGCGTTCGTAGCGGTGCCAGACCCGGGACAGGCCGTCGAGGCCGTCCGGGCTGAACGCGCAGGCGAGGCGCGGGGTGCTGAGGGTCTCCCCCGCGGCCAGCAGGACGGCGCCCTCGTGCGGGACCCGGCCGGCGCGGACCCGCACGGCGCCGCCGGGTTCGGCCTCCGCCGTGATGTGCCAGTTGCCGGACCATTCCAGGGCGATGCCGTACGCCGCGTCCCCGTCGCTGCGCACGGCCAGCCAGGGCGCGTAGGCGTGCCCCGGCGCGCCCTGGAGGCTGCCGATGGTGAACGTGCCGCGTTCCAGGTCGAGATGGGTGAGCTGGAACTCCTGCGACCACTGCCCGGCGAGGTAGGTCAGCCGGGCCGCACCGGTCACCGGGATGTTCACGGCGGCCGAGTCGAGGCGTTCCAGGCGGAGTTCCCCGGCGGCGGTGAACTCGGTCCAGCGCAGGATCACATCGGTGCCCGGCACGGTCTCGTAGCACAGGACCGTGCGCAACCCGGTCTTCTCGTCGGTGAAGGCCAGCCGCAGCCCGCCCTCCGCCTGCTCCGCGCCGTCGAACTCCCACCACACGCCCCGCTCGTCGCCGGCGATCAGCTCGGAGCCGGTGAACGGACGCAGCCCGTACGGCAGATACTCGGCCGGGGCGGCGTCGGCGGGCGTGATGAAGTGGGTGCGGTGGGACCAGTCGAGGGCCGACGGCCCGTCCTCGACGCCGAGCGGGCCCCAGGCGTCGAGCTCGGCCCAGGGGCCGTCCGGGGAGAGACGGACGGTGTAGGAGGTGTGCTCCGTGCGCAGGGTCCAGCGGGTGTACGTCACTTGACCGCTCCGAGGTTGAGTCCGGCAACGAAGTGGCGCTGGAAGCGGAGGAACACGGCGACCGTGGGCGCGGCGGCGATGACCGAGCCGGCGGCGATCACGTTCCACATGGACACGTACTGGCCCTGGAGTCCGATGAGGGCGGCGGTGATAGGCATCTTGGAGTCGCTGCGCAGGACGGTGATCGCCCAGAGCAGGTCGTTGAAGATCCAGGTGAAGGACAGCGCGCTGAGGGCCGCCAGGGCGGGGCGGGTCAGCGGGAGGATGATCCGCCAGAAGATCTGCCACGGCCCGGCACCGTCCACCACCGCCGCCTGCTGGATCTCGACGGGGATGGACCGCATGAACCCGTGCAGGACGAAGACGTAGAAACCGACGCCGAAGCCGATCTGCACACCGATGAGCGCGGGCAGGGTGTCGTAGACGCCCATCAGTTCGCTCAGCTTGGACACCGGGATGAGCAGGATCTGCGGGGGCAGCAGGTTGCCGCCGAGCATCAGGAGCAGCAGCGAGCGCCGGAAGGGGAGTTCGTAGCGGCTGAGGGCGAACGCGGCCATCGCGGCGAGGGCGAGGGTCACCAGGACGCTGGGGACGGTCACCAGCAGGCTGTTGATCAGCGCGCGCTGCTGGCCGCCGTCGGTCCAGGCCTGCCGGAAGTTGCCGAGGGTGAAGGAGTGCGGCCAACTGCCCAGTCCGTGGCCGGCGATGTCGTCGAAGGTACGCAGGCTGGTGACCACGACCAGGAGGATGGGCAGCAGCCACAGCACGGCCAGCGCACCGGCGCCCAGGTGGAATCCGGCGGTGGCGGCACGCCTGCGGCGCAGTGCCGTCGAGTCGGCGGACATCAGTCGGCCTCCCGGAACGCGCGGACCAGATAGGAGGCGATGACCCCGAAGGCGAGGACGAAGATGACGACGGCCAGGGCGGACCCGTAGCCGAGGCGAAGCGACTGGAAGGCGGTCGAGTACATGTAGGTGCTCAGCAGTTCGGACGAGTGGTAGGGGCCGCCGCGGGTCAGTGACCAGACGACGTCGAAGGAGCGCAGCGAGTCGATCACGATGACGGACAGCACCACCGCGTTGACACTGCGCAGTTGGGGCAGGGTCACGTGCCGGAAGCGCTGCAGCGCGCTCGCGCCGTCGACCCTGGCGGCCTCGTAGAGCGCCGGGTCGATGCCCTTGAGGCCGGCCAGGTACAGGACCATGACGTAGCCGATCTGCCGCCACAGCGCGGGCACGATCACCGCGTACAGGGCGGTGTCCTGGTCGGCGAGCCAGGCGTGCCGGAGGCTGCCGAGGCCCACGCCCTGCAGCAACTGGTTGAGCACGCCGTCGGGTTGGTAGATCGCCTGCCAGACGAGGGCGGTGGCGACCAGGGAGAAGACCACCGGCAGGAACAGCGCGGCCCGGTAGAAGCCGATCCCGCGCCGCTCCTGCTGGAGGAACAGCGCGGCGGCAAGGCCCAGCACGGCGGACAGCCCGCCGAACAGGACCAGCCACAGCACGGTGTGCCCGGCCGCGCTGCGGAAGACGTCGTCGTGGGCCATCTCCCGGAAGTTGTCCAGGCCGACGAACTGCGGCGGGGAGACACCGTCCCACTTCGTCAGGGCGAGGTAGAAGCCCTGCACGGCGGGCCAGAACACCCACACGGCCTCGGCCAGGAGCGGCACCAGGACGAAGGCGAGGACCAGGGGCGGGGTGTGCCGGGGCCCCCGGCCCGCCCGCCGCGTTCGGGCGGGCGGGCGGGCCGGGGACTTCTGGTCCGGAGCGGTCAGGACAGCCATCTCAGGCGTTCCAGATCTTCTCGGCGTCCCGCTGCCAGTCGGTCAGGATGCTCCCGATCGACTTGGGCCTGGCGAAGAACTTGGTGAGCGCGGTGTCCGCGGTGGGCTGGAGGGCGTCGCTGGAGTCCCGGTTGAAGAACTGGGTGATCTCGGCGGCCGCGTCGACGTGCGCGCGGCCCTTCTTCACCAGTGCGGTGCCGGCGTCCTTGGCGTCCGGGTTGCAGGGCAGCACGGTGCCGGAGGAGCCCTTGATGTAGATCTCCTGGGCCTCGGCCGTGGCGAGGTAGCTCATCAGGTCGCGGACCTGGTCGCCGCGTCCGGTGCGGGCACTGGCGAAGTAGCCGTCGACGGGCGCCTCCTCGGCGAGCGGGACCTTGGAGTCGATGACCGGGAAGCGGAAGAAGTCGATGTCGTCGATGGCGTTCTTGGGCGCCGAGTCGGCGAAGAAGGTGCCGATGAGCATCATGCCGGTCTTGCCGCCGAGCAGGGCGGTCGTCGCGTCCTGGAAGGCCAGGGCGGTGCCGTTCGGGTCGAAGTACGGCAGCACCTCCTGCCAGCGGTCGAAGACCTTGCGCACCTCGGGGTCGTCGAACCGGTGCTTGCCCGCGAGGAGTTCGCGGTGGTACTGGGCGCCGTTGATCCGGATGTCGAGGTAGTCGAACCAGGCGGACGCCACCCACGGCGTGTTGCCGCCGGCGCCGAGCCCGATCGGGGCGATGCCCTTGCTCTTGAGCTTGTCGCACAGGTCGAGGAAGCCGTCCCAGCTGGTGGGCTCGCTCACACCCCACTTGGCGAACTGGGACTTCCGGTAGAACATGCCCCACCAGTAGTAGGTGTTGGGCACGAAGACCTTCTTGCCGGAGCTCGCCGTGCAGAGCGTGTTCAGCGCCTTGGAGTAGCGCTTGAGGTCGGGCGAGGAGGCCCACACCTCGTCGAGGTCGAGCAGCAGGTTCTTCTTCGCGTAGGCGTCCGCGACCGAGCCGGGGTACCAGGTGTACACGTCCGGCGGGTTGGCCGAGGTGAGGTAGGTCGGCAGCTGGGTGCGGAAGGTCTCGGCGGCGACCGTGTTGAGACTCGCCTTGCCGGACCCCTTCTTCGCGTACGCCGCGACCAGGTCCTCCATCGCGGACTTGGCCTGCGGGGCGGACAGGTTGGACTGGAGGGTCACCGCGCCCTTCGAGGAGCCCTTGGCGGAGGAGCTGTCGGTGACGCAGCCGCTGAGCAGGGCCGCTGTCCCGGCGGCCCCGAGTCCGGCGAGGAACCGGCGTCGGCTGGGCTGTTGGTCGGTCATGGTCGTTTCCTCAGTCACTTGATTCGGGTGCGGTACACGTGGCCGTCGACGCCGCGGAACACCGCGTCGACGGCGCCTTCCGGTCCGGCGACCGCGCCGAGCGCACCGTCGAACGCGGCGCTCGGGAACTCCTGCCGTTTGCTCCAGCCCTGCCAGGCGCCCTCGGCGTACCGCTGCTGCCACAGCGTGTAGTCGGCCGCCCGGGCGTACAGCAGCACCGTGTCGCCGACGGCGACCAGGGTCGGGCTGCCGCTGACGGTCCCGCCGAGGGACGTCCAGCCGGACCACTCCCCCGCGGTGTCCCGGCTCCGTGTCCACACGTCGTCGGCGGCGCCGCGTACGGCGACATGGACGCGCCCCTGCGCGTCGACGGCGGCGGAGGGGCGGCCGTACACCTGCCGGTCGCCGGGCGCGCCGAGCGAGGACCAGCCGGACGCCGGGCCGCGCTGGACGACGGTGCCGTCGGTGCCGGTCGCCAGCAGCGTCCAGTGCGCGGGGTCGGTGAAGGCGACGGACGGCGCGTCGGCCAACTGCCCGCCCAGGGACTGCCAGTGGCCCCAGCGGCCGTCGGCGTAGATCCGCCGGTAGGCGCGGGAGTCGTCGCCGCGTACGAAGACGTCGATCCGGCCGCCGGCGGAGGCGTACACCGCGGGCTGGCCGAGGATCCCGCCGTGGACCGGGCCACCGAGGTCCCGCGCCCTGCCGTCCGCCTTCTCGACGAGCGAGCCGTGCGGTCCGCGGAAGAAGGCGGCGCCACCGCTCGCGACGGCCGGGCTCGCCGTGGCCGTGACCCCGAGGTCGGTGCCCGGCAGCACGTCGGCGCCGGTGAGCTTCAGGAACGCGGTGCCGTGCGCGGGCACCTCGACGGTGTACGAGCCGGTGTGCGTGCCCCGGTCGGTACGCGCCCTCAGGTCGCGCACGCGCACCGGTCCGCCGAGGCCGGTGTCCGAGAAATGGACGGTGCGCTGGGCGGGCTGGTCGGACCGGTTGAGCAGGACGACCGCGCGCTGTCCGCGCCCCTGGAGCACCTTGCTGTAGACGTCTCCGGCCGAGTCGGTGGCGACCCGCACGCCCTGGACGGCGAGGGGGTCCTGGTCCACGGCGATGATCTCCGGGTTGCGCAGGGTCGCGAGCATCGAGTCCGACAGCGTCCGCGGGTCGGATCCCAGGACCAGCGGCGAGCCCATCTCGGCCCACATCACGAACTGGCTGGTGGACTCCTCCTGCGTCAGCTCGTACGACCCGTCGGTCATCTTCCGCATGGGAATGAGGTAGTCCGGGTCGTTGTAGTGGCCGGGGCCCTGCGCCTCGGGGTGCCAGGCGTTGGCGTCCATGTTGCGCAGGATGTTGGGCCACTCGCCGGGGCTCGGGGTGCCCCAGGCGATGTCGGTGCCGGTGCGCCAGGAGTCGGCGATGGCCGGGGCGTAGACGTAGGTGTTGTGGGCGTCCTGCTCGGGGGTGTGCGGCAGGCCCCAGTCGTCGGTGAGCGGGTTGCAGAGGTTCAGCAGCATCCTGCGGCCGGACTTGGCGACCGCGTCACTGAACTCCTTGTAGGCGGGGCCCGGATCGAGCTTCGCGCCGATGCCGCAGAGGAAGTCCACCTTGATGGCGTCGATCTTCCAGTTCGCGAACTGCCGTGCGTCCTGGTCGTAGTACCCGCGGCTGCCGAGGCCGCAGCTCTTGCCGCCGTCGTAGGTGCCGCCGTCGGTGTAGATGCCGGCCCGCAGACCGCGCTTGTGCAGGTAGGAGACGAGGGCCGGGATGCCGGACGGGAAGCGGTCCGGGTTGGCGACCAGGTGCCCCTGCGCGTCGCGGGGGTTGTCGGCCTGCCAGCCGCCGTCCAGCCACACGATGTCGTATCCGCTGTCGCGCAGACCGCTGCTGACCAGCCGGTCGGCGACGGAGCGCACCTCCTTCTCGGTGGGCGCGCCCAGTCCGTAGTAGGTGTTCCATCCCATGTAGGGAGTCGGCGCGAGGCCGCTGTCGTAGAAGCCGGGTGCGCCCTGGTCGACGGCCGTCCGCGCGACGGCGTCGGGGGCCATGGTGGCGGCCAGGACGGCCGCGATCGCGGTCGCGAGGGCGGGCCGGGTAAACCGGTGGTGCCTGGATCTGGGTGGTACGGGCGGGTGCAAAGTCACGTGCCTCTCCCGGGGATTGGGAAGCAGGAGAACAAGGACGCGGGCCGCTCCGCGGCAGAGGCCGACGACGTCACGGCGATGACTGTGGCGTGTGGCCGAAACACTGTCAAGATTAATTACTAATTTAATAGAAGCGAGGTGGAGGCGAGCACGGAACCTTGACAGCGTCAACGCGGGGGTGCAGTGTTCGGCAACGTTGTCATGGTCGATGGCAACGTTGTCATCACTTGGTCTTCCCGGCTGTGCCGTTCTTCGAACTCCCCCGATCGGAGCGCTCGTCCATGTCGGATCAGTCAACCTCGCCCTCCCGCCGTGCCGTTCTGTCCGCCGGCACCACGTTGCTGGCCGGCTTCGGGCTCGGTGTGGGCCCGTTCGCCTCCGCCGCCACGGCGGTATCCGGACAGCCGCACCCGGGTGTCTCTCGGGGCGAACTCGCCGCCTACCGGCCGGTGTCGGTGTCCTCCACCGACTACGCGCCCACCCCCGCGGAGTTCGCCGTGGACGGTCTCGACACCGTCGGCGTCCGGGGCACCGGATGGCGGGCCGCGGCCGGGGATCCGCAGTGGATCTCCGTCGACCTCCAGGCGCAGTGCCGGGTGGAGTCGCTCCGGCTCGTCTTCGAGGCGACCGCGGACGACCCGCCGTTCACCGACTCGCCGAGCGGCAGCCCCCGGGACAACACCACCGGGCAGGAGATCCTGTCGAGTTGCGCGGTCGGCTTCGTCGTCGAGACCTCCACCGACCACCGGTCCTGGACCACGGTGTACCGCACCGAGTCCGGCACCGGCGGGGTCATGGAGATCGCGCTGCCCGAGCCCGCCACCGCGCGTTGGGTCCGCATGACGGTCCACAAGCGTTCCAACAGCAACCCCCTGGGCCTCAACGGCCTCCAGGTGTACGGCACCTGCCGCACCGCGCGCCCCGAGGTGACCGGCTGGACGGACTGGGAGACCCGGCACCACACCCCCGAACCGCTGCGGGCCGACGCGGACGGCACGGTTCCCCTGGAGTCCGGCTGGGTCCTGACGATGGATGACCGGGCGGGCGGGGACGGTGCCTCCCTGTCGGGGCCGTCGGTCGACACCAGCCGCTGGCTGCCGGCCACGGTCCCCGGCACCGTGCTGGGCTCGCTGGTGGAGCAGGGACGGCTGCCCGACCCGGTGGCCGGCTTCGGCAACCTCCACGTCCCGGAGGCGCTGTCCCGGCACTCCTGGTGGTACCGCCGCGAGTTCCGGCTCCCCGAGAGCCTGCGCACCGGCTCGGGACGCCATGTCTGGCTGGAGTTCGACGGGGTCAACCACAAGGCCGAGGTCTGGCTCAACGGCACCCGGGTCGGCGACTTCACCTCCCCCTTCGCCCGTGCCGCCTACGACGTCACCCGGCTGCTCGGCGACGGCGAGCAGGCCCTCGCGGTCCGGATCGCCCCGATGCCGTTCCCCGGCAGCCCCGCGGACAAGGGCCCGGCGGGGCTGGCGTTCGTGGACGCGGGCGCGAACATGATGAACCGCAACTCGCCGACCTACCTCGCCTCTTCGGGCTGGGACTGGATGCCCGCGGTACGGGACCGGGCGGCCGGCATCTGGAACCACGTACGGCTGCGCTCCACCGGCGCGGCGGTACTCGGCGACCCCCGGGTGGACACCGTGCTGCCCGACCTGCCCGACACCGGCACGGCGGAACTGACCGTTGTCGTCCCGGTGCGCAACGCCGGCACCGACGCCGCGCGGATCACCGTCGCGGCGGCCTTCGGGACGGTGCGGGTGACGCGGACGGTCACCGTGCCCGCCGGCGAGAGCACGGACGTCGTCTTCACCCCGGCCGAGTATCCGCGACTGCGCCTGAAGGACCCGGAGCTGTGGTGGCCCAACGGCTACGGCGAGCCGGCCCTGCACGGGCTCACGCTGACCGCCTCCCTGGACGGCACCGAGAGCGACCGGCGCACCACCCGCTTCGGGATACGTCAGTTCGGCTACGCCTACGAGGTGCCGCTGACCTTCCAGACGGGCAGCGACGCCTACGCCCAGACCGTGGACTTCACCCGGCACACGGCCAGGTACGTGCGCGTCCTGTGCCGCACCCGCGCGACGGACTGGGGCTCGTCCATGTGGAGCCTGTCGGTGCTCGACAGCTCCGTGCCGGCGAACGACCTGGCCCTGCACAAGGACGCCACCGCGTCCTCCGTCGACGACCCCGGGAACGGGCCGGGCAACGCCACCGACGGGGACTCGGACACCCGTTGGTCCTCCGCCTTCGAGGACGGCCAGTGGATCCAGGTCGACCTCGGGTCCCAGGTCGCGTTCGACCGCGTCGTCGTCACCTGGGAGCGGGCTTACGCAGCGACGTACACCGTCCAGGCCTCCGCCGACGGCACGGAGTGGACCGATGTGCGCGACGTCGACAACACGGCGGTCCCGCTGCCGTTCCGGACGTCCGGCGCGGCGAGCCTGCAGACCGTCGAGCTGACCGCGGCGACGGCCCGGTACGTGCGGGTGTTCTGCCGTACCCGGGCGACCAGTTGGGGCTCGTCGCTGTGGAGCCTGTCCGTCGTGGACAGCGCCTCTGCGGGCACCGACCTGGCCCTGCGCAAGGAGGCCACCGCGTCCTCCGAGAGCGACGGGACCCATGCCGCCCAGGCCGTGGACGGAAATCCGGACACCCGGTGGTCCTCGGCGTACGAGGACGACCAGTGGATCCAGGTCGACCTGGGCTCGCGGGTGCGGTTCGACCGGGTGCTGCTGCTGTGGGAGCAGGCCTACGCGAAGACGTTCACGATCCAGGTCTCCGACAACGGCTCCGACTGGGTGGACGCCGAGTCCGTCGACAACTCCACCGTGCCGCTGAAGATCAGCGTCAACGGCGTCCGGGTGTTCTGCCGCGGCGGCAACTGGGGCTGGGACGAGTTGCTGCGGCGGATGCCGGCCACGCGCATGGACGCGGCGGTGCGGATGCACCGCGACATGAACTTCACCATGATCCGCAACTGGGTGGGCTGCTCCGACCGCGAGGAGTTCTACGCCAGCTGCGACGAGCACGGTCTGCTCGTGTGGAACGACTTCCCCAACGCCTGGGGCATGGACCCGCCGGACCACCAGCTCTTCCTCGACGTGGCCCAGGACACCGTACGGCGCTACCGCATCCACCCCAGCGTGGCCGTGTGGTGCGGAGCCAACGAGGGCAACCCGCCCGGCCCGGTGGACGACGGCATGCGGGCAGCGGTCCAGGCGGAGGCACCGGCCGTCCTCTACCAGAACAACTCGGCCGGGGGGATCGTCTCCGGCGGCGGGCCCTACGGCTGGGTCGAGCCGGAGCGCTACTACTCCGCCGCGACCTACGGCGGCGGGACCTTCGGGTTCCACACGGAGATCGGCATGCCGGCCGTGTCCACCGCGGAGACGATGCGCCACCTCGTCGGCGACGAGCCGGCGTGGCCCGTCGGGGGCGCCTGGTACTACCACGACTGGAGCACCAGGGGGAACCAGGCCCCGCAGAACTACCGGGCCGCCATCGAGTCACGGCTGGGTACGGCGACGGATCTGGACGACTTCTGCCGCAAGGCTCAGTTCGTCAACTACGAGAACTTCCGCGCCATGTTCGAGGCCTGGAACGACCGGCTCTGGGAGGACGCGAGCGGACTGATGCTGTGGATGTCGCATCCCGCCTGGTACAGCACGGTGTGGCAGACGTACGACTACGACTTCGACGTCAACGGCGCCTACTACGGTGCCCGCAAGGCAGCCGAACCCGTCCATGTGCAGGCGAGTCCCGTCGACGGCAGGGTGATCGCCGTCAACCACACCGCGCGGCCGATCCGCGGTGCCACGGTCGTGGCACGCCGGTACGACCTGTCCGGCCGCCAGGTCGCCGCGGAGCGCCGCGCCGGCGTCGACATCGCGTCGTCCGCCGCCACGACCGCGTTCACCGCGAGCGAGGACGGGCTGCCGGACCTCCATCTGCTGCGACTGCGCCTCACGGACGCGCGGGACACGCTGCTGTCGGAGAACACCTACTGGAGGTACCGCACCCCCGAGGCCATGCGGGCCATGAACAAGATGCCCGCGACACGGGTCTCGGTCGACGTCACCGGCACGGACCGTGACCCGAGCACACAGCGGCACACGGTGACCGCCCGGGTGACCAACCGCGGTTCGTCCGTCGCGGCCATGCTCCGCGTCTCGCTGCGCGACGCCCGCACGGGACAGCGCGTCCTGCCCACGCTCTACAGCGACAACTACCTGTGGCTGCTGCCCGGCGAGGCACGGACCGTCACCGCCTCCTGGCCGGCCGACACGGTGGTCGCACGGCCGAGCCTGCAGGTCGAGGGGCACAACGTGCCCCGGTCCACGGCGCGGTAGCCACCGGGGGCTGTCACCTCATCCGGTATGGGCCGCGACGGCGTCGATGATCTCGGGCCAGAGTTCACGCGGGCGGTCGTGGCCCATGTCGGGGATGAGGAGGAGTTCGGCATCGGGGACCAGGTCCGCGGTGCGCCGGCCGCCGCTGACGTCGATCAGGGTGTCGTCCAGGCCGTGGATCACCAGCGTCGGCACCCGGAGTCCGCGGAGTGCCTCCGCACGCGAACCGCCGAGGATCATCGCGCCGAGCTGACGTCCCACGCCCGCGGGGTAGTACGCGCGGTCGTAGCTGTCCGCGGCCAGCTCCCGCACGAGCGCGGGGTCGCCGTAGCGCCTGGACGCCCACACGAGGTCCCGCTCCGCAGCGGCGATGTACCCCTCGCGGTCCCGGGGCTTCGGACTGAGCAGCACCGCCTGCGCCTCGGGAGTCGCGCGACCGTATTCGCTCTCGCCGGTCGAGGACATCATCGAGGTCAGCGTGAGCACCCGCTCCGGCCGGGAGATGGCCATCGTCTGGGCGATCATTCCGCCCATCGACGCTCCGACCACGTGCGCGCGTTCGATACCGAGCGCGGTGAGCAGGCCCAGTCCGTCCTCGGCCATGTCCGCCAGACCGTAGGGGACCATCGCGAGGGCACCGGGGACGTCTCCCGAGCTCACCGCGGCGAGGAACCGGCCGATGTCGACCGGGTGGTCGTCGAACTTGGTGGACAGACCGCTGTCCCGGTTGTCGTACCGGATCACATGGCGGCCGCGGCCGGCCAGCTCGCGGCAGAAGTCCTCGTGCCAGGCGATCATCTGGGCACCGAAGCCCATCACGAGCAGCACCGCCGGGTCCCCGGGGTCACCGAAATCGTCGTAGGCGATGGACACTCCGGGCGACACGTCGACGATCGGCACATCCGGATCCTGCCAGGTCCGGCCGGTCGGCGCACCCGGATTGCCCTTCGCTGCCATGACCGCGAAACCGGTCCCGCGCAACGCGCGGCCGGACGATAATCAGCGGGTGCCGACCCGCCCGGTCCGCTGATCCCAGGAGCGCTGTTGTCCCCCACCGCACCGTCCGTCGGCCGCCGCGTCCTGCTGGCGACCGCCCTGCTGCTGCCGGCGACCTTCGCCGGCGCCTGTTCCGTCGTCGGCGAGGACGGCTGCCACGGCACGGCCGCCGAACTCCGGCGGCTGGCCGAGCAGCCGCTGCTCGCCTCGGCCCCGACCGGCGCCTCGGCACCCGCCAACTACCGCGGGGTGGGCGTGACCACCGGATGCGACGACGACAGCAGCGGACCACCCTGGCTGCACGCGGACCGCCTGTACGCTTTCTCGGGCGGCCCCGACGACGTCCTCGCGCACTACACGAAGACAGCCGCCGCGGCTGGCTGGCTCGTCCGGCGGACAGCCGCCAGGGTGTCGGAGACGTGCTGGACCAGGACCGAGCAGGGCCGGCATCTCCTGCTCGACGTGGACCTGCGTCCCACCGGCTTCTCCCCCGAGCCCGAGACCGGCACGGGCTTCGCCTACTCGGTGTCGATCGGCACCGGGCGGGACGGGGGCGAGGAATCCTGCTGACGGTCGGCGCGCGCCGGGAACGCGAGAAGCCGCCCTCCCCGGCTACGGGAGAACGGCCTCCGACCTGCCACAAGGCTGGTCGGGACGACAGGATTTGAACCTGCGACCCCTTGACCCCCAGTCAAGTGCGCTACCAAGCTGCGCCACGTCCCGGTGCGCTCACTCGCGGTGACCCGCGTGATCACGCGGACAGCACTTTACCCCACCTCCCCGGGCGGACCGAAAGAGGACGTGGGACGGGGGACAATCGGTCGTATGGGCCGTACGGGAAACGCCGGATCAGGAGCACGGGACCGGGACGCCGAGGGGCGGGCGCGCAGCGCCCGGCCGCGGGACGGGCTGGGGCGGCCGTTGCCGTACGGCGTTCCGGGCGTCGAGCGGCAGGCCGAGGGAGTCGTACGGGCCCCGGCGGAGACCGTCGCCGAAGCGCAGGCGCTGCTGGACGCCGGGAAGCCCTTCCATGCGCACGAGGTGTTCGAGGATGCCTGGAAGTCGGGGCCCGAGGCGGAGCGGGCGCTGTGGCGGGGGCTGGCCCAGCTGGCCGTGGGGCTCACGCACGCGGCCCGGGGGAACGTGACCGGTGGCGCGCGGCTGCTGCGGCGCGGCGCGGGCGCGGTCGAGGAGTGGTCGTCCGGCAGCGGGGTCCGGCGCCCGTACGGGATGGATCTCGACGGGCTCGCCGCGTGGGCGCGGGAGCTGGCCGGGCGGGTGGAGAAGGACGAGAAGGATTCCGGGACCGTCGGGGCCGGGGCCGAGGCGCCGCGGTTGCGCGGCACCGGGCCGTACCGGGAGTGATCCCTCGCCAGTGGCATACGGCAGACTCGGGGCGTGCGAAAGATTCATGTCATCGGTATCGGCGCGGGCGACCCCGACCAGCTCACCCTCCAGGCGGTCCGGGCGCTGCGGGGCACGGACGTGTTCTTCCTGCTCGACAAGGGCGAGGTCAAGAGCGACCTCACCCGGCTGCGCCGGGACATGCTCGACACGCACCTGCCGGACCGCGGCTACCGGCTGGTCGAGGCCCGGGACCCGGACCGGGACCGGGCCGCCAACGGCGGGGCGTACTCGCCGGCCGTCGGGGACTGGCGCAGCGCCCGCGCGGACATCTACGAACAGCTGATCCGCGGGGAACTGGGCGCGGAGCAGACCGGCGCCTTCCTGGTGTGGGGCGATCCCTCGCTGTACGACAGCACGCTGGCGATCCTCGAAGAGGTGCTGGCCCGCGGCGCGGTGGCGTTCGAGTACGACGTGGTGCCGGGCATCAGCAGTGTCTCGGCGCTGATGGCGCGGCATCGCACGGGGCTGAACCGGGTGGCCCGGCCGGTGCAGATCACCACCGGGCGGCGGCTCGCCGAGGGGCTCCCGCAGGACGTGGACGACGTGGTCGTGATGCTGGACGCCCACCAGGCCTTCCGGCGGTACGCGGACCAGGACATCGACATCTACTGGGGCGCCTACATCGGCACACCCGACGAGATCCTGGTCTCCGGTCCGATCGCCGAGGCCGGTCCGCGGATCGAGCGGTTGCGGGCCGAGGCGCGCGAGCGCAAGGGCTGGATCATGGACACCTATCTGCTGCGCCGCCACCCGGAGGTCGCGCCGGAGGGCTGAGCGGCCCCCGTCACGCCGGTCCCCACCCCAGCCGTTCCAGTGCCGCCGCCACATCGGGCACCGCCGCCATCCCCGCCGGCAGCGGTGGCCGGCGTACGACGACCACCGGCAGGCCCAGTCCGCGGGCCGCCGTCAGCTTGGCGGCCGTCGCCGCTCCCCCGCTGTCCTTCGTGACCAGGACGTCGATCAGGTTCTCCTGCAGCAGCGCGGTCTCGTCGGCCACCGTGAACGGCCCGCGGGCCAGCAGCACTTCGGTGTGCGGGGGTACCGGAGGCTCGGGAGGCTCCACCGAGCGGACGACGAAGTGCCGGTCGTCCAGGTGGGCGAAGGCGGACAGGCCGAGGCGTCCGGTGGTCAGGAGGACCCGGGGTCCGAAGCGTGGCAGCAGGTCCGCCGCGGCGGGCAGGGACGCGACCGGGTGCCAGCGGTCCCCGGGACCGGGACGCCAGCCCGGGCGGCGCAGTACCAGGGCCGGGACGCCGGTCCGGGCCGCGGCCGCCGCCGCGTTGGCGGTGATCGTCTCGGCGAACGGATGGGTGGCGTCGACGAGGACGTCCACACGCCGGTCGCGCAGCCAGTCGGCGAGGCCCGCCGCCCCGCCGAAGCCTCCGACGCGCACCTCCCCGGCCAGCGCGCCCGGCCGGGTGACGCGCCCCGCCAAGGAGGTCGTGACGCGGACACCGGGACGCGCGGCGAGCGCGGCGGCCAGTTCGCGGGCCTCGGTGGTGCCGCCGAGGACGAGGACGTGCGGGGACATGGGGCGAGCGTACGGGTCCCGTCGGCGGGCCCGGGACGCGGGACGGGGGGCCCGCGGGGGGGGGGGGGGGGGGCGCGGGATGGAATACCGCGCACACGGGCGGGGCGATGTGGGGGGGGGCTGGGTGTTGTTTACGTATTGGCACACGC